>CAILJH010000145.1 GCA_903834475.1 uncultured Prolixibacteraceae bacterium | reverse complement strand
CGGACAGCTATGGGGGTAGATTCCTGATCGGTGCCCCCATTCTTATAAATCATTGCAATTCCAAATAATTAGAACCTTTCAAAAATTAATAAAAATGCCAACACTTTCAATTATTAAATCCGGGAATAAATGTGCCGTTACCTATATGGGCGATGAAACTGAAATAACCCGAATGCTTATCCAATGCGCTCTTCGCGATGAACTCCTGGCAGAATCCATCCTGCAGTCGGCTCTTCACATTAATCGGAAACGAACAAATGATATCAATGAGCAAAGTTTAAGTCTTCAACCTGAAATCTCTGAACCATGAATATTCTTGACCTTTCCATAGAAACCGGAATCATACAGACCCTTTCAGGAAAACAGTTTAGCCTGTTTGAACCAACACCTGAAATGATCGATATCCGCGACATTGCCGCCGGGCTGTCGAATAAAGGCCATTTCTCCGGACTGACACCTTCCTATTTCTCCATTGCCCAGCATTGTGTAATGGTTTGCGATGAATTTGCATTCTGGGATTTCTTCATTGATCCTAAACTGAAACTACTGGCTCTTCTTCACGATGCTGCTGAAGCATACATCGGTGATATGATAAAACCGCTGAAAGTTCGCATTCCTCAGTTTGCCGAAGTGGAAGAAAACATCATGAAAGCGATCTGCGCAAAATACGAAATGGACTATTCCAGCCTGCACCTGATTAAAGCTACCGATCTGTTTATTCAGGAAGTGGAATACAACGCTTTTTATAATGAAGGACGAATTACCTATATGAATCCGGAAAAAGCAAAACTTGAATTTCTCGACCGCTTTAAGATTTATTGCAATTCTTAAATCCAATCATCCAATGACAACAGAAGAAAAACAAAGAAAGCAGTTTCAAATAGTCAAGTATTGGGCCGGAGAACAATTGAGTAAGCGAAAAGCCTTTGTGAGTGATGATCAATTTCGCCGCTTACTTGATGAGTTGAAAGATCAGGAATTATCAGATGCAAGGTGTTTGTTCCGAATGATCGTCAAGGAAGTTGATCAGCACAATGCCAAAATAGCTACAAAAATTACACTGCTCCGGAATCTCAGATTTGCACGAAATTGGAGCTCAAGTAAAGTTTTTGCCGGCATGAGTATTCCCAATCGGGCTATTGACAACCTGATTGAAAAATATCCGGATAAAGACGATTACCAGATATTTCGGGCATTAATGGGATGGGTAATCGATCTGTAAAAGCGATCAATACAGTACTAAAACATTGAGTATAAATTACAAACCAAACGATGATCCCACAATACGTTAAAGCCGTTGGTCAGCTTCAGGAACTGTTTCAGGAACTGGCAGAAGGAGGAAAAATAACCGAAGGCCAAGCTGGACGCTATGATCAATCACAGAAGATTCTGGTCAGTTTTCACTCTTGGATCCGCAATCAACTTGATGGAAACATCAAGGTAGAACTTCCCTGGGAAGATGATCGGTTTACCCAAGCCTGGAAACTATGGACCAACTTCAAAAAAGAACAGTTTCAGTTTGCCTACAAACAAATTGGTGAACAAGGAGCACTGAAAGATCTGGTTGATCTTTCAGGTGGAGACATGGAAAAAGCCATTGAGATCATTCATCAATCGATCAAAAAAGGCTGGAAAGGGTTCTTTGATCTCAAAGATCAAAAAGCTATAACTAAGAAATTAGTTGATCAGCGGCAAACCGACTACAAACAACAATTAATGAACCGTTTAGGCGCAGAATAATCATGGATGAAATCGTAAAATATCAATCCAAATCAAATCTTCCGGCGACAAAACAAAGCTTTCTGGCTGAATACGCTCCGAGCAAATGTCTTCGGGTATTTGCTCGGGAGAATTCCCCGGCTTTGGCTATAAGTAGTTCCGCACCAACTCTGGCAAGTATCCGTAGGGAATATTCAGAAGATTTTCAGATTGCTTACGTATCCGTCTGGATCGTAAATCTGAACGATTTTGTGAATGCACTGAGAAAAATGTCTCCCGAACAGATTGAAGAAACCGCCACCATCATTGTTCAGGAATACCCTTATCTAAACCTTGCCGATATTAACCTGGTATTCCGTAAGATCAAAAAAGGAGAATTCGGTCAGCTCTTTGCAGAAATCGATGGGATGAAAGTTCTCTCCTGGTTCGAACAATACGCTCAGGAGCGAATGCGCACGGCTGCCAATATCTCCATGAGTCAGGCCGATCATTTCAAGCAAGACTTGCCTCGTGTAAGCGACATGGTAGCGATCAACAAAATCAAGAACCGGCAGGCCATTGGTCTTCATATTCAGGAAAAAGCAAAACAAGCTCAACAAGAAAAACAATCCTAAGAATAAAAAGAATGAATACAGATAATTCAAAAGGGATAACAGGATTTTCACCCCTTTTATCCTACAAACCACTCATGCTGAATATTCAGCAGGCATTCGAGCAGCCAGTTTATCTTCCGGTTGAAGTAAGCAATCAAAAAACTGTTGCTTCCCTTTTTGTTACCGATATGCCATTTACTGCCGAATCTGCTCTAAAAGCCGGAATCCCAATTGTTGGTTACAAGGGAATCACCAACCAGTATAGCGAAAACCTTCAGGTTCTGCATCCCGATTTCACCCAACTACTGCAGGAAAAAAAAGTACACACAGTTGTGTTAGTATATAACTCCGATGTGCTCGATCCCGGATTTTCCCATGGCAGCGAGAAGGATCTGTCCTGGCCCCTGTACGATGTATTTTTGGCGGTCAAAAAGTTCAAGGATCTGCTCGATTCCTTCGACAGGGACATCACGCTGATCTGGACCAACATCAAACACCAGTTTCAATTTGAACAGGTTATCACCCTTGATGATCTGGAGAAGAAACATCCCGACCGCACATTTATCCATCTTCAGAATTTCAAATCACAGGAGAATTCGTTTTTCGATTGCATCAACCTGACAGAGAATAGTCAGAACAGACTGCTTTCTCATCTCCGCTTGAAGGATGTCTTTTCCTTTTACAGTTACCATGCCGACCAGTTGAAACAACACGAGTTTGTTTTCAGATCGGTGTGCTATTGCCATGATGGGGATAAGCTGGAAAAGATCCAATACACTGATACAAGACTTTTTCTGCGCGTTGGCCCATATTATTATAAGCGCATCATGATCAACAATGCACACGACCAGTATGAGGAAGTGCTAAAACCCTGGTCTGTTGGCGAAATCGGCAGGGATTACGGCAAGGATTTTATCAATCAGGTACCCCACTACGATTCATTTGTGAACAAACCTAACAACTCTGCTGAATACCAGCGTGTTGTTACCACCAATCACAAAGGCATTGTAAGTAGCTTGTTCAATATCTATCACCCGGTTGATTGGGATCCTGTGGCCGGTGAGTGGCCAACCATTGAAAAATTTTTGAAACATATCTTTTCAGCCTGCAATATTGATGGAGAAGTTCTTTACCAATTTGGTCTGGACTACATACAGCTTTCATACCTGAATCCGCGGCAGCGGCTTCCGATCCTGGCATTGGTAAGCGGAGAAAGGAATACCGGTAAAAGCACCTTTCTGGATTTTCTGAAATTGATTTATGGGGCCAACATGGCTATTCTTGATAATCAACGTTTCAATCCAAAGTTTACCAGCCATTTTGCCGGAAAGCTTTTTGTAGCCATTGATGAAGGACATATTCCGCTGCATGATAAAACCACCAAAGAAATGATTAAGAACATGGCAACAGGCAAGATGATGTGGCTGGAAGGCAAAGGTTCAAATGCTGAAGTAATAGAGAACTTTACACATCTGATTTTTTGTTCGAATGATGAGCGCAACTTTATGCAGATCGACTCCGGTGAAAACCGCTTTGCTGTTCTGAAAGTACCCTCTTTCAGGGCTCAAGGCCTGAAAGACGATCCCGATATGCTGGATAAGATGGGAAAAGAAGTTCCGGCTTTTTTGAACTTTCTGCAAAACCGCCGTTTGCATTACCCTGTAAAAACTACCCGTTTCTGGTTCCCCGATGATGTATACATTACCGAGGCTTTACAAATGGTAATGGATAATACCAAATCACTCCTGGAAAAGGAACTGGAAGAATGGCTGAATGATAATTTTTTAACCTTTGGGGAAATTGAACTCAACTACACTTT
>CAILJH010000144.1 GCA_903834475.1 uncultured Prolixibacteraceae bacterium | reverse complement strand
GAGTTCCCTGAAGGCTGTACAGGAGCGAAAGGTTTCCGCCAACCAATTCTCCGGAACAGCTTCCGTAACGATTGTTCTCTTCAGCCTGGATTTTAACATCCGAGCTTCCGGAGGAAAGCAATTCCATCAGACTAAAAAAACTTTTGGAGGGTCTCAGGTTTTCAAGAAAGAACCCAGGCATGGCACCGTGAATGCTGGCTATTCCAAGCTTGTTTAAAATTGTATGAAATACAGTTACATCGCTGAATCCGACCAACAATTTGGGATTTTTCAGGAGCGGCGAAAAGTCTGTTTTTTCAATGATGCGAAGAGATCCGTAGCCACCACGGGCACAAATAATTGCCCGGGTTTCCGGATCATTAATGGCTTCCTGAAGGTCGGCAGCCCGTTGCGGATCGGTTCCGGAATACTGAAAATTCTTGCCAAAAACATGCCGTCCCACCACCACCTCATAACCTTCGTCCTGCAACAATTCAATGCCTGGAAGAATTTTATCTTTCTGTGCTTTTCCGGCAGGTGAAATGATCCTGATCCGGTCGCCGGGCTTGAGGAAAGGTGGGATGATCATCCGCATGTCGTATAAAATTACTGTATTTACTGACGGGGTGACTCCAAGTCACCCCGTCAGTTCTCGTTGATAGGATTATTTATTTTTCAGCAAATCCCTGATTTCGGTTAACAGCAATTCCTCATTGCTTGGAGCTGGTGGAGCAGGAGCTTCAACCGGGGCATCTTCTTTTTTCTTCAAGCTGTTCATCGCCTTGATCATCATGAAAATGGCAAAAGCGATAATCAGAAAATCGACCGTAGTCTGAATAAAATTACCATAATTGATTGAAACTGCCTGAGTAGTTATTGTTCCTGCGGCATCCAAAACGGGATCTTTCAGTACCAGTTTCAGATCGGTAAACTTCACCCCGCCCAGAAGTAGTCCAATCGGCGGCATAATTACATCGGCCACTACCGAACTGATAATTTTTCCAAAGGCTCCGCCAATGATAATACCCACAGCCATGTCGACCACGTTTCCGCGCATGGCAAATGCTTTAAATTCGTCAACTAATTTCATAGATTAATTTTTTGATTGAAACTTCAAACGGAAAAACATGAAATATTGTTCATGAAATTAAAAAGAAAACAAGTTAGTCAAATTTTAAATATTTTTCAGGATTATAAATTACTTTCAATTTATGAGAAAACAGGTCAATATCGAATTTGTTGTCGCCCAGTATTTCGCCATCTGCTTCTCCTGCAATGTTTTTTGCTGCACTAATGGAAACCCGGCTGGCTGAATAAGTTGAAACGCGCGGATCTTTTAAATATGCTCCGGAATATAATCCGGCCAGGTTACGAAGTATTCCAAACAATCCGATTTTGCGGATGATGGTTACCTGAAACAAACCGTTATCAGGAATAGCGTCGGGAGCCTGCATCATTCCTCCGCCGTTAAACCTCCCAATACCGATACTTACTGAAAAAACGAGCTCCTCAACTACTTTATCGTCAATTACCAAACGTGCCTTGCCGGTTTGATAATTCAAAAAACTGGAGCCAAGTGCCTGAAGATACAGGGAAATTCCTTTCCGGCCCTGATCTTTTAGCCGGTTGGTTTTTTCTGCAACCATGGCATCAAATCCAAATCCGGCCATGTTGGCAAAATAACATATTTTGGCCTGATTAAAACTGGTATAGATGATGCGACCAATATCCTGCTGCATGGTATCTCCCTTTTTGATCATCTGAATGGCCTGATTGTATTTGTTTGGAATTCCAAAGGTTTTGATCCAGTCGTTACCGGTACCCACCGGAATCACCCCGACGATAATTTCGTCAGGCAGACAGACAGTTTGTAAAAAGACTCCGTTTACCACCTCGTTGAGGGTCCCATCGCCACCGGCAACAATCAAATTTCGAAAACCTTCAGTGATGGCTTGAATGGTTAACTCAATGGCGTGTTTCGGATAATCTGAAACTGCAAGCTTGAAATCAAATCCTTTTTGATTCAACAGGTTAACAATTATCGTTTGATCCTTCTTTCCCTGGCCTGAACCGGCATGCGGATTGAGAATGACAAACCACTTTTTTTGATCCGAATTTTCCATAGTTATAGTGTGATAAAATCAGGCTATCAAGATAAAGAAAAAACTATTCAGAAAAAAGGTGTGAAAAGTGGAAAGCCCCATCCCCAACCCTTCCCCAAAATTGGGAAGGGAGTAGGCCTCAGAAGATTCAGAAAAGTATCCTTTGGCGTCACATTCATGTGACGAACATTCAATCCTTCAGTCCATCAATTATTTACCCCAGCAACAATTCCGTCAGTTCATCAACCGAATCAACCATAAATTCCGGATTGCACGCACTCAGGGTTTGCTGTGTTCCAAAACCGTAACTCACGGCAATGCTGGATATCTGGTTCTCTTTGGCACCAATCATGTCGTAAGGTGTATCACCAATCATAACCACTGATTGACTTGGTATAATCTGATATCTGTTCAGCAAATTGGATATTAGTTGCCCTTTTCCTGAATGTTCGCCATTGGGTTCGGCTCCGATTAGGTCCTCAACATACCGGTCGAATTCAAAATGCCGGATAATCATTTTGGCGTACTTTTCCAGCTTTGAAGTCACTACAAAAATGCGCTTTCCGGAGAGTTGCAATTCTTCCAGCAACTCCATGATTCCCGGATAAGGAATATTCTCGTACAAACCCTTTTCTCCGAAATAAGTCCGGAAATGCTCCACTGCAAGATTGGTATTTCGCTCATCCATTCCAAACAGTTTTTTAAATCCATCCTGAAGTGGCGGCCCGACGAAGCGCTCGAGGATTTCGTCGCTGTACCCGTCAATTTGCATTTGCCGGAGGGCATATTGCAATGAATTGCCGATTCCGAGGCGCGGATTGGTCAGTGTACCGTCGAGATCGAAAAGGATATGGGAGAAATTGGGCATAAATGGGTTTCAGGTTTGTAGGTAGAGACGCACGGCCGTGCGTCTTTGAATTGTGATAACGGGTTTGTGCCTTTTTAAGACGCACGGCCGTGCGTCTCTACGTTCAATTAATGAAGAATGATTCTATTCCTCTGGATTCAGGTTGATAAAAATCCGTTTTTTGGTGCGACTTGCCGTTTTGGCTTTTTCTTCGAGCAAATCGTAATCTGACTTCCGGCTTTTTACAAATTCAGTAAAAGCTTCTTCCGATTGCCATTCGTCGATCACCAGAAAAATGCCGTCGCCTTCGCCACTTTCCAGAACGTCGGTTCCCTGATAGTCTGGCGATTTGCTGAAGAATTTCACCCAATCGCCTTTCGGATCGTAAAACTGTTCGAACTTATCGCGTTCCTTGAATTTCACTTTCAGTTCCCAAATAACCTGAAACATAGTTTATCGCTTTATGAATTGTAAATGTGCGGTAAATAAATTGAGTATCAACCGGAAGGCAATTACCATTTCCCGCCAAGTCCTTCGTTCAGTGCTTTCTGATAATTTTCGGGATTGAACCGATACAAGGACGGTGCTTTATGCGGAACACCCTGCCTCACCTCATCCAGTTTCGAAATGATATTATATGCCAGTATCTTTCGCTGAAAATTCCGCCGGTCGAGTTCTTTCCCCAGAATTGTTTCGTACAATTTCTGAAGTTCGGGCATGGTAAATTTTTCGGGAAGCAGATTATATCCAATCGGTTGGAAAACCAACTGCAGTCGTAACGTTTCAAGCGCCTTATCCAGAATCTGCCGGTGGTCCATCATCAGCGAACCAATCTCGTCGAGGCTGATCCATTCACAAATATCCGAAAGCAGGTCGGGCTTTGGCTGTACGAGTGAGAACTCTACCAATGCATAAAATCCCACAGAAATAAATCGTTGGTTGAACCAGTCTGCATCATTGAAGGTTATACCGAATTCAAGGACGTCAGGAACAGCCGGGTTTATATTCGATCGTTCGGGGTCGCTGAACACATGAAATTGATTCAGGAAAATATGATCCAGACCGGTCCGTACTTTCAAAACCCGGTTGGCAGCAAGTTCCATTGATTCATCTTCCTGAACAAAACCACCCGGCAAAGCCCATTCCTGAGTTTTTTTCATCCGCAGCAACAAAACTTTCAGCTGATTCTCGTGGAAGCCAAAAACAACACAATCCAAAGAAATGTGTTTGAGAAATTGATTTATGTTAAGATTTGATTTATTTTTCACCTCCGGAATTTTGATGTAAAAGTAGAAATTTAATCCGTCCTTACTTTTGATTTAAAGAATAAATAGATTATCATTGCGTCAATACGACACATTGCTTGTGTGACTTCATTTTCCAAACCAATAAACCAATAAAATAACTAATTTCCAAAACCGAAAAAAAATGAAAAAAATTCTTCTGATCATGGTTAGTATTGCACTCCTCAACATCGACTCATATGCTCAGCAGGCGCTTTGGGGCGGCGAGCAGATTACTTCGCCTGAAGTAAAAGAAGACCATTCGGTCACTTTCCGGTTACAGGCACCTAATGCCAAAGAGGTCAAAATTTCCGGAGACTGGATGCCGGCTGAAGGCTGGACTCCCGGTTCAGTTGCCATGACCAAAGATGAAAAAGGTTTATGGAGCTATACCACAGCTGCACTTTCCTCCGATTTGTATGGCTATTCATTTAGCGTTGACGGCATGAAAACCACCGATCCAAACAACGTATATCTGATCCGCGATGTGGCTTCAGTAACCAATGTTTTCATGGTTAGCGGAGGAAAAGCTGATTTGTATAAAGTGACTAAAGTTCCTCACGGTTCAGTTACGCGGCGCTGGTATAATTCACCGGGAAACGGGATGGAGCGTCGGATGACTATTTACACTCCAGCCGGATATGAAACCGGTAAAGATAAATATCCGGTTCTTTATTTATTGCACGGAATGGGTGGCGACGAGGAAGCCTGGATTGCTCTGGGTCGCACTTCACAAATACTGGACAATCTGATTGCACAGGGAAAAGCAAAACCGATGATTGTGGTAATGACCAACGGAAACGTGGCACAGGAAGCAGCACCAGGCGAATCGAGTCTCGGAATGTACAAGCCAACTTTCCAGTTGCCCAATACCATGGACGGTAAATTTGAAGAAACTTTTACGGATGTCATCAAATTTGTGGAAAGCAACTATCGCGTAAAAGCTGATAAAGCCGATCGCGCCATCGCAGGTTTATCCATGGGTGGCTACCATTCACTGCATATTTCGCGTTACTATCCGAACACCTTCGATTATGTAGGTTTATTCTCAGCAGCCATCATGACCGATCCAAAAAATACATCAAAAGTTTACGAAAACTTCGATAGCACGCTCAAAAGCCAAATGACAAACGGGTACAAACTTTACTGGATTGGTATCGGAAAGGCTGATTTCCTTTACAAAAATGTGTCGGATTATCGTGCAAAATTGGATGAAATAGGCATGAAATATACCTATCGCGAAAGCGAAGGCGGCCACACCTGGACTAACTGGCGGGTATATCTGTCCGAATTTGCTCCACTACTTTTTAAATAGGAAAGCGTCATTGGTCATTAGGAAAACCGTGTTTAATATTAGTTTTCCTAATGGCTTCTTTCCTTTTCCTTTTTCTATTGACTAATGACTTTTTTCTAATCCGATGAACCTAAAACCAAACTTTCTCACCGTATTTCTGATCCTTTTTACATGGATCAATGCATCTTCACAATCGGTATTTAAAAACGACGATCTCGAAATCTCTAAACTTGAAGACAAGGTTTGGGTCATTGAAACAACCGACAAAACGACCATGTATCTCATCGAGGGCACAAAAAAAGCCATGTTGATCGATACCGGAACCAAATGCGAAAAGCTGGATGAGGTCATTCGCAAGATCACCCAAAAACCCATCTATGTGGTCATCACTCATGCCCATGGAGACCATGCCGGAAACATTCGATATTTCGATGAAATCTACCTTCATCCTGCAGATACCGTGCTGCTGGATAAAACTTACAAAGGCAAGGTTCATTTCGTCAAAGATGGCGACGTATTTGATTTAGGTGAAAAGAAAATCGAAGTGAGTCACATGCCGGCACATACTCCGGGATCAATTGTTCTTCTTGATAAACAGGCCGGAAGCTGCTATTCGGGCGATGCTTTTGGTTCAGGACAGGTTTGGCTTCAGCTTCGGCCATATGCTCCGATGCAAACCTATGTCGAATCGTGCAAAAAGATGGAAAAACTGATGGACGAAGGAATTACTAAAATCTACTGCGGTCATTATCCATACGTAAAAAAAGCCTACGACAAAGCGTACATCACCGAAATGCGAAGCCTGGCCGAAGCCCTGATCAACGGCACAGCCCCGGAAGCAAAGCCACATACTCAAAAAGTCTCCATCGGTAGCGCTAACCCAATGATGGTTACTCTCGGTGAGGCAACTATTGTTTACGATCCTGAACACATTAAATAAATATGGGAAAAGTCATCATATTGACTAATGACTTTTTCCTAATGACAATTGACTATTGATCATGCCAATTCTAATTTTTATTTTAACTCTTGACTATACCTAAAACAATAGCTTATGAAAACGATCAAACAATTGCGTTTTATGCTTCTTCTGACTTTGGTGACATTGAACGTCAGCGCTCAGTTCAAAATGACAAAACCTATCCTTTCTCCCGAAATTTCGGCCGACAGTAAAATCACTTTCCGGGTGTTTGCTCCTGAAGCAAAAAAGGTTACAATCAGTGGAAACTGGATGCCAGGCTGGGGAAATCAGGTTGAACTGGCCAAAAACGATACCGGCTTGTATCAATTAACGATTGAATCCCTTCCATCAGAAATGTACACGTATTCTTATTTTGTTGATGGAGTAAAATCGGTAGATCCGAACAATGTGATGGTGGTTCGCGACGGAACCCGCAATGAAAGCATGTTCATGGTTCCCGGCGAAAAAGCCACTATGTATGGGGTGACCGATGTTCCTCACGGAACACTTCAAAAAGTTTGGTATTCGTCACCAACTTTGGGATTGACCCGATTGATGTATGTCTATACGCCTTCCGGATACAGCGAATCGACGGAGAAACTTCCGGTTTTCTATCTGCTGCATGGTGGTGGGGGTGACGAAGATGCATGGACAACTTTAGGTCGTGCCCCGCAAATTCTCGACAACCTGATTGCTTCAGGAAAAGCCAAACCAATGATTGTGGTAATGACCAACGGAAATCCTGGCGATGCAGCTGCTCCTGATGCAGCACCAGCAAAGAAGGAAGCTGCCGGACAAAATAATCCGGGCGGAATGGGATCGGGCAAATTCGAAGAAAGTTTGGTAAAAGATGTCATCCCATTCATCGAAAAGAATTATCGGGTGATCTCCAACAAAGATAACCGGGCCGTTTCCGGACTTTCAATGGGTGGAATGCAAACGCTTTATTTGTCAAACAATCATCCTGAAATGTTTTCATATTTTGGTGTGATGAGCATGGGATTGGTCGATATGAGCCGTTTTGGCGGAAAAAATGATCCGGAAGCACAGTTGAAAGGATTGGAAAAACTGAAAGCCAGTCATCCAAAACTTTACTGGATAGGAGTTGGCAAAGATGATTTCTTATATAAAAGTGCTCAGGATCTCCGGAAATTTCTCGACGACAATAAATTCCCTTACATCTATCGCGAAAGTGAAGGTGGTCATACCTGGACGAATTGGAGAGTTTATTTGAGTGAACTTGCTCCGAAATTATTTAAATAGATTAACCGCAAGTTTTTCAGGAAAGTGCTGACTTTTTAGGTGTCAGCTGAAAAACGATAAATATTAAACCGATGAGAATAGCAAAGATTTTTTTAATGGCATTAATAGTATCTCCATTAATGGGCAGCACAGCCGATAAAGTTCATCAGTCAAAATTGCTTCAATACGATAAGCAGATTGATGGCATCATTAGTCAGATGACTTTGGAAGAAAAAGTAGAGATGCTGCATGCCAAATTCATGTTTGTTTCAGCAGGGAATGAACGCCTGGGAATTGCCGATGTGAAGTACGCTGACGGTCCTTTCGGTATTCGTGAAGAGATGCAACCCAAAGGATGGGCCGGTTTGGGTTGGGAAACCGACAAAGCCACCTTTTTCCCGACAGGCTCGGCGCTCGCAGCAACATGGAGTCCTGAACTGGCTTATCAATATGGCACCGGAATGGCGCGCGAAGCACGTTTGCGTGGTAAAGACATGATTTTGGGGCCAGCCATCAACATTCAACGCATACCAACCGGTGGGAGAACCTATGAATATTTGAGTGAAGATCCGTTTTTGAGTTCCAGACTGGCTGTGGGCTATACCAATGGAGTTCAGGAAAATGGTGCAGCAGTTTGCCTGAAACATTTTGCCCTGAATAACCAGGAAAACAATCGTGGAACAGTGAACGCAATCATTGGTGAACGTGCCATGCGCGAAATTTATTTTCCACCTTTCCGGGCTGCCGTTGAAGAAGCGGATGCTTTCGGTGCAATGTCTGCTTATAACAAGGTAAACGGCTTTTGGTGTGCCGAAAACGAAATATTGCTCAATAAAATTCTCCGTCAGGAATGGGGATTTGCAGGGATGGTCATTTCCGACTGGGGCGGAACCCACAGCACCGTGGGATCAGTAAAAGCGGGTCTCAATGTTGAAATGCCATCCAAGCAATATCTGGGTCAGGCACTGATTGATTCAGTCAAAGCCGGAAAGGTTTCCGAAGAAATCGTTAATCTGCGGGTTCGTGAAATTCTGCGTGTCAGGTTGGCCATCAAAGCGATTCCTGAAAAGGAAGCAAATAAAGAAATGACTTCACAACCGGCCCAGCAGAAAATTGCCTATGATGTGGCCAGCAAATCAATTGTTTTGCTAAAAAACGAAGGCGTTCTGCCTTTGCAATTGAAAAACAAACCGATAATTGCAGTTATTGGTGCAAATGCCACTCAAATCATGGCTTCCGGAGGAATGGGTGCTGGGGTGAAAACTTTATATGAGGTTACTCCCCTCGAAGGACTGAAAAACAGGATTGGTGATAAGGCTGAAATCATTTTTGCAAAAGGATATGAACCAGTAAAATTCAGCTGGGGAAGGAAGACGCCCGAACAACTGGAAAAAGAAAAACAGGAAAAGGAACTGGTTGCTAATGAGTTGATAAAAGAAGCTCTTGAAATGGCAGCCAAAGCAAATGTTGTCCTTTTTATAGGAGGTGATAACCGATCGGTTGAAACCGAAGGCAGTGACCGGAAAGACATCTTTTTACCTTCAGGGCAGGATGAACTGATCCGGAAAATTGCAGCTGTAAATCCGAACATTGTAACTGTGCTGACCAGCGGAGCACCAAACGATCTCAACGTGGTGAAACCGCTTTCGAAGGCGCTGCTTATTTCTTGGTTTAACGGCACCGAAGGGGGAAATGCACTGGCCGATGTCCTGATTGGAAACATTTCTCCAAGTGGACGTTTGCCTTTTACCATTCCCGTAAAACTGGAGGATTCACCTGCATATGCACTTGGAAATTATCCGCAGGGTATAAAAAAGGCTGACGTTTTTGCCAAGCTGGTTGCTGAAACCGAAACCGTTGATAAACCAAAAGACGAAGCCTCAAAAAGTAATGACCCGAATACTGCGAATTATTCAGAGGAATCGCTGGTTGGTTACCGGTGGTTCGATACCAAGAATGTGAAGGTAATGTATCCCTTTGGTTACGGACTGACCTATTCTACTTTTGAATATTCAGGCCTGAAAACCAACAAAGAAAAGTATGGAAAAGATGATGTGATCAGCATTTCAATAGTATTGAAAAACACTGGAAAAGTAGCCGCCGACGAAGTGGCTCAGGTGTATGTTCACCGCATCAATCCTTCGGAAGAATGGCCGCAAAAAGAACTCAAGGCATTTTCCAGAATACCAATCAATCCGGGAGAAAGTAAAACCGTGATCCTCGAAATTCCAGTAAAAAATCTGCAATACTGGAACGGGAAAAAGCACGCCTGGGACGATGACCTCTGTAAGATTGAAGTGGAGGTTGGCGCTTCGGCCGGCGATATTAAATTAAAGAAAGAACTAACGTTAAAGTAAAACCAAAACCTATGAAAACCAACAGACGTAACTTTTTCCAGACACTTGGAGCCGGTGCTGCAGGACTCGGATTAACTTCCATGCCGTTTATTTCCGGCGCATCCAATTCGTCGAAAGCCGACGATGACGACCAGATATTGCAAATTGGAGATTCGATTGCCATTGCTGACACCAAATACGGAAAGGTAAAAGGCTTTATCCTGAGAGGAATTACCTGCTACAGGGGAATTCCATACGGCGCAGACACTTCAGGTAAAAACCGCTTTATGCCGCCTCAACCACCAAAACCATGGACCGATACTTTGCCAACTGTTTGGTGGGGAAATACCGCTCCTCAAATCATTGACAACCGCTATGCCAATGCATATTCGTCGTTTGTCGACCATTGGAACTATGACGATGTGAGTGAAGATTGCCTGAAGCTGAACATCTGGACGCCAGCGGTTGATTCCAAAAAACGTCCGGTGATGGTTTGGCTGCATGGAGGTGGCTATGTGAACGGAAACGGCATTGAACAAGATGGCTACGATGGTGAAAACCTCAGCCGCAAAGGAGATATTGTGTTTGTGTCAATCAACCATCGTTTGGGGCCAATCGGATTCAGTGATCTTTCGGGGATTGGCGGTTCAAAATATGCCGATTCAGGAAATGTAGGTGCCTTGGATATGGTTGCTGCCCTGGAATGGGTGCGCGACAACATTGCCAACTTCGGTGGAGATTCCGGAAATGTGACCATCATGGGTCAGTCGGGTGGCGGTGCCAAAGTTTGCGTTTTGGCAGCCATGCCAAAAGCGAAAGGTTTGTTTCACAAAGCGGTTCCACTAAGCGGATCGACTGTTAAAGCGATGGACCAAACGGCTTCTCAAAAACTGGGAGAATACATTCTGAAAGAAGCCGGATTGAATGCTTCAGAAGTGGATAAACTTCAGGAAATGCCCTGGAAAGATTACATTGCTCTGGCCAATAGTGCCGCCAAAAAGTTCGCTTCTGAGAACACAGGAACAGGTGTGCGCGGTGGTTTCAGTCCGGTTGCCGACGGCGTAAATATTACCAAAGGTCAGTTCTACGCTGATGCGACAGGTCTGTCATCTGATGTTCCGATGCTGATTTGTACCACTTTCCACGAATGGGGAATGGCACGTACCATGCCTGAAATGGAAAAGATAAGCCGCGAAAAAGCGATTGAATCGTTGAAAGAACGCGCAGGTTTCGGAGGCGGATTGGGCGATAAAGCGGCAAGCGTTTATGATGCCTATGCCAAAATCTATCCCAACGCAAAACCAATAGAAATTATGACTCTGGTGAGCAGCAACCGCAAAGGTGCGATCGAAACTGCCAATGCAAAGTCTGCTCAAAAAGCCCCGGTTTACTTAGCATGGTTTGGCTGGCAGCCACCACTTTTCGACAACCGGATGCGGGCCTTTCATTGCCTCGACATTTGTTTCTGGTATGCCAATACCGATCTGATGCTGACCCATACCGGCGGCGGCAAACGCCCACGAACGCTTTCTGAAAAAATGTCAGGAGCTTTGCTTCAATTCATGAAAACCGGGAACCCCAATAAAGGCGGACTTCCGGAGTGGAAAGCCTATACCATGGAAAAAGGCGAAACCATGATTTTGAACGATCAATCCGAATTGAAAAATGATCCCGACCGGGAAGCACGGAAACTGATATAGAAAACTCCAAATAGTTATACAGAAAAGCTGGCACTGATTGAGCCTTTGAAATCGAGACATAGAAAGAACTTCTTCACGGCGATTTTATAGGAATCAACACGGTGTCGGCTTTTCTGTGCTTTTCGAAATCTAAAACCTGCTGTCAAGTATGTTTTTCAGGCTAAAATGCTGATGATTATCTCATTTTAGTGCTTCCCCGATTTTGAAATCTCTAATTTATAAACTATCATTGCGTCTTATTGACACATAGAAAATTTATACTTAAATCGTTACAAATATGAAATTTAAATGGCTTCGTTCAACAACACTTTTTGCTGTTGTTTTTTCAATGTTTACAGTGGTTTCATTGTCTTTACAATGTAAGGCTGGTGGTGCAAAAACTACCGATGATCAAAAGATTAAGGAAATTATTTCCAAAATGACTCTCGATCAGAAAGCTCAGCTGGTGATAGGAACCGGTATGTTTTTCGAATTGCCGGATTCATTAAAGAACAAGATGCCTGCAGGATTCAACGGAGATATTGATTCAAAAGATCAGTCCTACGTTGATATGGTTAAAAAAATCAGGAAATATCTGCCAGGCGCTGCTGGTGTTTCAGTTGAATTCCCAGCGTTGGGTATTGCCTCTCAGGTTTTGACCGATGGACCAGCTGGTTTACGGATCCAGCCTAAACGCAAAGGTGAAGCAAAAACCTATTATTGCACTGCTTTTCCAGTTGCAACAGTGTTGGCTTCAACCTGGGATACCGATTTGGTTTACAAGGTTGGTCAGGCCATGGGAAATGAAGTCAAAGAATATGGTTCTGATGTGATTCTGGGCCCTGCTTTAAATATTCAGCGCGACCCGCTCTGTGGCCGTAACTTCGAATATTATTCTGAAGATCCGATCGTTGCAGGCAAAACTGCTGCCGCTATGGTAAAAGGTATTCAGTCAAATGGTGTGGGAACTTCGATCAAACACTTTGCTGCCAACAATTCGGAAACCAACCGCATGACGGTGAATACAATTGTAAGCGAACGTGCCTTGCGTGAAATTTACCTGAAAGGTTTCGAAATTACCGTAAAAGAAGCTCAGCCCTGGACCGTGATGTCTTCCTACAATAAAATCAATGGCACCTACACTTCAGAAAGCAATGATTTGCTGACCAAAATTCTTCGAAACGACTGGAAATTTGAAGGCTACGTGATGACCGACTGGGGTGGCGGCAGTGATGTAGTTGCCCAGATGAAAGCCGGGAATGACATGATTCAGCCTGGTCAGCCTAAACAAAGCCGTGAGTTGGTTGCTGCTGTCAAAGAAGGCAGGCTTGATGAAAAGATTCTGGACCTGAACATCAGCCGTATCCTGAAAATTATGATGGGAGCTCCACGGTACAAAAATTACAAATATTCAAATGCACCTGAATTAAAAGCTCATGCTGCAGTTACCCGTCAGGCAGCAACCGACGGAATGGTTTTGCTTGAAAATAAAGCAAATGCACTTCCTATTCAGTCATCAGTAAAGAACATTGCAGCTTTCGGTAATGCCTCTTACGAATTTATTTCCGGAGGTACCGGAAGCGGTGATGTGAACGAAGAACATACCGTTTCTCTTATCGAGGGTATTGCCAATGGAGGCTTTACCGCTCTTGATGAGCTGAAAAGTACATATACGAATTACATGAAAGAAACTGTACTGAAAAGTGGTCCATCGAAAAACCCCTTGTCTTTTATGGGAGCAAAAGATCCGGTTGCTGAAATGACCGTTTCACCAGAGCTTGCAGCAAAAATGGCTGGGAAAACTGACATGGCACTTATCACACTTGGACGGCTTTCAGGAGAAGGTATCGACCGCACTGCAACCGAAGGAGATTTTTATCTGACTTCAACTGAAAAAGAAATGATCAAAAACGTAACCGAAGCTTTTCATGCCAAAGGCAAAAAAGCCGTTGTCATCCTGAATGTGGCCGGTGTTGTTGAAGTAGCCAGCTGGCGTACCATTCCGGATGCCATTTTACTGGCCTGGTTACCTGGTCAGGAAGGTGGCAACTCGGTTGTTGATGTTTTGTCGGGCAAAGTGAACCCTTCAGGAAAACTGGCGATTACTTTTCCGATATCATACAATGATGCTCCTTCTGCAAAAAATTTCCCGGGAGTTGCTGAAAAATCGGATAAGAAAGATAATGCTCCCGACCAATCCGGATTTTCGTTTATGCGCCGTACTCCATGGGAAATTACCTATGAAGATGACATTTATGTAGGTTACCGCTATTACAATACGTTCAAAGTGCCTGTGGCTTATGAATTTGGTTACGGACTATCCTATACTTCGTTTGACTTCAGCAACATCAAACTAAGTTCTGCTGAATTTAAAGATCAAATCACGGTTTCGGTTGATGTAAAAAACACAGGAAAAGTTGCCGGACGCGAAGTGGTTCAACTTTATCGGACCGCTCCTGCCCAAAAACTGAACAAACCTGAAGAAGAATTGACGGCTTTTGGCAAAACCAAATCACTGAACCCGGGAGAATCGCAGACACTGAAATTCACTGTAAAAGCTCAGGATCTGGCTTCGTTTGACGAAAAAACATCTTCGTGGATTGCTGAAGCCGGAAAGTATTCGCTCAAAATTGGAAATTCATCCAGCGATATCAAACAAACAGGAACTTTCAACCTGAAAAGTGAACTGGTAACTGGCAAAGTAACCAAAGCCTTGGTTCCTCAACGGGAAATAAAGAAACTTGTAAAGTAATGCCGATATAGCTACATATAGAAAAGCATGGTTGCAGATTTGCAGCCATGCTTTTTTTATCAGAATAATTGACTTTCCGCAGGAAAGAGATTTCGATGAGAGAACTTTGAATGCCTGTGATTTAAAGATTCAATTGTCTGCCATTCTGGCTGTTATTCCAAAAACGAAGAAACTCTATTATCTCTTCGTCAATAACCCTGTAGAACAGAGCGGTTTGTTTGTTTATTACACAGCGTCTAATATCTGCCCGGTTGGTATTTTGAAATTCAACATTGCCCTTTGCCAGCAAGTTTTCGATTTCATATACCTTGTCAATAAACTTTTGAGCTTCTTTATCTGACCAATTCAGCAACAGAAAGTCAATGTTTTCGAAATAATCCCGGCGGGCCAATTCATTCCACCTGATGGTTCTCATTTGAACTTCAGATTTGGAAATTTAATCCGCGCATCAGAGATGATCTGATCATGTGAGTAGGTTACACCATCTTCACTAACTTTTAAAGCTGAGTCAATAGCTTCATTTTCTGCCTCAGATAAACGATATTCATTGGAAGATTCAAGGATATTGAGTAGCTGATGGTAAACTTTTTCAAAGTCAGCTTCATTCAAACTATCAATTTGTTTGATGATTTTGTTTTTCAGTTCCAGCGTATTCATGACAAATCATTTTCAACAAATTTAGCATTTTTACAAATCGAATTCCATCCTTATTTTTTCTTTGGCCGGTACAATTCGTTGTGTGTTTCTCTGATGAGGTCGATCAACGGAATATTCGCCGGACAACGACTCAGATCGATCTTTTTCAAATTCTCTTCTGTAGGAAAATTACCCGGGAACCAGTGGTCTTTCTCCTGAAACATATTGTAGCGGTACAGGCCAAAATCCTTCATGTCATAGCATTTCCAGAGCATCCGGAACCGCAGTATTTCAGGAATATTCAGGCCCGACGGATCATTGATCATGCAATGTCCATCGAAGCCTGCAAACTCATCCAATAGTTTTTGCCCGTCCAATTCATGTTTGATCCGGGCATCTTCAGGAGAAAGTGGAACCGCTGCAGGAAATATACCATTGATATTTTCAAACTGAACAGTCACCGGAAGTCCAAAAGTCAAGGTATGAATCGAAGGATGACTCAGGCAAAACCGGGCATTCCACTGAATTGGGTGAAGTGGCGCAGTTAATTCCATAAGTTTTTTCGGTGAATTGGATAATTGCCCGCCTTTATCATTGGGTGAAATAATAAATACACCCATATCTTTCGTTTCAGCCAGATCGATAGCGGCCTTATTTCGCTGGAAAAAATAGTAGTAATGCAGGTTTACAAAGTCGAACAAATCCGTTTCGATCGCTTTGATAATCACTTCCAAAGGAGCATGCGTGCTAAAACCGATATGCCCGATAATTCCTTCTTCTTTCATTTTCAGCAACTCTTCAACCGGACCTCCTTTGGCACAAGCCTTCTCAAACAATTCAATGGTGTTGATCCCATGCCACGCATAAAAATCAAAATAGTCGGTTTTTAATGCCTTTAGCTGATTGGCAACCAATTTCCGGGCTTCAGCAGCTGTACCCGGATTTCCTTTGGTCATCAAAAAGTAGGAATCGCGCTTCAGTTTCAACTCATCATTCAGTACACGCCCGTAGGCATGTTCGCTTTTACCATAGCCGTGAGCTGTTTCGATTAAATTTATGCCCTGCGCTATTGCTTTTTCAACGGTATCGCGACATTGATCGAGTGTTTCCTGAGGAATGTGCTCCCGCGGCTCAGTCCCTCCGTGTTTAAAACGCATACCGCCCAAAGTAACCACACTAACCATTTTATTGGTTTTCCCGAAGCGGCGATACTCCATTTTGGGACGATAAAGTGAAAAATTATTGAAATCCATAAAAGGTATTTGAAAATAATAGGTTGAAAAATCAATTCAGCGGATTCAGGATAAATTGAATATGCTAAATATGTTCCGGTTTAAACCCACTGGGAAGGAAATGGTTCAAAGCAGTACTAATTGTTGATTAAAATTTAACCTTTAGCCACCTGGTTTCAATGCTTGTTTCTCAGGAAGGCTTCCGCAATGATCAAATCGGTTGGAGAAGTAATCTTGATGTTTTCCGGATTTCCATCCACTAATGCAATGGAATATCCGGCCTTTTCAACCACAGAAGCATCATCTGTAAAAGCCGGATCGTAGTTTTGCCTGAATGCTTCCAGTATTTGTTCGCTCCGGAAAGTTTGCGGAGTTTGCACATTAAAATAAAGGCTTCGGTCAACTGAGATAGTTTGCTTGCCGTCCGATTTTCGCAACGATTCGGTTACAGGCAGAACCGGAATTGCATTCCCATTTTTTATAGCCGTTTCGAAGCATCTTTGCAGCGTTTCAGAGCTGACCAGCGGTCTGACACCATCATGAATAAAAACAATTCCTTCGTCCTGAATGAGTTTCAGTCCGTTTCGGACCGAATCGAAACGTGTTTTGCCACCTGATACCACCTGATGAACTATGGAGAACGAATGTTTCAGGCACAATCCGCTCCAGAATTCCCAATGTTTTTCAGGAAGAACCAAAATCAATTCACAATCCGGATCGTAATCGCAGAAAATCTGGATGGTAAGCATCAGGACAGGTTTTCCGGCCAGTTCCAGAAATTGTTTGGGAATTTCAGTGCCCATGCGGCTTCCTGATCCTCCGGCAACTATGATTACAAACTTTTTCATCATTTCGGTGTTGAAGCAAAAGTACGATTTCAATATCAGATCAGGAGAAATTTTGGATGAACAATCGTTAAAAACTTTGAAAACGAATTTCCCTAACCGAAAAATTTGTAATTTGTCTTTTCAAAAATGCTTAAAATCTAATCCATATGAAACAAGTACTTCATTTTCTCTCGGAATTAAAGAAAAATAATACGAAGGAATGGTTTGATGAGAATCGTAACTGGTATCAGGAAAGCCGCAGCAAGGTTCTGCTTCTGACAGAACAGATTATTCATGAAGTGGCGAAATTTGATCCTGAAATTGGCAATCAGAATCCCAAAGATTGTGTATTCCGGATTTTTCGTGATGTTCGTTTTGGCGCCGATAAAACACCATATAAAACCAATATGGGAAGTTTCATTGCTCCGGGTGGACGCAAAAGTACAAGTGCAGGTTATTACCTGCATATCGAGCCGGGAGGATCTTTTGTCGGTGGTGGCTCCTACTGCCCGCCAGCCGATGCATTGAAAGCGATTCGTACTGAAATATTTGATCATGCGGATGAATTTAGTTCCCTGATTTTAAGTAATTCTTTCCGGAAAACTTATCCTGAAATGTATGATGATAAATTAAAAACTGCGCCCAAAGGATTTCCGAAGGACTTTTCCGGGATTGATTTGTTGAAATATAAATCGTTTGCGTTTACTTCTGAAGTGGATGATTCAGTTGTAGCGAGTGAAGTTTATGTCGATAAAATAGTTGCTGCCTTGAAGGAACTGTATCCGGTAAACCGGTTTTTAAACACAGCTCTGGAGAAATGGCTTTGAAGCCTGGCTTCAGAAATGGTCGTTTCATTTCATAAAATATACCGCTCGTGCCAAATATCGGCCATTTGAAGAAAATTAATAAAAACCGGGGTAACCATATCCTGAAAAAGTGGATTAAGGTTCAGATGCATAATTTGCATTTATCCACCAAATTCTATAACAAAATAAAAAAGCTGTCTGAATCCGGACAGCTTTTTTTTATTCAATAGCCCAACATGGGCTTGTATCCCTGTGTTAAAAAATTTAATTTTGTTTGCATAAGAAACACAAGGGCAAATAACATTTATACCCAATAAAACTTTTATGTATTTTTGATGAAAATATAAAACTATGCCAAAATTCAAACGCATTCTGTTAAAACTTAGCGGCGAGTCACTTATGGGCAGCCAACAATACGGAATTGATTCGCAGCGACTGTCTGATTATGCCGAACAAATCAAGGAAATTGCGGATTTGGGTGTTCAAATCGGGATTGTAATCGGCGGTGGAAACATTTTTCGCGGACTAAGTGGTGCTACCAAAGGTTTCGACCGGGTAAAAGGAGACCAGATGGGAATGCTGGCAACCGTGATCAATAGCCTGGCTCTGAATTCGGCCCTTCAAAGTATTGGATGCAAATCGCGTGTCCTGACCGCTATCCGGATGGAGCCAATCGGTGAATTTTTCTCAAAGGACAAAGCCCTTGAAATCATTGAAAAAGGCGTAGTGGCTTTCTTCTCTGCGGGCACCGGAAATCCGTATTTCACAACCGACACCGGTTCTTCGCTGCGAGGCATTGAAATTGAGGCTGATGTGATGTTGAAAGGTACACGTGTC
>CAILJH010000143.1 GCA_903834475.1 uncultured Prolixibacteraceae bacterium | reverse complement strand
GTGCGCCAGGAACCTCAAATCCTTATTTTGATGAAATTTATTAAACCATAAAACCTCTGACAATCAGAGGTTTTATGGTTTTTTTTTATTTCAGGAAATAAAGAAAAGTAAAAGAAAAGAAAGAAAATACCGCACCTATTCATGAGTTAAAATTTCTAATTTTGAAAAGACCTTATTACAGCAGAGGGCAGCTCCTTTGGGTAGATTACATTATTGAAGATTGAATAACTTGGGAAAAGGTGAGATATTTTTCTCACTCTGGTTAAAATCTAATTTTTAGAGACCAGATATGAATTTAGTTGAACCAATAGGAAAGTTTCAACACTAATGCCCTGTTTTTCTCAAGCATGTATCCCGGAAAATAGTTATCAGTGTACACTATAAAGAAATCTGAAACAGGCCTGTACCGCCATTGGAACCGTGCATTTATATTTACATTATCAATCTGTTGATTATATTGCACATAAGTACTAAAGAATAACTTGTCCGTTAAAGTTACATCAAGTTTTGTTCCGACAAGCCATAACCCTGAACGGTTCCAAGGTGCAGGCAACATCAGATTATTGTAACTGTATATTAATGACATGTATCCGTATGGCTGGACCCGGTAATTAAGAGTGCCCTCAACAAACCACCGTTTACCATTGTAATAGCCACCATAACCTGAATTGATTAAGTACTTGAAAAGTCTGCTGTTATCTGAAATGTAGTTGAGCGCAAATTCGTAGCCTTGGTATGAACTTGTGGCAGGGAGATAATATTTTCCTCTATTTGTAGGATCATAATCTTTTTGTAGAACAACATAGTTTAACTTGTTTATAATATCCAGATGTGCCCTGTTTTTATATTGGAAAAAATAATTGGCAATTATTTGCCTGTCGATTAACTCCATGTTGCCAGGTGAGTAAAAATTGTCAAATTCAGCAGAGAAACCATGATATTCCAACAGACCTTTTTTTGGAAAAAAATTAAAGGTCGCTTTGGGATTAACTTTTAAATAATCATGACGAGGAACATATCCTGCTTCAGCATTATAATCTCTTCCCACATATAATTCTTCCATTTCAAGCAGAAATGATTTTCTGGAATAAGCAAAATCAATTCCCTGGGAATACTCTTCTGATGTCATTTTCCCTGGTGTAAATGATTTTTGTGCAAAAAACTTACTGTTCAGAAAGTTATTCCGACTGGCAAGGTTATATTCTAATCCAACAATCCGGTTATACTTGTTTCCATCCTGCCAATCGAACGGAACATCGAGTTGTTCTTTATTCACAAAAATCACGCCCACATTTGACCTCGCAAAAACCTTTTTCTGAATGGATGTGACAAAGAAATTCCGAACTAATAAAACTCCTTGCTTTTCTGTCTGCATATCCATAAGTCCTAAGCGCCAGTCTCGTCCAACTTTTCCACTTAACCGGGCACCGGCTTTGACTGGCGCATCCAGGCCTATGCGCCTGGAAAAGAATGGCCTTATATTAACTGCACCAAAGTTGCCAAAGAGATCGCTGTTCTCCAGAAAAAATTGCCTTTTTTCCGGGAAATAGAGTTCATAACGGTCAAGGTTTGTGACCTGGTCATCAACTTCAGCCTGTGAAAAATCAGGATTATAAGTTAAGTCAAGATTAAGTGAAGTGGTTAAGCCCAGCTTTGCATCGAAGCCAAAATTGTATTTGTATTTTTTGCTTTCTGCATTTTCAATATTTTGTGAAATACTTGTGTTTAAATAAGGAATTAATGTTAGTCTGAGTCCCGACCGGGGAGGAGGCGTTTCCCATAATATCTGTCCTGCATAAGCCAAAGTTGCTGTTGCAAATTGACGGGGAACTGGAGCCCATGCCGATTTTTCATTTAGCTTCATGTCATTTCTGGAAATTTGAATTCCCCAGTGATCCACTCCCGTTTTATACCGAATTGATTTAAAGGGAATACGGATCTCGCCGGTCCATCTGTCGCCAAAGTTCCTTATAACCGATTGCCATTTACAATCCCACATCAGGTTATTCACATTTCCATTACTGATTGACCCGTCACGTTGAGCTCCTGCAGCATTGATCCCGAATGAATAACCTGTAGTCTGATCGTTGAATGGATCAAGATAAATCGAAAAATTGTCGTTATTGGTAAAAACGAAATCACGTCGCAACGACTCTACCGGTCTTTTCCCCGGCACGGTGTCATGAAAGACAAATGCCAGATAGAAAGCTTTTTTATCGTACGTCATCATGACCTCAGACTTTGCAGTTGCACGCCCTGTATCGTAAGGAAGAACCATATTGGAAAGGTTAATTATTTCCCCTTTATGCCAATCATCTTCGTTGATAAGGCCATCAAGTTTTATATCGCCGGAACGCTTTTTTACGCTGAAAATATAATCCTTATTTATTTTTTCGACTTCCTTATTTTTCTGCCTTTCTGAATGGGTAGTTCGCTTAATTGAATCAGTTTCAAAATTGGCTGAATGAAGCGGTGAGGAAAATATGGCAAGAATAGTAAAAGCCAATACAAATGAGGATTTTATCATTTGATGCAATTTGACATTATAAAAATTTGTACGGCCTCATTTCTCTCGCTGACTCGTAAATTGCAAGGACAATCTCAACAGCTTTTCTGGCTTCAGTTGCACTGATTTCAAAGGGTTGATTAGTTTCGATTGAGTCAATGAACGCAGCAATATTTTTTGCATGTGGTTCAAACGGGATAGCAGCAGGATCAGAAATTCCGCCTCCCCCATCAACCTGATTAAACCTGTTAAGGATTTCATTGTCTGATTCATTCTGATCTTC
>CAILJH010000142.1 GCA_903834475.1 uncultured Prolixibacteraceae bacterium | reverse complement strand
TTATTTGAACGATCGCTCAAAGCTATATTCCGTTTGTCCATTGATGTTAACAAAGGCATATCTTACGCTGTCGCCATGGAAAGTAACAGCCGAAAAGGCTGAAGCCGACTTGCTGAAAAGTGACAATTCATTGGTGGCACACGGCCGTTTTTCACTGCCTGCTCCGGTAATCAGATAATCTATCTTTCCGCTTTTTTCTTTCAAATGCTGGATATCGTGATTGTGTCCACTAATATATAACTGCACTTTGTATTTTTCGAGTATTGGTTTAATGCGCTGAATCAATTCGGGACTATTCCCATGTCTTGGACTGGATGAGAAAATTGGATGATGCCCGAAAACGATTTTCCATTTCTCTTTTGAATTTGCCAGAACAGCTTTCAACCAGGCAATTTGCCGCGAAGAGTCTTGATTGGCAATATCCGGATAATCCTGGTTTTGATAATACTCGTCGATCAATGGAGCAGTATCCAAAAATATAAACCTTGCCGAAACTGAGTCATTAATTTTCCGGACAAAAGTATAATACCGTGATTTAAACCGCCATCTGATGCTAATTCCAGAGTAGTCAATTTCTGCCTGCGAGTTTCCTTTGTAGTCGTGATTACCCAAAACCGGGAACCAATCCACCTGAAGAGCAGATTTTTTGTACACCTTTTCAAAATCGCTTTTCCAAAGTGGATCTTCAACTGATTGAACTCCAGTTCCCTGGAAATTATTTCCACAAGAAACAATGAATTTGGGATCAATCCGTGCAGACAGCCCGGCCATTTGATTGGCCATTAACTGTTGATTTTTATGTCCGTTTTTACCCAGGTCGCTTATGACGTAAAAATTGAATCCATCCGGATATTTTTTCAACTCAATTGGTGGAGTCATTTTAACAACCGGCAAAGGATCTTCCTGCACACTGGTGCACGAAAGCATCAGGAAAATAAGAAAAAACAGGTAGCATATGTATTTACTCATTGTAATAGAATAGTGCCGGTAAGACAACGATTTACAGAATTCACAATACGGGAATGCAATAAGTCCATTCGATCAGATGAGCGCCTAAATTTAAAAATATGACTGTCCGAGTAATTCTGAAGTCAGATCGTAGGTATAATGCTTCCGAAGAATGCTCTCAAGAATCTCGAATGTCAAATCCGGAAATTTGATTTGCAATGCGGTTGAATTCTGAATCCATTGGGTCAGCTCAGGAGCTGAAGTGGTAAAATGATCGAGCACTTTTATCCCCATCGATTTCAGGTAAGCGGCATTGCAATACTGTTCATACTGTTTTTTCATCGGGATGACGCAAAGCTTTTTTCCCATGAAAATTGCTTCAGCCGGACCTTCAAATCCGGCAGTACAAATTAATCCGGTACAGCTCAGAAAACTTTCGGTAAAGCCTTCCAATGAAACAGGCTGAAAATGCAGATTTCCTACCCGATACTCAGCTTTGGAATGTTTGGAGAACACTTCCCAGGTGATATCCGGAATTTTAGACAAAACATCCTGAATCTGCTTGTCGCTGTAGGCAGGAAGATAAACCGTGTAATGAGGTTTCACGCTTGTTTCGGCATTTCGAATGTCATTACGAATAACCGGAGGAAAAATATCAGGTGAAGCAGGTTTGAAATTGAACCCGTATTGATAAGTGGTTGGGGCATAATATTTCAGAATCTTTTTTCCGAACCAGTCACTGAAATCGGGTTGTGGAGCTGAGGGATGCAATACTGCACTCTGATGGCTCAAGCCAATGCATTCCTTGTTTTGTAACCAGCATGCCCATGCCGAAACCGGTTCAAAATCGCTGATAACCAAGTCATACTGATCAATGCGCAAATTGTGGATGTCGCGAAAAAAATGGATCAGCGACATCCGCTGAATGGTCTTTTGGATATCAACACCACCTTTTTGTCCGAAAATGAAACTCATCCCTGAGAACCGGTAATCAATCTTGAAAGGAACTTTCAAATCGGCCTGAGTTCCACTGACCAAAACATCGGTATCGGCCATTAATTTCAACATGGGAACTATTTCGGTGGCACGGGCCAGATGACCGTTTCCTGTTCCCTGAATGGCGTATAAGATTTTCATAGTATGGATGTTTGAGTTCGGTTAATGATCAGTTAAAAAAAACTTGCGACTTTCATCTCTTCCAGGATCGACCTGAACAACTGTTTTTTATCAGGAATATAAAGCTCATCGTCAGGCATTTCAGGTTCCTCCTGATCTAAATCAGCAACAAAATAGTTCAGGCTCCAGACTCCATCGATACACTCTGCCGACGTATAATTTTCAACCCAGTCTCCGCAATTGATGTACCGGACCGTTCCTTTTTCACTGGTAGTCGTTTTATCAGCCGGAATGTGCGTATGACCGCAAATCACCAGATCGACATTTTTACTCAATGCCGCATTGGCAATGGCCAGTTCGAAATTGGTCAAAATCTTTTTTTCCTTCGAGATACGTTTCTTCATGGATTTATAGAGGATCATATCCTTACCTCCAAAGGTTCTCAGTATTGTATTCAGGATTTTGTTGAATCCTGTAAGCAAACCATAGGCTGCTGCACCGAACTTGGCCAGCCAGGGTGAATGATGTATGATGTGATCGAAAACATCTCCGTGGAAAATCCAAATATTTTGGCTCTCAATGGTCAGTTCAAGCTGATTCACAATGCTGAAATTGCCCAACCTGGTATTGTTGAATTTCCGGAAGACATCGTCATGGTTTCCGGTAATGTAAACTACCTGAACGCCTTTTTCAATCATCTTCACAAACTGCCTGATGACTTTCAAATGTGACTTTGGAAAATAATTCCGGCTGAACCGCCAGGAATCGATGATGTCTCCATTCAAAACCAGCATCTTGGGCTGAATGGATTTTAAATATTTGAGAAGGGGTTTGGCCTTACTGGCGAGAGTTGCCAGATGGACATCAGAAATAACTGCAATATCTAATTTTCGGAGAGCTTCCTGCATAAAGCCAATGGATTATATCGCTTGCAAGTAGCTGATAAAGAATTACAGGAAGATTAAAAAGTGGTGAATGTTTGATTAAAAAACAGCGTAAAAGGAACTGCAACCCATTTCGTCCGAAGAAACGAAAACTCTTTGCTTGGCATCATTCCTCGGACGTTTGATCCAAGCTTCATCATTCCCCCGGGGCGACGTTCGTTCCTCGCTTGCCCCGGGCTGGGATATTCTGCCCCTTCAGGGCAGGACCCGAATCACGCAACCCGAATCCCGTAACCCTTTTTAAACCCAGCTTTCTTCCAGAATATCTCCTTTGATGCTGACAATAATTTCCTTTACCGGAACCTTTCGCGTGGCCTGTGAAGCAGCCATCTGAACCAGTTGCGACAATCCTCCGCAGCAAGGAACTTCCATCATCATAATGGTAATGGTATTCACTTTCGCTTCGTCGATGAGGCGACGAATTTTTTCCACATAGATTTCCTTGCCCTGATCGAGTTTCGGACAGGCAATCACAAGCGATTTTCCGGCCAGATGTTTGGAATGGAAATTTCCGAGACTGAATGCAACACAGTCGGCTGCCAAAAGCAAATCAGTTCCCTGGAAACTTGCACCTGCAGGATTGATCAAATGCATCTGAACCGGCCACTGGCGAAGAGC
>CAILJH010000141.1 GCA_903834475.1 uncultured Prolixibacteraceae bacterium | reverse complement strand
ATTATTTTGGCATTAAAGAAAGGCCCTAAGTTCATCCAAAACCAGACAGTAACAAGTAAGAAATAGACCTTAAACTCAATTTCCAATTTGCTTTTCCAGCTTTTCAATTTCATATTTCCTTAAGGTTAAAACCCTTATGTATTGCTCGCAGTTGACTTCATAAGGCTCATTATATTTGGTAAAAACCTTATGATTTAACCATTCGATTGCCAAATCATATTTTCCTTCCATTTCGCAAACAAGTGCCATGTTGTAACAGGCTTTGGCGGCAATTTCCTCATTTTTATTCTTCGTTTGCCGATTCCAGATTTCTCCGGCTTTCAGCCAATCCTTACTGATTGCATATTTCTCTGCCTTAAGCATTTCAGGATTTTTAGACTGATAATATATTCGTTCAACCGGAACCCATGAGGGAATTATTTTGGTTCCAAAGCATTTTCCAAGATGGTTCGAAGCTTCCTTGTAGATTTGTTGCGAATGTCGGTTCTTCTGCTGGATATCCTTGAATTGAGATTTGCTGAAAAACAATGTATCTATTTGATTATAAATGGTTGGTGAAGATGTATTACCCCGATAGGTTATTGTCCAGGATAGAACTGCCCTGGTACGGAATGTGCCATCGAAGAAGCTATACACTCCATTTTCGAATTGAAAAAGATCAAGAAAAATTAAAGCATCTGCCTGAGTAATATTAAATAAATCGGAAGATTTAAGCATCAGATATGGATCTTCGGGCCTACTATTCATACTATCACGATAATTATTCACTTTTTGGAAATAGTTTTCCTTTTCCAGGAAACTGGTCAGTCCATCAACACAGCAATTCGAGAGTTCTTCGCTATTGAGCATTGTATCACACACAAAATTGCTTTTGCATAAATCGTCCACAGAACGGGTATAATTCTTAAAATCCCGTTTGAAGATGGCAACAGTTTTAACATTCTCAGGAATAGCGAAATCTACGGGCTTCATAATCTCAATCCGGATAGTTTTTAAGCTATCGGTTAATTTGCATGAAGTCAGGCTTATCAAAGCCAGCAAAAGAGGTGGAATTATTCTTTTTAAAATCATTTCAGGTTTGAATGAAGCAATTTTCAGTTTTCGGAGCTATTCAACGTTCTCTTCATTTGTTTGTCCAATCGTTCAATTTCTTTTTTACGATTGACCAGAATATTCACATACCGCTGGCAATTTTTCCTATGATTTTCATTGTTCTTTTCCAGGTATCTGTACGACTTTACCAACCAGTCAATCGCAGCATCCGGTTTGCCTTCCATCTCACACGCCACGGCCATGTTGTATGATGCCTTGGTTGCTATTTTCTTGTTTTTATTCTTCGTTTCCCTGTTCCAGATTTCCGCAGCTTTTAGCCAGTCCTGATTAAGAGCCAGTTTTTCAGCCTTTAGCATTTCTGTATTCTGTGATTTGTAGTACATCCGATCAACCTGAGTCCAGGTAGGAATAACTTTCGGACCGAAAGATCTTCCCAGATAATTGGCCGAATTATTAAGTAACTGACCCAATGTTTTCCCCTTATACCTTGCATAACTGTTTACCTGTGTCTGGTCAAAGAAAAGCGTATCCGTAAGATTATAGGAGTACGCCAAACTATCGGTTTTAAATACTACGGTCCATAGCAGGTTTGCCCGGAATGTTGCAGGAAATGTAAAATACTTGTTATAAGTGGAGTTTAAATAGAAATAATCAAGAAAAATGCACACATCCGATTTAGTTTTTTCAAATAATTTATCCCGTGTTTCAATTCGACCGGGAACATTTAAAAGAAAATTCAAGCTGTCGCTGAAAGGGATTACCTTCTGAAAGTAACTTGCCTTTTCCAAATAAGTAATCAGCGCATTCACACAGGTGTCCGATAGATTTTGATATTTGATTGAGGTATCCTTAACCATTTCATACAATGACTGGTATTTAATCGTGGTATCCCTTTTTGTTAATAAAGTGGTATCCTGAACTTTAAAATAACCAGTGGAATAATAAAAAGTGCAAGTATCCGATCGGAACAGGTCACGGTTAATAACAGCCACAGTTAGGTTCTCTGGAACATTAAATATTCCTGGTTTCAGGATTTCGATCTGAAACACCCTTAATTGACTGGTTATAGTACAGCAAGTTAAAACAATAACCAGGAATGGAATGGGGAGAAAAACTCTAAGGCATTTCATACTGAGTGCTTAGCTTGTTAAGCTCAGTTCTCCTTCGATAGAGAACCGCCGAATATTTCCGGACTGCCTCATTTTCAGACGATCTAAAAATTCCTGAACTGGCAGTAGCAGCCTGACTTGTTAACTTTAAGGCCTGATCAACATCTCCGCTCATTTCGCTTGCCAAAGCCAGATTGTATAATGAAATAATTTTTTTGCTCTTGTTTTTGCTTTCTGCAACTTTTGTCCAAATTGAACTTGCTTCTTCCCATTTATTATCCTTCGCAAGCTTTGCAGCCTTCTGAAGTTCTGCATCACCAGAGGTCATGATATCGCGGTAAACCATAATCCATGAAGGGAGAATATGTTTTGCGTAATTGGCACCAATAACGCCCGAAGCAATGGGGATTGCAGCTTCTTTTTCAGGTATCAGGCTTTTTTTGTAGTTTCCGGCTTCATTTTTTCCATCCCAATACAAGGTGTCAATATGAACAAAGCGATCAATTATTTTTTGCTGTTTACTGGCATAAAATGACCAGATATTGGAAGTTACCACTTTTGCATCCGAGTATTCATCGGACTGACTATAAAAATACGAGAACATATCCAAAAGAATAATCCCGTCGGCACCTGTTTTATCGGCCAGAATTTTATACCATTCGTCCTTACCGGGTCGAATTTCTTTTACACGTTTTACAGGAAAAGTAGAAGCCGGTAAAACCATGATACTATCGAAACGATTTTGAGCCAATAACTTAACTGAAAGACTATCCAGACAAGTTCCCACTGCCAAACTTTCGATGCTTGACTTAACTTTATCCTTCACCAATTTATGATTTTTCACCCGATAGTTTTGCAAGGTGTCGCTGGCATACTTCAGGTTCCTCGAAACAATGGCAATCTTTTTAATTTCCGGAGAAAGAACCAGCTTGGAAGGTTGTATGACTTCAATCGAAAATTTTTCATAACTCACGCATGAACTGAAGCTCAGTAACAAAGCAATCCAAAGTAATCCTGAATAGCGTTTCATTTTATTTTGTTTTTAGCAATGTTTCTCTCCGAATCTTAAGTTTTTTAAGGTATGTTTCTGTCTGAAAACGGTAATAGGTATAAAACGATTTCAGGCCCAATTCAATGGCACCATCAAGATCTCCATTCAATTCACGGATTAGGGCAAGGTTAAATTCAGCTTTACTTTTGACCTTTTTATTAGTCGACTGAGCCATCTCGTTCCAGAGTTTACTGGCCTCTTCATAGTTATTTTCATTCATCAATTGCTGGCCCCGGTCATCTTTGATTTGAAATAAAAAATATCCCCGTTTTTCAGGAATCCAGGTAGGAGAGAGCTTTTGATCCAAGTCGAGGGCTATTTTAATTCCGGCATTAAGCATTGCCTGTTTGATTGATGGCAATTTCCGGAACAATCTTTCCTGTGAATAATCGTAGCTTTCCCAATTAATGGTGTCAATCAGCTCAATTTCCTTCAGCAGGGTTTTGGAATCCGGTTTGTATATTCTGAAAAAAGCATCGTATTTCAAATCAAGCGAAGCATAATAGTCAGTGTTGGTTCCATTACCGGCATTAAGGTGTTTTTCAGATGTATAGTCAGCCATCGCTTTGGTTGAAAACCGTTCCAAAACCAGCAGTGCATCCGTGTTGTAATCGGCGCAAATAGTCTTGACCCGTTCAGGAGTTAAAGTATCCGGAATCATTTCGTAGGGAAGGTAACGGTTTATATTTCGTTTTAACGGAACCACTACGTCATAGCGACCTGATTCATATAAAAGTGCAGCTAAAGCACGAATCGTTGTATCAGAAGCTGCGCTATCCAAAATGATTTTTGAAAGCTGATATCCTTTCCGGTAAAAGTATGTTTGAAGCGAATCTTCACGATAATTCTCAAACTGATTCGACATGCTTCGATTCATCAAAGTTAAACTTTGTATATCCGAAGGAAGCTCATCGCTTGCTGGTCGGGAATTTTCGATGTTTAATACAGCAAAATTACTTTTACACGAAATCGTAATCATTGCCGCAATGAAAAACACAATAACCCGGTTGAATATGATTTTGTCGACCAGAAACATTTTATTTTTTTAGTTAATAGATTCCCCAATACTTTCTGAAGAACCATTCAAGGCCAACCAGCAAAATCAGCAATAGAAATAGTGATTTCAAATTAATCCATTCGGTTTGAAATGATTGTTGATGTTGCTGAACGGCAATCTGTTTGTTCGCCCTGATTGTATCAAGTAATGTGCCATAATCGCTTAAATGGAAAAACTTTCCACCAGTAATTTCAGACAATTGATATAAAACACCGAAATCGGCTCTTGTATTTTGAATTTCAAGTTCATTTTTCACAATACTGAAACTTCCTTTTTCGATAAAATGCTGTTCGCCAATATTTGTTTCAGCTTCGTAGGTATAATCTCCGGTCCGCAGACTTCCGGCATTTAGGCGGTAAGCATCGCTGGTGCGGTCGAATTGGTAGGTGAATTCACGAAGGCTGTCGTTCTTAATCCGGATATTTACGTCTGGAGTGTTAACCAATTCATAGCTATCATTGTACAATTCAGCGGTCAACTCAATTGCATCGGTCTCCTGGAAAAGTGCCGGATGAAAAATAGTAAAATTATCTTCGTTTTGCTTCAATGCCAAGTATTGCATCGATTTTTGAACTAATTCATTGAATGCATCGTTGTTTCTGCTTGTCTGATAATCGTACAAACGCCATCGCCAAAGTCCTTCACCAGCAATGAATCCAATTTTACGGCCTTTATTCGTGCCAAAAGCGATCAATGTTTTACTGGTCTGAATATTCCGGATGGACTGATGCGCAAGGTTTTGCATCAATGGTACCAATTCGGTATTACCGAATGGAGAAACTAATGGTGGAGCAGTTTCGATCATCTTTTTTGTTTCATCCGAAAGTTTGAAAAATGAAAAATTATTGTCGATTGATGCCTGCACTTCTTCCGTATTATTACTGGTGGAAATCTTTAACCCCTGTTCAAGCGTATTGAATTGATCCAATAAAGTGTTCGGACCTATCAGGAATAAAACAGGTATTCTGCTCTCTTTTATTTTTGACAGAAGTTTGCTGGCCGAATTCTTTTGGGAAGGTAATTGATTGAGTATGATTAAACTGTATAATGAAAGACTATCCGGAAAGTTATTGCCGGTAAGAAGCTTTACATCATAGTTTTGAATTTCAGAAAGACTGTTGCTTATGGCTCCCAAATCGGGATGTGGTCCGTCACTCAGTATCAGGATTTTTTGTTTGTTTTCCAGAACCTGAATCACAAACTCAAATTCGTTATTCTTCAAATTCATCTCACCTTCAAACGACCTGATTTTAACTTTATAATGTTGTAACCCGGCTTCGTCAGCATCCAGATTTACAAGTTGTAGTTTAAAGTCATCGTCAGAATTAATAGGTAAGGTACTCGAATAGATTTGTTTATGGTTGTGCTCAATATCAATGAACGCCATTTTGTTGTTCAGTTTAGCGAACTTCATTTCAATCTCAACCGGAAATTTATTCTTTAAAAATGCAATTTTATTGGTTTTAATCTTTCCAATCTGTGCATCGGTCCTTCTGGTCGTATCTCCAACACCAAGAGTATAAACAGGAAATTTTAAGTATGAAGCCAGATTTTCCGGATTTTGCCCTTGGTTATAAATTCCATCACCAAGTAAGATTAAAGCACCAATATTTTTATTGATGTAATTATTTTTCAGCGATTTAAGCATCTGTCCGTAATCAGATCGGCGATCTGTTCCTGAAAATTTTTCGGTATTCTCAACTTTCTCGCCAAACGACCAAAGTTCCAGCTGGTAATCTTCTTTAAGCCGATCCTGGATTGATTGTGAAAATTTAGCGATTGAAGACGAGAAAGAACTAACAGACTGTGAATTATCAATTGCAACAGCCAGAATTGGAAGTTGCTTAATCTTCTTAGTACTCTCCATTAAAGGTGAAAGCAAAAAAATGAAAATCAAGCCAAGAGATAAAAAACGAAGAAATGCCAGGAATACAATCTGAGGCCTTGACAGGCTTTTATTATCAGAATTCCGGAAATAGAGCAAATAACTGATACCTGCTGCGAACGCAGTGGCCAATAAAATATAAAATTCGGCAAAACTATGGTCAAAACTAATTTCCAATGCGCTTCATGTTTTAGGAACATCCAAAATTAACAAACTTGGGTTAATCAGGCATCCATGTTGAATACTTTCTGTTTAATAAATCAAACTTTATTACGTTTAATTTAAAAACCCAGAATTTATAACTATTCCGGTTTCTTTTGAAAGTGCCGTTTTATCTATTTTTAACCCTATTGGAATAAATTGATTCGTTTTAAAACGTTACTTTTCCGGAAATATTAGGTTCAGAGATAAAATAATTTGGCAGGGAAGTACTTTAATAAGTTTAATAAACCATAAAAATTGAATGAATAAAACATTGATACTTTTCATAATAACGATTGGCCTCACAATGTCTGCGAAGGCGCAGTATTTTCAAACCGGACAGGACCCTTCGTCGATCAGGTGGAAACAAATCAATACGGTTAATTGTCAGGTGATTTATCCGGAAGAGTTTGAAATACAAGCACAAAGAGTGTCATTTATATTGGAAAAAGTTTACAACTATGGATCATTGTCGTTAAATTTTAATCCTCGAAAAGTTTCGGTCGTTTTGCATACCCGAACGGTCAATTCGAATGGATTAGTGGCCTGGGCACCAAAACGAATTGAGCTTTTTACCACTCCAAACCAGCAAATTTACGCGCAGGACTGGCTTGAGCAATTGGGTTTGCATGAATTCAGACACCTCGTACAAATGGATAAAATCCAAAGTGATTTACCAGGTGTGGTGACAGCTATACTTGGCCAACAGGCAGCTGCAATTGTGGTTGGAGCCTTCCTGCCGTTTTGGTTTTTGGAAGGAGATGCTGTAGTTACTGAAACTGCCTTATCGAATTCCGGACGTGGAAAATTGGCTTCTTTTAGTATGGATTACCGTGCTCAACTGATTGATAAAGGAAAATATTCGTTTGATAAAGCTTACCTGGGATCTTATAAAGACTATGTAACAGATTATTACCGACTCGGATATTGGATGGTCGGGAAAAGTCGTGAAAAATTCGGATCTAAAATTTGGAGTGATGCCATAAAAAAGGTTGGCAAACAACCATTTATCCTGACGCCATTAAATTCTTCACTGAGAAAATCAACCGGACTTTCCACCAAACAAATGTATTCAGATATTTTCGATGGCCTGATTAAATATTGGAAACAAAACTCCTTGTTATTGGCAACCGATTCAATTTCAATAGTTTCGCCAAACAGGAAAAATTATACAAGCTATCTGTATCCCAAAATCTATAAAGATTCCATCCTTTTTGCATACCGTACTTCGCTCGATGACATTGGCCGCTTTGTTCTAATCAATCCTGATAAAACTGAAAAAATAATTTACACTCCGGGAACGATCATAGAGGAATCAGTTTCGATGACGAAAAACCTGATTATTTGGGCTGAAAAAAGGGCAGATTTGCGTTGGACTCATGCAGATCGTTCAGTAATTCAGGTGTATGATCTTGAAAAAAAGGTCAGGAAAGAAATTAGAAGTATAAATAAAATCTTTGCT
>CAILJH010000140.1 GCA_903834475.1 uncultured Prolixibacteraceae bacterium | reverse complement strand
TCTTTTACCTCCACATCAAAGTCAGGCGACGCATACACCTCCCTGATTTTGACTCCTGCTAGTAAAGCTGCATGTATAGCTTGATCGATTAGTTGAATTATTCCCATCAATGAAATCGCTTAAACGTGAATGATCGGACCTGAATGTCTATTTTAAAAACGCGATTCAAAAGTAGGTAAGAATGCTGATTTGCCTTTAGGCTTTTATACTTATAAAATCAGACCCATTTTATTGCTGAATCTGCTCTTTCAGTATTCATTATAAGTAATGATAGGTATAAATTATTTTTTCCAGACCAGGTCTCTTACAGAATAGATCCGCTCAATGATATCAACCACCTTTAATCCTTCCAATGCATTGGTGCTGATGGGTGCGTGACCGTTTAAAGAATTAACCACATTTTGAATAACCAGATGGTGATTCTGTGCCGATCCTTTATACAAACCATAATCGTTTGGCGGAGCGCTGGCTTCCAGTTCAGGCATTTGGTAATCTTTGATGTTGCAGTACACCACTTCGTTCATGTATTGGCCAGCCACTTTGATGGTGCCTTTTTCGCCAATGATGGTCATGCTGCTTTCCAGATTTTCGTGGTAAATCGATGTTGAATAGTTTAATGTGCCAATTCCTTCATTAACAAATTCGAAATTGACAATGCCTGTATCTTCAAAATCTGTTAATGTCTGGTGATTAAAGTCTTTGAATTGTCCACTGATGTTTTTGATATCTCCAAACAACCAATACATGATATCGATGAAATGCGAAAATTGGGTAAACAAGGTTCCGCCGTCCAGTTTTCCGTCGCCGTGCCAGTTTTTGCGGGTATAATATCGATCGTCGCGGTTCCAGTAACAGTTCACCTGAACGTGGAAAAGCCGGCCTAATAAGCTTTGCTCCATCACACTTTTGAGCCATACCGATGGGGGAGAGTAGCGGTTCTGCATCACGCAGAATACATTCCGGTTTTTCTCGAGCGATTTGAAAACAATCTGTTCAGCATCCGTTTTTGTCAATGCCATTGGTTTCTCGACAACTACATGCAAACCTTTACCGAGTGCTTTTAAGGCCATTTCAGCGTGAAATCCATTGGGCGTGCAGATATTCAGTACATCCAGACTGTCTTCTTTTTCCAATAACTCGTCAATCGTCCGATAAAATGGAATTCCATCGTATGCAGTTTTGCATTCTTCCGGAGTCAGAATGTCGCAAACCGCAACCAATTCAGCCTGCGGATTACGTAGAATCATTTCAGCATGGCGTTTGCCAATGTGTCCTTGTCCGACAATAGCAAAACGTATTTTTTCAGGTAATGACATACTTGATTTTAATGTTATATTTTTGACACTTTACCATTTTCCAGCCTGTATTTATCCTGACTTTCAGGACAAACAGCCAAGCCTTCCGGATTGAATTTTAATTTGTGGCCATATTCGCTCATCCAACCAGTTTGACGGGCAGGATTACCAATAACCAACGCATAATCCGGAATGTTTTTGGTGACAACAGCTCCAGCCCCGATAAATGCATACTTCCCGATGGTTATTCCACAAACTATGGTGGCATTAGCGCCAATTGTTGCCCCTTTTTGCACCAGCGTTGCCTTGTACTCATCTTTCCGGATGATCGCGCTGCGGGGATTGATTACGTTCGTAAAAACGGCTGATGGTCCTAAAAAAACGTCATCTTCGCAGATCACCCCGGTATAAACCGAAACTTTGTTCTGTATTTTTACCCGGTTGCCAATCCTGACTTCAGGAGAAATCACCACATTCTGACCTATTGAACAATGCTGTCCAACGATGCAACCAGACATGATGTGCGAGAAATGCCAGATTTTAGTTCCTTCTCCGATCTGACAATCAGCATCGATGACCGCAGTTTGGTGTGCAAAAAATGATG
>CAILJH010000139.1 GCA_903834475.1 uncultured Prolixibacteraceae bacterium | reverse complement strand
GCAGTACTGGTCAATTTTCCGGATTTTGACAAAGATATCGAGGCAAAACTGAACTTCACCAGCCGGTTTATTGACCCAACCAACCGTACTTTTAGGGTTGAATGTAAAATATCATCGAAAGATGCTGAACTGCGCGCCAATATGATTGCTTACATCAAAATCAAGGACTACACCAACGAAAAAGCTTTCTGTATTCCGGCAAATTATATTCAAAGCAATCAGGATGGCAAATTCATTTACATTGCCAAACAAAATGGTAATACGTGGGTTGCTGAACGCCGGATCGTTAAAACCGGGATGGATTACGATGGTGTTATTGAAGTTCTGGAAGGACTTACCGCTGGCGAAAATATAATCACTGCCGGATTTCAGAATTTAAACCCTGGTGAAATTGTAGTTTTCTAATTCCAAAAATGACCAATTATGTCGAAAGAAAACAAGTTTAAAGAATTTTTTGCAACAAGCTGGGCCATCGATAACCGGACAAGCGTTTATGTACTTGCTATCCTGATATCGTTACTTGGGATGATGAATTACTATTTTATCCCGAAAGAACAATTTCCCCAGGTTTTGATTCCATATATCATTGTAAGTACTCCTTATCCGGGAACTTCGCCTGAGGATATTGAGAACCTGGTTACGCGTCCGATCGAAAAACAATTGAAATCGATATCTGATGTAAAGAAGATGACCAGTAGCTCAGTTCCCGATTTCTCTTCAATTATTGTCGAGTTTGACCCTAGTTTGTCAATCGAAACGGCCAAACAGCGCGTTCGCGATGCCGTTGACAAATCGAAAAGTGATCTTCCAACAGACCTGCCTTCGGAGCCTTCAATTATGGATGTTGATATTTCGGCCATGCCGGTAATGTACCTGAATATTTCAGGAAACTATGATTTGGATAAACTGAAACATTACGCTGAAATTGCTCAGGATAAAATTGAAGGCCTGAAGGAAATTACGCGTGTGGATATTGTTGGCGCCTTGGATCGCGAAATACAGGTTAATGCCGATATTTTCAAGATGCAGGCAGCAAAGGTGACTTTCAGCAATATTGAACAGGCCGTTTCAATGGAAAACATGACCATTTCAGGAGGTACACTCGTGAACAATGGTGTTCGCAACGCGATCAGGATCAAAGGACAGTTCGCAGATGTTCAAACGCTGAAAGATATTGTGGTACATTCGTCAAGCGGTGCTTTTGTTAAGTTAAGCGATATCGCTGATGTTGAAGATAGTTTTAAAGAACAGGAGAGTTTTGCCCGTTTAGATGGTAAAAATGTAATCACCCTGAATGTGATCAAAAAGAACGGTGCAAACCTTTTGGATGCTTCGGATCAGATTGTAGATATTGTTGCCGACCTGAAGGCTCATGAATTTCCCAAAGGCATGGAAGTTACTGTCACTGGTGACCAGAGCCGCCATACCAGAAATACCCTGGAAGAACTAAATAATACCATTATCATCGGATTTATTCTGGTAACCATCGTATTAATGTTCTTTATGGGATTTACCAATGCATTTTTCGTTGGTTTGTCGGTTCCACTGTCCATTTTCGTGGCTTACCTTATCATTCCGGGCCTGGGCTATACAATGAACATGATTGTGATGTTTGCCTTCATCTTTGCCCTCGGAATTGTGGTTGACGATGCCATTGTGGTTATCGAAAATACACATCGACTACATAAATTCAATCCCGATATCAATATTGCGGCCAAAAAGGCTGCCGGCGAGGTTTTTCTACCCATTTTGTCAGGAACATTAACTACTCTGGCACCATTCTTTCCGTTGGCTTTCTGGCCAGGCATTGTCGGTCAGTTTATGCACTATTTGCCGGTAACTTTGATCATTACGCTATTTGCATCACTTTTTGTAGCCTATGTATTTAATCCGGTGTTCGCAGTTTCGTTTATGAAACACGAGTACGATCATAAATTTCAGGAAGGAAGTGGTTGGAGAAAGATCAGAACCATCATGATTGTTATGCTGGCTTTTGCTGGTGTATTCTATGCAACTAAAGTATATGGCTTGGCGAACTTCCTTGTTTTTGGCGTATTGATGATCCTGTTTTTCCATTTTATTCTCAAAAAAATGATCAAAACCTTTCAGGAGAAAACATGGCCATGGATCATGAATATCTACGAAAGGCAATTGCGGATGATTCTGAAAGGTGGACGGCCAGTGTTAATTTTAGTTGGAATGATTGGACTTTTCTTTTTAACCATTTTCATTACGGCTGCAGTCAAACCGACTGTGTTGTTTTTCCCTGATGGCGACCCAACCAACATTTATGTGTACGTAAAAATGCCCGGAGGAACAGATCAGAGAGTAACCGACAGTATTACAAGTATTGCTGAGCAACGCGTTTACAAGGCAATAGGTAGAAATAATCCTGATGTTGAATCCATCATCTCGAACGTAACTATTGGTGCCGAAGAACAAGGAATTGTATCAGGAACTGGAAATCCTTATAATAAGGGTAAGGTTTCAATCAATTTCATTGAACCCAAATTACGGACTACGGGAGTTTCAACTACAAAGTACCTGGAAATTCTTCGAAAAGAGGTAAGAGATATTCCTGGCGCCGAAATTTCGGTCGATAAAAACAGCATGGGGCCACCCACCGGAAAACCAATTAACATCGAGGTTACCAGCGAAAATCTGGAGGATTTGATTGCTGATGCGAATGCTTTCAGTGATCATGTAAAGTCAATGAATATACCTGGAGTTGAAGAATTGAAATCCGATTTTGAGATGAATTCTCCTGAAATCACGGTTCAGATTGACCGCGACCGGGCTCAGCGTCTTGGAATTTCGACCGGACAAATTGGTCTTGAAATT
>CAILJH010000138.1 GCA_903834475.1 uncultured Prolixibacteraceae bacterium | reverse complement strand
TGGAACACTCGATATTAATGCCTATTTAGATCAGGACGAAAAAAAGGACTTGCTGCGCTTATTAACTGCAGGTTCAGTTGACGATGGAAAATCGACCTTAATCGGACGTTTGCTTTTCGACAGTAAGAAAATTTACGAAGATCAACTTTCTGCGCTTGAACGCGACAGCAAACGCGTTGGCCATGCCGGAGAAGAAATCGATTATGCATTGCTTCTCGATGGCTTAAAAGCTGAACGCGAACAAGGAATCACTATCGATGTCGCTTACCGCTATTTCTCAACCAATAAGCGGAAATTCATTATTGCGGATACTCCCGGGCACACGCAATATACCCGGAATATGGTTACAGGCGCATCAACCGCCAACCTGGCCATTATTCTGATTGACGCCACCAAAGGTGTAATTACCCAAACCCGCCGCCATACCTTTTTGGTTTCATTGCTTGGAATCAAACACGTGGTTTTAGCGGTAAATAAAATGGATCTGGTCAATTACGATCAGAAAGTGTTTGATGAAATTGTTGCCGATTACAAATCATTCATCACTCAGCTGGATGTTCCGGATGTAAATTTCATCCCGATTGCTGCCTTGAAAGGTGAGAATGTTGTGGAACCGACTACCCTGATGCCTTGGTATCACGGGAAAAGTATGCTCGAGTTTCTGGAATCGGTACACATCAGCAGCGACCGTAATTTCGACGACATGCGGTTTCCGGTTCAGTATGTACTTCGTCCGGACCTTGATTTTCGAGGATTTGCAGCCCGTGTTGCTTCAGGAATTATCCGTAAAGGCGAAGAAATCATGGTTTTACCTTCGCGAAAAAAATCAAAGATAAAAGAAATCATTACCTACGATGGAAACCTGGAAGAAGCATTTCCGCCGCAATCAGTCACCATCACGCTCGAAGATGAAATAGATATTTCGCGGGGCGACATGATTGTTTATCCGGATAATCTGCCACGGATTGAGCGCCATTTCGAAGCCACACTGGTTTGGATGGACGAAAAGCCGATGGATCCAAACGTCCAGTTTTTCATCAAGCATGCCAACAATACCACTCGGGTCAGGATTGATAAAATTCAGTATAAAATAGATGTCAACTCCTTGCAAAAATCGTCGGTCGATCATTTTGAGCTGAATGAAATCGGTAGGGTAGTGCTGACCACCAGCAAAGCTATTTTCTTCGATCCATATAAAAAGAACCGCAGTACCGGCTCGTTTATCCTGATTGACGCCATGACCAACAACACGGTTGCTGTGGGGATGATCATCGATAAACTAAATGCAGAAGACCTTCCTTCGAGAATAGTTGACGAAAAAACACTCGAAGCCAACAAACTGCGGATTACCAATGGGGAAAGTCTGATTTCGGAAGCTCAGCTTCAAAAGAGATACAACCAGAAAGGTATCACCTTGTGGATTACCGGATTGCATGGTTCAGGTAAAAATGAACTGGCATTTACGCTCGAAAAGGAATTGTTTGATCAGGGTGCAACGGTCGTACTGCTCGATGGAAGTTCCATCCGTTCAGGATTATCCAATGAACTCGATTTTTCTCCGGCCGATCGTACCGAACATTTGCGTCGCGTGGCTCATATCAGCAAAATACTGAACGATCAGGGAATTATCACCATTTGTTCGTTTATTTCTCCGGACGAAAATATCCGTAAACAATTGATACAGATCATAGGCGAGAACAGGTTTAAACTTATCCACATGGATGCCAGCCTGGAATTCTGCAAAAAAAACAAACCCGAATTGTACGAGAAATTCGAACAAGGTTTGATTCAGGATTTGCCAGGAGCAGACCTTCAATACTCGAAACCTGAAAATCCAACTCTGATTATGAAACCTGAAAATTCGGCTCAAAATACACGGATCATTATGGAATATCTGGCCGACAGCAAGATTTTTCCGATTGTATAAAAAAAAATGAGATTTTAGATAATTGACAAAAGACCTGACAGACGGGTCTTTTGTCGTTTTATATACCCGTTGTGATTCGAAGCCAGATTATTTCAAACCGATCTTTTAAAGTATTTCCGTAGCTCAGGTAAAAATCGTAATTTCACGGGATAAATACTTCAGAAATGAAAAATATTGGAAAGCTCACCCTGGTATTAATTTTTGCGTTTTTACTGAATTCAGGTTTCGCACAGAATTTTTTGGATTCGGAATTTAAGCCCGGCAAAACGTATATTTTGCTTGCTCATCCTACGGTTCAAAATATTGAAACCATTGAATTTATGCTGAATAACGACATTCTTCAAGTTCCGGATGTTGATTTTGTCGGTGTTTATTCTGAGGCCGAAACTTACGATTACAATGAAACCATTGATCTGATCAAAAAGCCTGAAATGAACCGGTTTCACCTTCAAAAAATAGTTGGTACTGAAGATTCTGCTAAAATATACCGTCAAAATGAATGGACAATCACATTTAAAAGGCTGTTCGATCATTCTGCCGGTATTTTCTTTTTCGGTGGCCCGGATGTTCAGCCTGAACTCTATAAAGAAAAAAACCAGTACGCTGTGGT
>CAILJH010000137.1 GCA_903834475.1 uncultured Prolixibacteraceae bacterium | reverse complement strand
GGAACTACGCGTTTCCGGGAAAGTGGCCGATATTCCATTACTTATCGAACTTTTACATTTGAGTCAGGATCGGCAAATAAAATCGAAAATCATCGATTTATTTGCCAATTTGAAGGAAAGCGATGCTATTCCGTTGATCACAGAAGCCATTCAGAACCAGAAATATGCGCCCGAATTAAAAGAGCTGGTAGCCAGTTGCTGGGAGAACGGACTGGATTACAGCAATTACCTGACTCTCTTTGTTGATTTGCTGATCGGCAGTGAATTTCTGGTGGCTTTTGAAGCGTATACGGTTATTGTAAATATGACTGCTAAAATAGATCAGGCTAAAATTGATGTGGAGATCGACCGGCTTGAAGAGGCGATGAAAGTCGCGTCTGATGATAAGAAAGCGCTGATTCTGGACGTGATTGATTTCCTGCCATCTATCGGGTTCTAACATACGCTATTCCGCATAAAACCTGAGGGAGACTCCTGAAATTGTTTGAAAATATTTGCGGCGGATTATTTCTGGCAACTGAATTTTGAGTTTCTTTATCTTTACAAAATCAAACCAACCAAACGGACACTAATGAGACAAATTTTATTTTTCATCCTTTTCGCCACCATAGGATTATTACTATCAAATGAAGCAAATGCCCAGGTTAAACCTGCTGAAGTGTTAACAACCGGCATTGAAATCGTTCCAAAACTCGAAAAGCCTAAGAAGTCAAAAATGGTGAAGGAAAAAGACTTCGCCGGATACCTGCTGGTGTATTTTAAGGACCAAAACCAGTGTGCATATATGGCTATCAGCAAAGATGGCTATACGTTTACCGACGTCAATAACGGCAAACCTACTTTTGACGGATCGAAACTGGCCGAGCAAAAAGGCGTGCGCGACCCGCACATTACCCGCGGTCCGGATGGCGCGTTTTATCTGGCCATGACTGACTTGCATATTTCGGGCAAACGGGCAGGATTTCGCGATACCGAATGGGAACGTCCGGTTGAAAAATACGGATGGGGAAACAATCGCGCCCTGGTGCTTATGAAATCGTACGACCTGATTCACTGGACACATTCTGATTTCCGCGTGGATAAAGGTTTCCCGGAGCTGGGTGACATCGATTGTTCGTGGGCCCCAGAAACCATTTACGATCCGATTAAAAAGAAGATGATGGTTTATTTCACCATCCGCTACAACAACAAGGCTTGCAATTTATACTATTCATACACTAACGACGAGTTTACCAAACTGGAAACTAAACCGGAACTCATCACCAAAATTGATGGTCTTGATGGTGACATCACCAAGGTTGGAGACAAATTTCACATGTATTTTGTGTCCGATGCTAAAATATGGCATGCGGTTTCCGACAAGATCAATCAGGGCTACAAATCAGAACCCAACCGCATCGATCCTGAAAAGGTTTCCACCGAAGCACCCAATGTTTTCAAACGCCTTGGAACCGACGCTTATGTGCTGATGTATGACGTTTATGGTGCCCGCCCAAGTAACATGGGATTCAGCGAAACTACCGATTTTGCAACCTTCAAGAACCTGGGGCATTTCAACGAAGGGGTGATGAAAACCACCAATTTCACCAGCCCCAAACACGGCGCAGTAACATATCTCACATTAAAGGAATTGAAAGCCATAGCCGAGCATTGGAAGGTTGACATTAAGCTGGATTAAAGCATTCAAGTTCTATAGGAGCCATAAATAAAAAACCGTTGATAACCAAAATCAACGGTTTTTTTTATTTCTCAGCAATTTACCTTCCCTCGAAATATTTCATAAACTGGACTCTTTCGTAAATGGCGGGGTTCGATATGTTTTTGTACGACAACCGCCCGCGAAAATCTTCAATCTTCTTGAAATGCCATTTTTTCATAAATGCGGTTAAATCATTGATCATGCTGGTAATAACCTGCGAACCGTTGATATAAACCGAAGAACAAATCTGTGTAGTCTGCGCTCCAACCAGCAATTGTTTGATTACGGCTTCGCCATTGTGAATTCCGGTTCCGGCAGCAATTTGAACATTGGGCAGTTGAGACGAAATGAGGCCAATCCAACGCATCGACTGGCGAATATCTTCAGGAGAACTAAACACTTCAGAAGTGGTTAGTTCCAGTTTTTCGAGATTAATATCGGGTTCGTAGAAACGGTTGACCAAGACAAGCGCATCGGCCCCGCTTGCACTAAGTTTATCGGCCATGG
>CAILJH010000136.1 GCA_903834475.1 uncultured Prolixibacteraceae bacterium | reverse complement strand
TTGAAGTGTCAATATGTATAAAATTCTGATCATAAGTTTGTTCGCCACTCTCCTACTCGGTTCATGCAACCGCGATTGGACGAGCCAGCTCACAAGCGCTCAGGACAGAAAACCCTATTTTGAACCCATTCCCTACGGGATGAACTTCATCAAACAGGGAAGCATAAATATTGGCCCATCGGAACAGGAAGCAGACCAGGCTGCTACTCCGGTGAAAACAGTTTCTGTGCCATCATTCTGGATGGATGATACCGAAATTACAAACAATGAATACCGTCAGTTTGTGTTTTGGGTCAGAGATTCCATTGCACGACAATTATTATCCGAAACTGTTCCGGAATTTCTGATTTCGGAAGGTAAAAAAGGTGAAGTTATTGACAACCCCAGATTGAGCTGGGTTGAGCCTATCGAATGGAAAAATCCAGATTATCAAACCGTTCTTGAACAAATGTATATTCCTGAAAACGAGCGCTTTTTTAAGACTAAGGAACTCGACACCCGAAAACTTAATTTCGAGTATTACTGGATTGATTTCAAGCAAGCTGCAAAACGCTCGAACAGCTACAATTTTCAAACTCAAAGTTATAGCGGCGGAACTTTTGTTGATGGGGCTGGCAAAGTAAACCCGGTTCAGAACCGTTCATCCTTCCTGATGCGTGAATCGACCCCGGTTTACCCTGACACCCTGGTTTGGATGCGCGATTTTACCTTCTCATACAACGAACCTCTGACCGAGAAATACTTCAGTCACGTGGCCTACGACGACTATCCGGTTGTTGGTGTAACCTGGCAGCAAGCAAAAGCTTTTTGCAACTGGCGGACAAAACAGCTGAATACGTTTCAGGAAATGATTAAAAATCCCGGAGTAATGGATTACCGTCTGCCTTCGGAGGTTGAATGGGAATATGCTGCACGTGGAGGTCATCAAATGACACTATATCCCTGGGGAAGCTATTACACAAGAAATCAGGAAGGCAGCTTTTTGTCCAACTTTAAACCGATGAGGGGAAATTATGTGGCGGATAGCCGTAAGAATATTGCCACCGAAAAAGTTGCCAACTTTTTGCCCAATGCTTACGGTCTGTATGATATGGCCGGAAATGTTGCTGAATGGACTTCAAATGCCTACGACGAATCAGCTTATGAAATTATAAGCGATTTCAGTCCTGATTTTCAGTACAATGCCAAACCAGATGATCAGCCAGCTTTAAAACGCAAGGTAATTCGCGGTGGTTCGTGGAAAGATATTTCGTATTACCTTCAGGTTTCCACCCGTAGTTTTGAGTATCAGGATTCAGCAAAATCATACATCGGTTTCCGGTGTGTGCGGAGTACTTTTAAACCGAAATATTACGATTAAAAATGGTTTAATAGAAAGGTTTTTCGCCTTAGTTTTTTTAATCAAACAGACCAATCTACTTTAGCCGGATAAAATCTTCAATTGCCATCATCAAGTCTTGTTTAATTATCTTGCTCAATAATCCACGGTCAATCTGTTCAGTGCCATGATCAGGGATTACAGTAGTTCTCCCATCCAGATGTTGAAAGAATTTATGGCTTCCCTTTTGCCTTTTCAATTCAAATCCTAACCTGAGTAGAATTTTAATCAGCTCTTTGGCAGTTAACAAGGGCAACTTCGACATAATCAGACCGAGATTTGTTGCAGACTCAGAAATTTGTTTGTGGGATTAAATGGCTTCTTTTCATCGAGGTAAAGTTCAATAGCCTCTTTAGTCCTTTTAAGAAGTTCATCATAGTTTTTGGCTTGGGTATGACAGCCCGGCAATTCGATAACTGAAGATATAAGATAACCATCAACACCTTGTTCCACGATAATATTGAAAGTTTTATTCAGCATTTTTTATTTTCAAAATTAGGTAATTCTTATTCAAATGCAACATCGGAATCCAGATTCCTCTGATGTCAGAATAAACAAAAGCATAAAAAAAGCTCCGGAAACAAATCCAGAGCTTTTTGAAGATTATATCAGTAAAAACTAATCGGGTAAATAACCGCGAATAATTCCTCTTTTTGAGTCTTTAATAAATAACAGAATTTCATCCCGCTCAGTCGATGCAGGCATTTCAGCCTCAATCACTTCAACGGCTTGCGAAATATTCAGTCCCTTTTGGTAAATATAACGGTAAATTTCCTGTACCTCGCGAATCTTTTCATTGGTAAAATTCCGGCGTCTGAGGCCAATCGAATTGATACCAACATATGAAAGAGGTTCACGTCCGGCTTTAATGAATGGTGGAACATCTTTACGAACAAGCGATCCGCCTGAAATCATCACATGAGAACCAATATGAACGAATTGATGCACTGCCGACATTCCTCCCAGAATAACATAATCGTCGATAACAACTTCACCTGCAAGCTGTGTGCTGTTTACCAGAATGCAATTGTTTCCAACTATACAGTCGTGAGCCACATGAACGTAGGCCATAAGCAGGCAATTACTTCCAACAATGGTTTTGCCCTTTGCTGAAGTTCCTCTGTTAATCGTTACAAATTCACGTATAGTGGTATTATCGCCAATTTCAACCGTAGAATATTCACCTTTAAATTTTAAATCCTGAGGTTCAGCACCAATAACAGCACCCGGGAAAATCCGGCAATTTTTTCCAATCCGCACTCCAGGCATTATGGTCACACTCGATCCAATTCGTGTTCCTTCGCCGATGATCACATCTTTATTGATCGTTACAAATGGCTCGATAATCACATTCTCGGCAACGATTGCTTCCGGATGTATATAAGCTAATGGATGTTTCATTTCTATACTGTTTTCTGATTAATTTACTTTCACAATTTGCGCCATATAATCACCCTCTGCAACAATCGAATCGCCCACATAGCACAAACCGCGCATTTCGGCAATTCCCCTACGAATTGGTGAAGTAAGCACTACTTTTAAAACAATTGTATCTCCTGGAACCACTTTTTTTCTGAATTTGACATTGTCAATCTTCATAAAATAAGTTGAAAATTTCCCCTCCATGCTTCGAAGAACGAAAATTCCTCCGGCTTGAGCCATGGCTTCCACTAATAAAACTCCCGGCATAACTGGTTCTTCTGGGAAATGACCCTGAAAAAACGGTTCGTTTGCGGTTACATTTTTAACGGCAACAATAAAATCTTTCTGAACATCAATAATTTTATCAACCAATAGAAAAGGAAAACGGTGTGGGAGAAGTTCTTTGATCTTGTTAACGTCCATGATAACAGGTGCATTCAGATTGTAAACCGGTGCCTTTTCTCTCGAATCTTCTTTTTGAATGGCTTTTTTAAGCAACTTGGCAAATTCGGTATTGGCACTGTGCCCGGGTTTGGTAGCAATGATGCGACCTTTAATTCGCTTTCCGGCTAAAGCCAAATCACCAATTACATCAAGAAGCTTATGTCGGGCACATTCATTATCATACTGAAGATCAATATTGTTGAGAATTCCCTGTGATTTTACCTCAACCCTTTTGTGATTGAATAAATCTGCAATTCGATCGAGTTCTTCCTGTGGCACCGGACGATCAATTATTACAATGGCACTGTCCATATCGCCGCCTTTAACCAAGTTGTTTTTTAGCAGGAAATCAAGTTCATGCAAAAACACAAATGTGCGGCAGTTTGCAATTTCATCTTTAAATTCGGAAAGTGAATTTAAGGTTGCAAATTGGTTGTTCAACACCGAAGAGTTGAACGAAATTAATACGTTGAGATTATATTCGTTATCGGGTAAGGCAACAATTTCTGAGCCTGTTTTTGAATTCTTATAAATTATCGGTTCAGTAATAACAAAGTATTCGCGTTCGGCTTCCTGTTCAATAATTCCGGCTTCTTCAATGGCCTGAACAAAGAAACGGGCACTTCCGTCCAGAATAGGAACCTCTTCATTGTCAATTTCAATCAGGACATTGTCGAGATCCATGCCGGTTAATGCAGCCAAACTGTGTTCGATTGTGCTTAGACGTGCACCCTGACTTTCGATCACTGTGCCTCGTGAAGTATCCACCACGCAGTCTGCACTGGCATTCAAAATTGGTTTGTGCTCGAGGTCGATCCGTTGGAATTTGAATCCGAAGTTAACTGGTGCCGGTTTAAAAGTCATATTAACCAAACAATTGGTATGCAATCCTTTACCGCTGATCGAAAATTCTTTTGCTAATGTTTTTTGTTTTACTGCCATTCCTGATATAAATTATTCTTCGAGCTTTATTTTTATCTGTGCTACTTCCTTTGCCAAATCAATTACCTGCTGACGAAGTTGTGGCAGGTTCCGATAAACTGCAGTAACTTTTGCAGCCCTGGCAATGTCCATGGCAGGAGCAAGTAAAACGGTATTATTTGATTTTATGCTGCTTGAAACGCCGGCCATCGCGCCCACATTGACATGGTCGCCAATGGTAATGTGACCTACAACACCAACCTGACCGCCAAAACGACAATTATTCCCGATTTTAGCAGATCCGGCAATACCTGTTAAAGCTGCCATTACTGTGTTTTCTCCGATTTCGACGTTATGGGCAATTTGAACCAGGTTGTCAATTTTAGTTCCTTTCCGGATAATCGTCGATCCCATGGTAGCACAATCGATGGTTGTGTTTGCACCAATTTCAACCAGGTCTTCCAGAATAACATTTCCAACCTGTGGAATTTTCTGATAGGTTCCATCGTCTTTTGGGGCAAAGCCAAAACCATCTGCTCCGATTACTGCACCGGCATGCAAAATACAAGCTGCACCAATGCGGGTATCTTCGTATATTTTGACTCCGGCAAACAGGATACTATCATTTCCAATGGTCGTATTGTCGCCAACGTATGTGTGAGGATAAATTTTTACATAATTTCCGACTGTGACATTTTTGCCGATATAGGCAAAGGCTCCAATATAAACATCTTTTCCGATGGTGGCCGATGCATCAATGAAGGAAGGATTTTCTATTCCTACTTTATTTCCTTTGGCTTGCTGAACCAATTCGAGTAATGAGGCAAAAGCTTTATAGGCATCCGGAACCCGAATTAAGGTAGCCTTAACGGGTGCTTCAAGCTCTATATCCTGATTGACGATTACAATGGAGGCTTCAGTTTCGTAAACGTATTTATTATATTTCGGATTCGATAAAAAAGTTAATGTTCCAGGCCTGCCTTCTTCAATTTTGGCAACATCCGATACTGATACATTGGCATCACCCTCAACCGTACCTCCCAGAAAATCAGCTATACTTTGAGCTTTGAATTCCATATTACTTTTATAATGCGGTGCAAAAATAGATTTAAATTACTTAATGTCCAATTCTTTCGGATAACAGATAAAATATTTCCTCACGGTTTCAGAAAAAACAGAAAGGTTTATGTCTGAGGCATCTGAAATATCACTTGTTTTATTATTCTTGAACAAAACATTAATTTTTTCGCTCGAAACTGAATTGTATGCATTGTTTGAAATGGTATCTGCAATCAGAAAATAATGCAATTGCTCGTCACAAATATTGAAATGGGCACATATCTTTTCTTTCACTATGGCGATCTTCTGTTCCGAGATTGGTTTCTTGCTGATCTTAATTTTGTAAAGTCTTCGGTTAATCATGCATTTTGAAAGGTATGACAAAATTGCATCCGGATGATTCTGCCATTCTTTTATTGAAGCAAAAATATCATTGTCATCCAGGCTGGCAAACAGGTCAAGTGCTGTACGTCCTTCAATGATCCGGTTATTTATAAAGTCGTCCAAAGTAATTTGTCTGGCAAGGAATGCTTTGAGTACCGGAGTAGCAAACAGTTCAGTTCCGTTGAGTGCAAGTTCACGTGCACGGGCCAGAACATTAATTAACAGGTATTCAGCAGAAATAACGGTTTTGTGCAAATAAACCTGCCAGTACATTAACCGGCGGGCGATCAGGAAATTCTCAACCGAATAAATGCCCTTGTATTCAACAACCAGTTCATCATTTTTTACATTCAACATTTTTATAATTCGTTCGGAGCCGACTATTCCTTCTGAAACACCGGAAAAGAAACTGTCCCGGCTCAGATAATCGAGTCGGTCCATATCGAGTTGACTGGAAACCAATTGATGCAGGAAGTGTTTCGAATATTGGTTGGTGAAAATACGGATAGCAGGTTCCAACTGACCATCAAACTGGCGGTTAAGCTCTTCCATGAGAAGCAACGAAATTCGTTCATGCGGAACACCTTGAACCAGTGTACTTTCGAGCACATGCGAAAACGGGCCATGCCCAATGTCATGCAAAAGAATAGCGATGGTTACCGCATCAGCTTCTTCATCAGAAATATCCTGACCTTTCAATTTCAGGATGGCAATGGCCGAACGCATCAAATGAACCGCACCCAAAGCATGCTCGAAACGGGTATGATTAGCTCCCGGAAAAACCAGACAGGAAAGGCCCAACTGCTTAATCCGGCGTAATCGCTGAAAATACGGATGTTCAATCAGATCAAAAACGAGTTCAGAACGAATGTTGATAAACCCAAAAACCGGATCGTTAATAATTTTCTTCTTATTTATTTTCAATGC
>CAILJH010000135.1 GCA_903834475.1 uncultured Prolixibacteraceae bacterium | reverse complement strand
GTGATCAATCCATGGCCTCCATGATCGTAGTCGCTGTCTTTCATTTTTTGTCCTCTGTATTCCCAGAGACCTCGTCCCGTGTCGACCATATCAGAAGTATCAGCATAACCTGCGTCCATGGCTGCGATCAGTGACACTAACTTGAACGTTGAACCAGGTTCGCTGCAACCCGCATGACCGAATGCAAAATTGTAGGTTTCGCCGTAAGTGCCATCTTTCTTGAGACCCATGTTGGCAACGGCTTTGATGTTCCCTGTTTTTACTTCCATCACAATGGCAGTGCCCCATTCGGCCTGACTGGTTTCCATTTGCTTACCTAAAGCACTTTGGGCATAATCCTGAAGATTTACATTGATGGTTGTTATCACGTCTTTTCCTTCCTGAGGTTCGACCAATGGCGTATTGATCCAGCTTCCGGAGAAATTACGTTTCAGTGCCAACCCGTTCACCCCGGCTAAATAGTTTTCGTCCAGACCTTCGACGCCCGTATAACCAACATTTCCATGAACACCGCCAAATACACCCTTATTTAGCACTCCGATTGTACGGCTGGCCAGATCGCCGTGAGGCAAAATGCGCCTGTTTTCGGTAACGGCTATTAATCCGGAACCAAAATGACTTCGCGTCATGGATTTTAATTGCCTGAATTCCTGGTATTTGTTGTGATCGATTTGTTCCGGATTAATCAGAAACCATCGGTTCTTTTTATCAAATGCGGTTCTCAGCCGGTTGCGAAAATCGCTTGATGAAAAACCAAAAAAAGCTGCCAGTTCAGTTACCAGTGGTTCAGATTCTTTTGAGAATATTTCCTGAATTTTTGGAGCCTGCATATCGAGGCGCAATTCATAATAGGGTACTGAAGTCGATAAAACGCTACCGTCATCGGCACAGATATTTCCGCGTTTGGCCCAGATTTCGGTGGTATTGCTCTTGAGATCTTTAGCAATTTCCTGCCATTTTTCGGTATCGACATTCTGTATCAGGAGAATACGGCCAATGATAACAATGCCGAACAAGGCGATCGCAAAATAGACGACCCCAAATCGTAAGGTTATGGCTTTCCTGATTTCCATTATTTTTTCTCCGGTTTTTTTATCTTAATCCGTTTAGCTGGCTCAACAGGTTCTATCAGATCTATTTTCCGTTCGGAAACCCTGCGGGTAACTTCCGAAGGACGGTTGATAAACATGAGCTCTGTTTCGTGAATTACCGATTCTGTTTTATATTCCTTGAGTGAATCGCGTACTGATTCCATTTTCCGTATGGTTTTTTCGGTCCAGTACCGGTTGGTAATCAGTCCGATACCCAAAAATGCCAGAAAGAACACAAAAGGAAGTTGCTTTGTGACCGACTCGCTGGCCAAAATGGTTCCTCCCAGGATACTTTTAAAATTCCGGGATGAAAAGCGTTTGTTCTTTTTTTCTTTTAGTTCTGTCATTAGTTCTTTTCTGCAATTCTAAGTTTGCCACTACGTGCCCGTGGATTCTGTTCAATTTCCTCGTCGGTTGGAACAATCACCTTGCGGTTTATAGCCATCAAAGGCGATTCAACATTTCCATAAAAATCTTTTTCCTGTTTCCCCGATAAATCACCTGAACGGATAAAATTTTTGACCATCCGGTCTTCCAGTGAATGATAGGTAATCACTACCAGGCGTCCGCCCGGTTTTAGCAGTTCGATACTCTGTTCCAGAAATTCATGCAAAACATCCATTTCCTTGTTGGTTTCGATGCGCAAAGCCTGGAAAACCTTTGCCAGATATTTGGATTCCTGAAGACGAGGCACACAAGGCGAGATGGCTTCCCTGAACTGTTCAATCGTCTTTAGTGGTTTGATTGTTCGGGCTGAAACAACTTGTTTTGCCAGTCGCCCGGCATTGTCGATCTCACCAAATTCACGAAATACAGTTCGCAGCTGATCTTCAGAATAAGTATTTACCAGATCGGCGGCAGTTTGAGAGGAATCGCGGTTCATGCGCATATCCAGATCGCCATCAAAACGAAAGGAAAATCCCCGTTCGGCGACATCAAAATCGTGCGATGAAACTCCCAGATCGGCCAGGATACCATCAACCTGTTCGACCCCGTAATACTTTAAAAAATTTCGTATGTATTTGAAATTGTGCCGGATAAAAAAAAAGCGATCGTCATTTATGACATTCGCTGCTGCATCTTCGTCCTGATCGAAGGCAAAGAGACGACCCGATTTTAAACGGCTGAAAATTTCGCGCGAATGACCACCGCCACCAAAAGTAACGTCAACATAATCGCCATCCGCCTTAATTTCCAGCCCGTTGACACTTTCGTTCAACAAAACCGGGATGTGATATTCTCTTTCCACTTTTAGTTTTCTTCATTACCTACAATTCGGGCAAAAGTGCTTTCGTAATCTTCGCATGACTCAATATACTGGTCATATTCAGTGGCATTCCAAAGTCTGATTCGGTCACCCTGGCCGGTAAACACAACTTCTTTGGTTATCCCGGCCTTTTCGAGAAAGTTGTTCGGAATATTCATCCGGCAACTTTCGGGTACCTGAATAATTTTGAAATTGCGGTAAAATACATCGAGAACCCGGCTGTGTTGCTTATTGTCACGGTTAAGTTTCGACCTGATCTGGCTGATGCGCGCTTCCCACTCTGCCATTGGATAAATATTCAGACACTTCTCATACGGATCTATCTCGATAGCCAATTGGCCACCGGGAATACTGCCGCCCATTTCATTTTTGTAATCTGCTGGCAGCACAACCCTTCCTTTTTCATCTAAGGTTGCTTCTTTAAGTGCTGAGAAGTTCATTGTTTCAGTGTCAAAATTTCACTTTCAAAAGTAATAAAATTCAATTAATTTCAGGCATAGTATTCCACTTTATGCCCCATTAAGGCACTTTTGTTTTACGTCCAATGTTGGCAAGTTGTTCATAACCTGTGCGTAACCGTGAAAATATTTTCACAAATATCAGAAATTCAGTTTATTAATGTTTTAATGATTGGTTTGTAGATGCGTTGATAAAACTTTCAGGTACATAAATTAATCGTTCCCTGTTACTTCAGGAGAACTACAATGTGTTTGTTGTATTTATTTTATATTTTCGGCAACAATTAAACGCCTTGCAATGAATGTCGCCAATCAAGAGCCCGTCGCACTAATCAATATCAGGGAAATGTTCCTAAATAAAAATCCTAAGCTGGCGAAGAGGCTTCCAGGATTTATATACCGGTACATCACCCGCATCATGCACATCGATGAAATTAATGACCTTTTGATTCACCATGGGAATGAACGGGGGATTGAGTTTGCCAGGAGCATGGTTAAACATTTTAATGTGCATGAAACCATCAATGGGGTTGAAAATATTCCATCTTCCGGTCGTTTTATCTTTGCCTCCAATCATCCATTGGGAGGTTTTGATGCTTTGCTGATGCTTTGCAATATCGACCGTTTTTTAGGCGAAACCATTACTTTAGTGAACGATGTGCTGATGAACATACCGCAGCTCACTCCGATTTTTGTCCCATTAAATAAACATGGCGGTCACAGTAAGGATGTGATTCGGCAAATTCATGAAGCATATATATCAGACAAACAGATTCTGATATTTCCTTCCGGATTAGCTTCGCGCAAGATCAAAGGACAAATTCAGGATTTTGTATGGAAGAAACATTTTGTAGCTAAATCTATTGAATATCAGCGCGATGTCATTCCTGTTCATGTAAGTGGCCGGAACTCCGGTTTTTTTTACAATCTGGCGAATTTTCGCACCTTTTTTGGAATGAAATGGAACCTCGAAATGTTTTATCTGGCCGATGAAACCTTCAGACATAAAAATCAGAAATTCACAATCACTTATGGCAAGCCTATTCCATATTCGCACTTCGATAAATCCAAATCACTTGACGAGTGGGCGGCTGAAGTGAAAGGTATTGTGTACAAATTACCAAATCAGGTTCAGGGCTAATATAAATTGGATTCAAAACCCAATTCTGACAGTTTTTTTTTAGTTTTGTATTCCATAAAATCAGATCAAAATAGTATGAAGGAAATTATTGCACCTGTGTCAAAAGAAGCATTGCTTGCCGAACTGACACCGGAAAAGCTGATGAGGAAGACGAACAAGGGCGATAATGAAATCTATGTCATAACCTATCATAATTCACCCAATGTGATGAGAGAAATTGGTCGGGTTAGGGAAATTACTTTTCGGGATGCCGGCGGTGGAATTGGAGAGGAAGTTGACATTGATGAATACGATACCTGCAGCGATCCATACAAGCAATTAATCGTTTGGGATCCGCAAGCTCATGAAATCATCGGCGGATACCGTTATATTTTATGCAATGATCTTACGATTGGCGAAGATGGAGTTGTGCCTCTTGCAACCACACATTTGTTTAATTTTTCTGAAAAATTTATCCGGGAATACCTTCCATATACTCTTGAATTGGGTCGCTCTTTTGTTCAGCCACATTATCAATCGAGCAAAGCCGGAGCCAAAGCGCTGTTTGCACTCGATAACTTATGGGACGGCCTTGGTGCATTGATTGTTGATCATCCGGAAATACAATATTTCTTCGGAAAGGTGACCATGTATTCTCATTTTCACATGAAAGCGCGTAATCTGATCATGTACTTTTTTCTGAAATATTTCAAAGATCACGAGAACCTGGTGACTCCAATACATCCGCTGGATTTAGGAATTGACATGGATGACATGGAGAAAGTCTTCAATGGCGGCTCATACAAGGAAGATTACAAAATACTATCTCAAAAAGTGCGCGAATTCGGCGAAAATATTCCTCCCCTGATTAATTCATATATGAATTTGAGTCCATCCATGAAAACTTTTGGAACGGTCATAAACGACCATTTTGGCAATGTGGAAGAAACCGGAATCATTCTGACCATCTCGGATATCTACGAAGCCAAAACCGATCGTCACATCGAAACCTATGTACGGACCAAAGAAACACAGGACTGGCCTTTGCCAGAATAATTAAGCCATGTCATACTATCAAGAACACCAAAAATTCCATGTTGCTGTTGACTCTATCATTTTTGGATATGATGAAGGTGGGCGGGAATTAAAAGTACTGCTCCTGAAACGAAATTTTCAACCTGCAAAAGGAGAATGGTCGCTCATGGGAGGCTTTCTGAAAAACGATGAATCGGTGGATGAAGCTGCCAAACGTATTTTGAACCTTCTCACCGGACTTTCAGGAGTGTACATGGAGCAATTATATACTTTTGGCGAATTGGAGCGCGATCCGGGTGCCCGGATTATTTCAATTGCCTACTTTGCCCTCATAAAAATAAATGCTTCCGATCTCGAACTGGTTAGAAATCATGGAGCTACCTGGGTTCCTATTTCCTCGATGCCGAAATTGATTTTCGATCATTCGGCCATGATTGAGCGCGCGTTGAAAAAACTACAGATCAGGGCAAGAACACAACCGATTGGATTTGAACTTTTGCCCGATAAATTTACTATTCCTCAGTTGCAGGGTTTGTACGAAGCCATTTACAACAAAGTAATCGACAAACGTAATTTCCGGCGCAAACTGCTTTCCATGGATTTGCTCGAGAAACTTGAAGAAAAAGAAAAAGAGTCCTCACGAAAGGGTGCCTGGTACTACCGGTTCGATCAGAATAAATATGAAGATTTATTAAAAAGAGGATTTAATTTCGAATTATAGAAAGAATTTATAGTCCGGGTGCGACTTTAAGTCGCGCTCGGACTTATCTTTCACTGACTTTATATACAATTTGCGGTCGGTGCGGAAGTTTTTAACTTCTGTTTTTATTTACGTTAAAATGAGAATGCGATTAAAAATCGCAACACACAAGCGCATCCTGCATAAAAAAAGCGTCCGGAATAATCTTCCGAACGCTTTTCTCTTTTCCTATTTTCCTTTTTTCTTTATCCTTCAATCGCAATGGCAGTTTGCCTTACTTCCTGTTTTCCGCACTTTTCAAAAATGTCCTCTGGGAGGCTTGATTTTACTGGGATGAATTTTGAAAATGGGTGTCCCATTCGTAAATTTGAGCATGTTTGTGCGAAAGAAGATAAATTCATCAGGCAGTACATCGGT
>CAILJH010000134.1 GCA_903834475.1 uncultured Prolixibacteraceae bacterium | reverse complement strand
GTATGCACGGCCCAGTAACTCTCCATTCCACCGGGTTGTTTTCGGGATTCACTGAATCCCAGCGTTCCATTCATCCGGTTTCGGGCAGCCCAGATGGGATCAAAAGCTTCAAAATAGAAATCATTCCGAACGCGTATTCCAGGTTTTTCAGAATGATCGAGCCAATTGAAACTAAACTCCTTTCGCTTTGGAATCACGCATACTTCCTTAGTGTACCAGCGACAACCCAACTCATTTTCAAGAAAAGCCATGACTCCATACATCGTTCCTCGCATTTTCCCACCATATATCAGGATATCCGCTCCTGAATTGAAATAACGGAACGATTCATCCAGATCAGCCGGAGCATTTTCACCGGTTTCGGCTTTGACCAGTTCGTTGTAGCCAATAATAATCTGATGACCTGCAAAAGCTTGATTCAGATCCTGAATGGGCAATTCGGCACCGCCAATTTCTTTCAGCCAATGCTGAAGTTCTTTCGCAGCCCATTGTTCCGATTCGGATGCCTGTTTGCTGATTGCAATCCGGTAGTCAGATTTCTGATCTGAAAACAGATTGTATTTTTCGCGTTTTCCGGCGAAGAGTGAATATTTCTGTTCAATTTTATTTCCATCTTTAAACTGAATGTTCAGAACCGCATCATAGGATTGGTACCGGTCTGATTTTATATCCAACTTTCCGGTGAAATTGGTCGAACGATCCTCTTTCAGCACCGAAGTGTTTTGATGATTGATGATTTCAATGTTCAGATTTTGAATCAATTGTTGAAGTACAGGTGCCACATAAGCAGAAGCAATGGCAGATTCACCTTTCTCATCTGTTGTAATCCTGAAAAGATCAGTTCTTGCAGCCAGTTTTTCAGTTGAAAATGTCAGAAAACGGGCACAAAAACCCCAACGATTGCCGCGTTCTTCAATTTTAAAAAGCAAGGTGTTTTTTCCTTTTTTCAGCAAAACCGGAATCATATCTCCGTCAACCGAAATTCCGCGTGGTTCCTGAAAGTCCCAAAAATTCAGGCCGTTTACCCAAAGCTTTCCGCCATCGTTTGTACCAAAACCAATAAACCAGACTTTGTCTTCTCTGGCCTGAATTTCAGTATAGGCATATGCAAAAACCGGATCAGCCTTTGAAACGGCTTTATCCAGATCAATAATCGAATCCGGAGAATTGTAGAGCTTCCATTTTGCCGATCCGCCGGAGTATTTTACCAAATCTCCTGTTTTGACCGAAAGGTTTTGCTCACCACCGGATTTTACCAGGTAGTCGGTATCAAAACCAGCCAGATGACTGTATGTTTCGGCAGGATTGGCCGGCACTTTTAGGGGAATTGGTCCGCACAAAAACCACGTTTTGAGCCATTGCCCGGAAACAGCGGGTTGCGGTGATAGTTGCTGAGCATCTATTGTTCCGAAAAGGAAAATAGAAATCAAGATGCAGAGGATAAATTTTCGGTTCATAGTGTATTCTTTATGTGCTAGATATCATTCCATTATTTTCTGAACTTTCGGTTATTTGGAGATAATCAATAGCAACGGCATTTATGCCGTTGAAAAGATTCCGTCTTGTATTGGCTTTAGCCAAAATTGAAAACCTTTTGGGCTAAAGCCTTTATTCGATTCACTTTTTTTCGAAGCCTGAAGGCTTCGGCTATTGATAAAATCCCAATAACCGATTGATCCGTTATTTCCTGATCAGCCAGATTTCAGCAACCTGCGAGCCGCGTTCGCCTTCGCCTTTGGTATCATCACCGCAGGTCCAGGTGAATGTTACCTTTCCGTCTTTAGTTATTTCCTTCGGAAGTTGAAATTCAAACAAAGGCTGAGTTCCCATGCGGATGAAATTGTGAATCATCACTCCATCGGCAACCAATTTCATGTTGGAACGGAACCGGCCGGTATAGGCAATTTTCAAAGTGTATTCAGCATGAGGATCCAGATTGTCGTATTCCATTTCGAGCGGAGTATCATATAAGGTGTTGATCTGATTCATCCATGCCAAAGGCGTTGTCTGACCTTCAAAACCTTTGGCAACAATTTCGTGTACCCAATCCACTCCGGAAAGTCCAACGCCAAAGCTCACCCGTGGTGATTCCAGACTTCCGGGATCTTCTTTCCATGTCTTTTTTGCTTTGACCCGTTTCCATGCTTCCGGATTTCCAAAGTTGTCATAAAATCCACCGGGACCGGGATCGGTGCGGTGCAACATCCGGTCGATTGCCGCCAGTCGTTCCGGTTCGGTGATTAGTTTTTCAATCCGGTTCAGCTGATCGAGAATCCAAAGTGCATCGTTCAGCGGAATGTCAAGGTTGTCGATGAAATTTCCCCTTCCGCTCATGGCATGGTGCTTTTCAACGGTCAATTGTGCTCCAAAACTTCGGAATAACGAATCAGCTAAAGCCAGACATCGTTCTTTTAATTCATGAGAAACCGGCTTTTCATGAGCGAGAGCGAGCGTATTTTGGGCTTCGGCGATTGAAGTTTTTGAACCGGCCGCTTTCGAGTTTTCAAGAATATTCCTGGCTTCACGTTCGAGTGAAGTTTCATAAATTAGCCTCCGCTGAGTATAGGCATCGAAATATGCTCTGATCAATCCGCTTTGAAAGCGTGGATTACTCAGAACACCTGAAGGAGCATTTTTCTCCATATCCTGCCATTGTTGAAAGGTGCGCTGTACCTGCTCATTCGATAAAAGCGGTCCGCGGAAATTCCGTTCAAGAGCGATCAATCCCTGCGCTACTCCTTCGGTGAAATCAGGTCCGATAAAATAGCGTGAATAATCGCGAAGTGTTTCCAAAACTGGTTTTTTTGGATTCCAATCCTGATCGCTCCAAACGAATTTATTCACATCATCATTGGTGCCTTCCGAATAGCTGATGCTTCCGTTAGCTAAAGAAGCATATAAGTTGTGGATGTACTTCTCATCTTCAGGACGAGGATTGATGCATTCCCGGCCCAGAGTCATGGCAAAAGCGATGTCCCAATCCGGTACGGGATACTGGCAACTGTAACTGTGCGTGATATCCGGATAAAGTCGGATGGCAACCGATGGATTGATCAGTTTTTTGACTTCAGGAAGCGGAGTTTTTATCCATGGTCCGTAAACGATCCCTCCAAACCAGTCGTATTGCCGGTTGACGTGCTCGTAAAATTTCCGGTACCATTCTTTACTTGGTTTAAAAACCTGTGGTGAAACCCAAATTTTAGCATTCGGGTGGTATTTGTGCAGCACCACGGCTTCTTTTTCGAGCCAGCTAAAAAGTACATCCGGTTCCAGATCGCCCGGATCGCCCGCCGGAACAAAAAGTGCATCCAGTTTGGGAAGTACACTGAATACCTTTTCCCGTTCGTCCAGTTCTTTTCGTATGGAATCGGGTGAAGTGTAATCCTTCCCCATGTTTGGATACCACATCCAGACGTCCAGCCCATATTCCTTGCAAATGCGCGATTGCTCGGCAATCATCTGAATGGCTGGCATTTTCATGTTGACGCTGGTGGCGTCGTCGTCTGTGCGGGGTGGCATAATTTCAATGCTGTTGGCTCCGAAGATGGCCAGATCGCGTATATACCGGTCGTATTGGGCAACTGTCCAGGCATCGTAGGCATTGGTTTTGGGGCGGTAACCCATCTGGTGACCACGAATCGGATACATTGGTGTGGAAGAAATATTTAAATCTCCGGGAATAAGAATTTGTCCGTTACGCAGTTCTGCCTGCCTCAACAAACGACCAACACCGTAAAGTGCACCCCGTTCATCGTGACCTGCAATGACAATCGTGTGATTATCAGGAAGAATAATTTTATAGCCGTCCTTTCCGGTATCCGGAAGCTTATTTAATGCAGCGGTAAAAGTTTCCGGAATTTTATTCATTTGGGCTTCCACACCAACAACGATGACGGGTCTTCCTTTCAATGAATATTTTTCAGTAAGCGGAAGGTCAAGGTTTGTTCGTTTTTGAATTTCCTCACTCAAAACCTGAACGGCTTTTGCTATATGAAAATTTTTCTTCTCAGGAAAAAGTATCGATGCATTGGAAAAGTCTGCTGACTGGCCAAAACCGGCAGAAGATATGGCAATGAATAAAAAAAGTGTAACTGCTATTTGGTATCGTTCCATGACTTAGTAAGTTTACCCGAAAATAATACTCGTGAAAACAATAATCCGAAAGAATAATGAATAATTCTAATGATAAAATAGCAAAATAGTTTAGCTTATCAGCAGCTTATTGTAATAATAACTATTTGTCAGATAAAACTATACAGAAGGATAAAAGGTTAAAATTCGATGTGTTTCATGCAATAAAAAACTGGTAAATTGAAGATTTTTGTTCTATTTTTGATTGTATTGAAATCTCTATATCGGCCAAATCTGAATACTGAAGTTAGTTGGACCCCTGATAATCAGTATTTCTGGCAGATATTGCACGAATTTCGGATTTAAAGGGAATTAAATATTCGACAGAGAATAGTGAAATGAATATCTGCTTTCAATTTTCCTGAAACATACAGGCAATTGATTTGTCGCTCTTCATTTAAGGAAGATTATCATTTTTGTGATTGAATTTTAACTTTATTCAATTCTTAAATCGGTTTAGCTAAAAAATTGATGTTAATATATGATCACGGATGTTAAAATATGATGCAATAAAAATAATATTCTATAAGCTTTATCATTTTCAAATTCTAATCTTTGACCTGTTGAATGTTCTTGAGCTATACTTCAAATTTGGAAGCGGCCAACATTATTAATAACTATAAATTTTAATCTATGAAAAGAAAATTCTTGCAATTGCTCCTTTTGGGAATGTTTGCTTTTATGACAAGCACAGCATTTGCCCAAATTAAAGTGAGTGGTGTTGTGAAGAGCTCTGATGGCGGTTTTCTTCCCGGAGCAACTGTCGTAGTAAAAGGTACCACAAAAGGTGCTACTGTTACTGATAGCGATGGTAAGTACAACATTGCTGTTCCAAATGCTCAGTCGACTTTGGTTTTTACCTTTATCGGAATGGCAACTCAGGAAATTCCTGTAAACGGTAAAGCAGTAGTTAATGCTACTTTAACTACCGTGACAGTCAATTTTGATGAGGTAGTTGTCACTGCATTGGGTATCTCCCGTGAAAAGAAATCATTGGGTTACTCTGTAGGTGAAGTTAAAGGTGAAGAGTTACAAAAGGTTGCAACGGACAACGTGTTGAATTCACTCGCTGGAAAAGTCTCCGGTGTAGCTATTAGTTCAACAGGTGGTATGGGGTCTTCTGTAAGTATGGTTATTCGTGGGGCGTCTTCCCTAACCAGCGACAATCAGCCGCTTTTTGTTGTCGATGGTGTTCCTATGTCTAATACAGTGAATAACGTTTCACAAATAGGTAATGATAACCGGGTTGACTATGGAAATGCCATTTCCGACATTAATCCTGATGATATTGAATCGTTATCAGTTTTAAAAGGTCCAAGTGCTGCGGCACTTTATGGATCAAGAGCTGGTAACGGAGTTGTATTGATCACAACCAAATCAGGAAAGAAAAAGAAAGGCCTGGGAGTTACTATCACTTCTAATACAGTTATTGATTCTCCCTATAAGTACCTTGATAACCTCTTGAATAATGGATTTGCTTATGGTCAGCGTCCGTTTACACAAGATAACCGGCCAAGTAACAATATGGATTACATTTCCATTGATCCAACAGAAACCAACTGGGCTGGTCCTCAGTTGAATAAAGGGATGTTGGCTTACCAATGGCCTTATTATGATGCAAGTGGTAAACTGACTGCAACTGCGTTGGTCGACCATACAAATAATGCTAAAAATTTCTTCCAGACAGGATATACTACAACCAATAACATCGAAGTAGCTGATGCTACTGATCGGGTTGACTACCGTATTTCGTATAATAATATGGAAGGTAAAGGTCTGATTCCAAACGACGATTTGCATAAAAATTCAATATCGTTGAACTCTACTGTAAAGATGACCTCCAAACTAAAGATAAATTCTAACTTTAATTTTAGTTCCACCGGTGCTAAAAACCGTCCTGCTGGTAATAGAGGAACAAACCCGATGCAGGCGTTTTATCAAATCAATCCTTCCATCGATATTCTTTCCATGAAAAATTACTGGAAACCAGGTCAGGAAGGTATCATGCAGAATAGTCCTTATACATTGGATGATCCTACGAGCTATGTAAATAATCCATATTTCCTTGCTAATGAAGTGAATAATGGCTTCCAGAGAGACCGGATTTACGGAAATGTGAAATTAGATTATCAGATTCTTCCAAGCCTGGCATTTTTTGCGCGCTATTCGCTGGATGCTTACCATGAATTCCAGGATACCAAAATTTCAAAAAGTTATACTGGTGAACGTAAAGGCTTATATGGGTTAATAAATTCGTACAGAAGAGAACGAAATGCAGATTTCCTGTTAAGCTATTCCAAGAAAGCCACCGATTTTAATATTACTGCCTCTTTGGGAGGAAACGCGATGTACCAGTTCTCTAACTATAGTACTATCCAAGGGAAAAGTGGAGGTTCAGGATTAATTCTTCCCGGAATCTTTAATGTAGGTAACATGGCTCCGAGTAATATTATTACTGGCTCAGGAATCGGTCAAAAAGGAATTTATAGTATTTACGCATTAGGTTCTGTTGGATATAAAGATATGGCTTATCTCGATCTGACCGCCAGAAATGATTGGTCAAGTACCTTACCGGTTGAAAACCGTTCTTATTTTTACCCATCGGCATCTTTAAGCTTATTGGTGAATCACATGTTCGATTTGGGACCTAAAGTTTCGCTTTTAAAAGTAAGAGCGGGTTGGGCACAGGTTGGTAATGATACTAATCCATATATGTTGCAGAATTCAATGGGCAATGCCGGATCATGGGGAGACCAAACACAACTTACCACTTCAGGCACTTTGTTATTACCTAATTTAAAACCTGAAATTAAAACTTCAAAGGAAATTGGGTTAGATCTGGGACTTTTGGAAAACCGACTGAAATTTGAAGGAACCTATTATTCTTCTGAAAACAGAAACCAGATTCTTTCAACAAATCTTACTCCTTCAACGGGTAGTTCTTATATGCAATACAATGCAGGTTTGATCTCGAGTAAAGGTATCGAACTTTCGATAGGTGGTACTCCAATCAAAACCAACGACTGGACCTGGGATCTTAATGTGATTTACTCCAAAAACAGGTCAACAGTTGAAGAACTTGCTCCTGGGTTTACTCATATTACCTTATGGACTGATGCCAAAGGTGGTGCAATGACCTGGGTTGGAGAGCAAATAGGAAATATTGTTGATAAAAAATATTTGAGGGTTGAAGATAAAACATCGCCTTATTACGGATGGCCACTTCTCGATGGCGGCTGGGATCAGGAAGATGGAACACTTGAGAAAAATGGAAAAAGGGTTGCTCCTGTAATTGGCAACTTCAATCCAGACTTTACTATGGGAATTCATACATCGGTGAGATATAAAGACTTTACCCTCAGCGCAACTATCGATTGGAGAAAGGGAGGTCAGTTTGTTTCTCAAACCATGCGTTATGAAGAGTCGGACATGCATGGAAACCGGATTCTGAATACATTTATCCATGTACCTGCAGGCGTCGATATGGCAACCTGGTTAAAACAAAATGCCAGTTTATTTGGTCCTAACGGCACAGCGTTTCCTGTAGTAGGTGGTCCAACTGCTGCGCAGGGCGGTTTACCATATACCGATTCCGGAATTACATTGAATGATGGAACATTTGTTCCAGGTGTTAGCGGATCTTATGATGCCAACGGTAAATTTACGATGGAACAGGAATGGTTGACTCCAACAGGTGATACCTCTGACCGGTATGGTGACATGTATGGATGGGGTTTAACCAAAACTGCAACTTTCGATGCTGATTTTGTCAAATTAAGAGACTTAACGCTTTCCTATAAACTTCCTTCATTAAAATCTATTGGCATTCAGAACGCATTTGTTTCTGTATATACAAGCAATGTCATTTTATGGACAAAAGCCAAAATCGGTATCGATCCTGAAATGGCGTTTCAACCTGAAAATGGAGTTACCGGACCTGGAAGTACCCAGTTTAAACAAGGTATTGAAAGGTACAATGCTACTCCATGGACTATTCCTGTAGGTTTCAAACTCAATGTAAGTTTCTAAACTATAAAAATATTAAATATGAAATTTATGAAAACACATTATAAATTATTTCCGGTTCTGATAATGGTAGTTTTTGCCTCCTGCAAAGACCTTACCGAATTAAATGTGAACCCGAATGCTGTCGATCCAACCACTGTAAATCCAAATTTTATGGTGCCAACAGTTATCACTGCAACGGCACTGCCATATCAGGATAATAATTATCAGGGAGATGTGGCTGGCGCCATGTCGTATGTTCAGAAAAGTGGCTGGGGCTCCGGTGGAAATAACTTCACTTGGGTTGACGGTCGTGACTGGGGTGGCTATTATGGAAATCTCAGGAATATCTATCATCTGATTGACCGTTCAAAAACTGAAGGAATGGAATTTCAGGAAGGATTGGGACTTGTATTGAAAGCATTCAACTTTGGCCAGATTACTGATGGCTGGGGCGATGCTCCTTACACTGCTGCAGTTAATGCTGCTGGTGGAACACAAGCCGATTTATTTCCTGCATTTGATACCCAGGAAACCATTTACAAAGGAATTATTGCAGATCTTAAGTCAGCGAATACGCTGTTGTCTAAATCCGTTGATTCCTACAAGCAGATTAACCAAAATGCAGACGTATTGTATAGTGGTGATCCGGCGAAGTGGAGAAAATTTGCCAACTCATTATTGTTAAGATATTACCTTCGTATTTCGGCTAAACTTCCTGATGTTGCAAAAGCCGGAATTGAAGAAATAATGTCTAATCCAGCACAATTTCCCATTTTCACCTCGAATGATGATAATGCAGAAATGGCATACACCGGTAATCCTAACCAACGGTGGCCTGCAAATACAGTAGATGATGCAGGTTCATCAAGTAATTTTACCAGGTTGCAACTTTGTTCCGGATTCCGGGATATTCTTACAGGCGTGAACGATCCGCGTATTTCGGTTTGGTTCAATAAAGTTATTCTTCAGGTTAAGATTTCTAAAGAGTATGCTCCTGCAGCCGATGTAATCGTTGAAAATGTCAGGTATGTAAATCCGGATTCATTGGTTACCGCAACCCACAATTTTATCATTTATAATAAAAACACATGGGCAGCTGATAATGACAAGGTAATTACCGGTGCGAATGGACCGATTTCTGCTACATTAATCGATACTGCACAATACGTTGGACTTCCGCTTGCATATATGAAAGCGGAACCAATGGGATACAATTTGAACCCAACTCCAAAACAAGGTGGGGCCAATGTTTCCGTATCGGCTATCAGCGATATGTTCAAAGCCACAAATGGCGACATGTTAAAAGCCAAAATCATATCCTATTCTGAAGTTTGTTTCATCTTGGCGGAAGCTGCCCAAAAAGGGTATTCCGTTGGAGCACAAAAATCCTGGTATGAAAAAGGAATTCAGGCTTCATTAAACGCCTGGGGTGTTGGTGACAGCTATAGTTCATATATCAAGAATGCCGGCGTAGCTTTTGATAGCTCTTTGAAACAAATCATAACTCAGAAATACATTGCTAACTATCAGGTAGCTATGGAATCATGGTGCGATTGGAGAAGAACAGGTTTCCCAGTGTTATCTTTTGGAACTAAAGGTCAGCGACTTGCTTTACCAATTCGTTTCCGTTATGACCAGAATGAATTAAACCAGAATGGTGTTAATGCAAAGGTCGCCATTGATAAATTGGTTCAGACAGCATTTACTGCTCAAGATGGCAACGACAGTTCATGGTCAAAAATGTGGTTGTTACAATAATTTTCAAGTACTCTTAATTTCTTTATACAGAATGCCACCACCTATTGGAGGTGGCATTCTTTTTTTAATGCTAAATTTTATAAAGGTGCTGTTGATTTTGTTGACAGCACTTTTTTTCTGAAGAAAAGCCCTGAACCATGTTAGAAACAAGAACCCTTATAATTTTATTTTTTTGCTTTTTGGTGATCCAACCTAAAGGATTATTGGCACAAAATAACCAGCCGCCTGTTTATCAGGATGTGCCTTTCCAACAGGAATACAGTGTAAAATATTACATTACCAGTGCATCAACCCAACTTAAAAAAGTAGCTTCCGACCGGAACGGGAACATTCAAATACTTTCGTCTGAAGGTTTGCTTAAACCATCTGGAGGTGCATTCCTTTATCCCGGAATGATTGAGCCCGACAAGAGTTACCGGGCAATGGACAATAAGAAATTGGCCAATATTTCCTTGTACGAAAACCAATTGATTTACCTCGATCAGGTTGCCGTTTTCAGCAATTCCTGGGCTGGAAGCATCTTTTCAAAACACGAATTACCCAATGCCAAACTGTTCGCCGGAAGTCCTGATTTTACATTCCTGGTTTCCGATGGAAATACAATCAAATGCATCAAGGATTCAAAAACACTCTGGACCGGAAAACTGACCGATGAAATCATTGACATCCGGTATTCAGCTGATAACAATCTGTTCTGGATTTTGGGAACAAAGTCATTGAGCACTTTTTCACTGGCAGCTCAACAGTTGACTAAAGTTTTTGAAGGAACTAATTTTACGTCCTTCGACCTGACTGATAAAGGAACTAAAACCTTTATCGGAACCAAAAATGGCTACATCGAATTCAATAATAGTTCTAAAAAACAAAACGGTGAAATCCACCGGAAACTTCCTTGCACAGATATTACTTGTGTGGATGACATCAACGGAAAAGTCTGGTTCGGTTCAACACTCGGGGCATTCATGCTTCGTGAAGATGGAAAATACAATTACTACAACGGCGAACGCTGGCTCCCGGGCGATCAGGTTAGTCATATTTCTGAAGGACCTGATCATTCAGTTTTGGTATTGACCCACAGGGGATTGGGTCAGATCTGTTTTAAAAACCAGACATTGGAAGAAAAGGCCATGTATTACGAACAGCAGGTTCGCCAACGTCACATCCGGAATGGATTTAATGCATCATGGGACGGATTGAAAAACGGCAACCTGTCAACCGGATATTTGAGTGATTCAGACAATGATGGTTTATGGACTTCTATGTACCTTGGAGGAGAAGTTTTCAGGTATGCGGTAACCAAATCGGACGATGCTTTGCAGAATTGCCGCGAATCGCTCGATGCATTGGAACGACTCTACACCATTAATTCTAATGAAGTCGGATTTCCTGCCCGTTCATTTGAACGCAGCGGTATGATCGAAAAACTATCTGATTCCAATCGCTGGCGTCATGCCAAAGATCCGGAGTGGGACTGGAAAGCAACCACAAGCAGCGACGAAGCAATCGGACATATATTTGCCCTGGGTGCAATGGCCGAACTGGTTGATGTGCCTGAAATGAAAACACGGGCAATCCACCTGATAGATATTCTGATGCAGCACATTGTTGATCACAACATGTACCTGGTCGATTTTGACGGAAAACCAACAACCTGGGGCCGCTGGAATCCGGAATATGTGAATGCAAGGCCAATCAATGTTGGCGACCGGAAAATCTGCTCGTCAAACATTACCGCAATGCTCCAGACCGCATACCATTTTACCCACAAGGAGATTTATAAAACGAAAGCTCTTGAATTACTAACCAGATACGGTTATCTCGAAAACTTAATGCGGCCAATGAAATCAATCGGACATGCACCTGAAGATGCTGATCAGTTAAGCAAAGAACTGTCAGACGGCTGGAACCATTCCGATGATGAAATGTATTTCATTGGTTACTGGGGTCTTTATCGTTATGCTCTGAATGATGAACTGAAAGCCAAGTTCAAAGACGCGATTATTGACCATTGGGAAATTGAGCGGCCTGAAAAGGAAGCGGCCTGGAATATTTTTACAGCGATGGTTACTACAAAATTTGACCTGGACGAATCGGTATGTTTCCTGAAAGAACATCCTTTGGATTTGATAGAATGGGACATCAGGAATAGTCAACGGAAAGATATTCAATTAATTGCTCCCAATTTCAGGAATCAAACTACTGAAGAAGTTCTTCCCCCTGATGAACGCCCAATTCAACGGCACAACGGAAACATGTTTAACATCGACAGGACAGGCGCCAACGGAACTTCCGAAAGTAGTGCCGGTGATATCTGGTTATTACCCTATTGGATGGGAAGATACCTGGGAGTAATCAATGAACCTGCAGATAAAAAATAGCGTCGTGTTATCAAATATTGACATGACTCTCGATAACAGTTTTTTGTTTTTGTTTTAGTTAGGTTTGGTTTGGTTTGATGGCATGTGTCCTGATCTTTAGGTCAGGCGCATGCTTTTACAACTTTCCAATTTGCAACAATAGCAAAACTTTTATCTCGAAGACAAATCAATTAAATACATTCAAAATCAGGATGAATTCAACTAAACTAAATCCAAGCCGGCGTTTGGGAACAATCTTGCTGGTTGGACTGTCCCTTTCAATTGGATGGGGAATCCGGGGAAATTTTGGTCATGAATATGGTGCCGCATTTGCCGGTTGTCTTGCAGCCATTACAGTGGCACTCTTGTCAGGTCGTGAAGACTGGCGTGAACGCATTCCTTATTTTGCTTTCTTCGGCGCTCTGGGCTGGGGGTTTGGGGCATCACAATCTTATATGCAGGTTCTTTCATATGCCAACAGCGGACATGCAGTTTCACAAGTCTACGGATTTGCGGCCACATTCCTGCTTGGTTTTACATGGGCCGGAATGGGTGTTGCCGGAACTGCCTTTGCCGGAGTCGCTTCAAGGGAACGGCTGATCAGCATTTTCAAACCACTCCTTTTTCTTTGGGGAGCCTGGATTTTTCTAGATCTGGCCGAAGATTCCATCGCCAAAATCCTGGAGCCTAATGCTCTTTTTGACGATACCTGGTCGCGGCACAAAAATCCGCTCTACTGGTTCGATGCCGATTATCTTCCTGCATTTTTGGCACTCATCAGTGCATGGATTTATGACCTCTATAACCGAAAAGGTGACCTGACTCGCTTGTTTTTGCCTGTTTTTGCTTTAGGCGGAGCTATTTCAGGAGGCGGCTTTCAATTGCTGCTCCATTCAACAGGTCTGGATGGTAAATTTGCAACTGCTTTGACTTACTTTCAGGGCGATCCATCGTATATCAATCCTGAAACCGGGAAACAAGCCTACGAAGCATCGAATTTGCTGAATAACTGGCCGCAATGGTTTAGTGATTATCCGCAACATATTGGTTGGTTTATCGGGCTGATCATCGGAATCTCGATCTATTTTGTTATCCATGGTAAATTCAAGAACGGATCTTCATTGATTGCCTGGATGGGAAGTGGCTGGCTGATTTCTTTCTTAATTTTTCCGGTTTTCGGGAGTTTGTTCTTTACCTCAATTGGAGGACTGCGGATGACTCCACCGCGCTCTGATGACTGGGCCGGAATCCTCGGAGTTTTTGTCGCAACAAGCATCTGGTTGTGGCGCAACAATCTGCGGCCTGTTGCTGTGGCTTCGCTCATCAGCGGAACAATTGGCGGACTTGGTTTCTCCGGAATTCTTTGGGTTCAGCAAATCATGACCTCGTTTGGAAATCCGCGTATTCTCGAAAACAAGGGTATTTTACCCGGAAGTCCTGAATTCAATTCAATCACATCAACCTGGGCCAACTGGCAGTCGCAAAACTGGCACAGTTTTCTGGAGCAAAGCTATGGATTCGTGAATGGAATCTCGATCGCAGTGGCTTTGGGTTTTTTAGCTTCGCGAATCACCTTGCACAACGATCAGGAGGAAAAAGGCTTATTATTAAAAGGAAGATGGACAAAAGCTTTCGCTGCTTTATTTGTAATGCTGGCATTGACTTATTTCAATGTCGTTAAAAATGTAGCCGTTTGGAGCGAACAATTGAAACCTGAAATCTGGAATAAGTTGATCACTCATGTTGATGGAACTACTGAGACTTTGCCTGCGCAATGGGATTTGCCTTACCTCGGAAGATTTCCCGGTCTGGATTTCCTCCATGCCTCACCGCTCGGTTGGTTTAACCTGACCTGGGTGCTCTTGGTTGCAGCCTGCATCATAATCGTTGTGCGACATTATCGCTCGCCGCTTCCAATTATTCCCAAAAGCAACCTGGCCAAAGGACAGCTCATTTTCCTGATTATTCTCTGGATCATGGTGGTTGCCAATTTTGAACGGGCTTTAACCGGATGGCATCCGAGTCGGATGCTAACCGAATGGGTGATTTTTGTAAATGCCATTCTGGCAACGGTATTGGTACTCCTGTTGCCACGCGATGAAGAGAAGTTTGTGATAAATGAAGTAGAAAATTACAAGCCTTATTATAAGCAATTATGGGTGAAGGCAGTTGGAGTAATGGTTTTATCAAGTCTGTTGTTCCTGGGAACAAACCGGCTGATCTACCAATATCCTGCTTATGAAAAGATGAATAAGTACAACTATCAATACCGTTTTGGACCCGATGCAACCTGGAAAGTTCATCCCAATCTGAAAAATGCAGATCACAAATAAAGAAGTTAAAAATGAAAGATAGCAAATTTTCAAAGTTATCTGCTTACCTGATTATGTTCCTGATTTTCGGCACTCTGGATTCCTGTCAGCAGAAAACGGAAGAAGAATCGGTGAAAAGTGTGATGGACAAAACCATTTCAAGGTTATACCAGACAATGGATGCCAAACAGTTGTCTGACCTGAAATACGATCAGGTCATGGCTCTTTTTTCTAAAGAAGATCTTCACGCTCTGGCTACCCGTCACTGGATGTTTACTGTGAATGTTCCCGTCGTGGTGTCAATCATGCGAAGTATTGAACAGAAGGATATCCCTTTTTGGCTGAGCGAAAGCGGATTCAAAAAAACTGACCTGAAGATGAATAACGAACAGGTTACCTATGAAGTTTGGCAAAAACCGTTTGATGCCGGGAAGGTCGAATTGGGAATCAATGGCTTTGAAAATTACATGCTTCATTATTTCGTCTCAGTGGCTCCTCAGAATAAAAATGACAAGCTGGAACTCAGTAATTTCTTTCCTGAAAATCAGTTTGTCGGAGTATTGGAAGACAGTGCTTTTGTTTATCACGACTGGGATGAGTTGGTTTTAAGGCATGTTCCGGAAGCTATGAAAGGCCAAAAGTTGCTCACCACCATTCGTGGACGGGGAACCGAAACGCACATTATTGGCGCTTTTCGGACAACCGATTATCCATCTTCTAAAACGCCTGATCAGCTCATGTTAACCTGGAGTTCGGATGCTTCAACCGGAATGGATATTCAGTGGCGAACTGATACAACGGTTTCAAGCGGTGAAGTAAAATACCGCGAGAAAGGCGGCACACAAGAGTTGGCAGCCAAAGCCGAACGATATCGGTTGGAAGACCGCGTTTTGATGAACGATAGGTATATCAACCGTTTTACCGTTCAGCTTCGGAATTTAAAACCAGGAACGACTTATGAATATCAAATAGTTCCGCAAACCGATTGGACTGAAAATCACACTTTTGCTACTGCGGCTGCTGATAACAAATTCTCTTTCATCTGGTTTGGCGATACGCACCACGATCCTAAATTTGGAGAGTTGCACAATATCGCTGAAAAGGCACATCCGGATGCTGCGTTTTATTCCATTGCCGGCGACATGGTTAGCGATGGTTTGTTCCGGAATCAATGGGACGATTTGTTTCAATTTTCCAAAGATGTAATTTCCCGCAAACCGTTTATGAATGTGCTTGGAAATCACGATAACCGCAGCGGTTTGGGTGCGCTGATGTACCGCGAATTGTTCAGCTATCCGAAAATCGGACCTGTTGGTGTTCCTCCGGAACACAGCTATTCATTCCGGTATAAAAATGCCTTGTTCCTGATGGTCGATGTTACTTCCCCGATTGATATCCAAACTTCCTGGATTGAAGATCAACTCGCTCATACCGAAGCGACCTGGAAATTTGTGATGTTTCATTTTCCTCCATATAACTGGGAAGAACCGTATTTCAACATCCAGAAAGCATGGGGTCCGATTTTTGACAAATACCATGTGGACATGGTGATGAGCGGACATATTCACTATTACATGCGCTCCAACCCGATGAAAGCCGGAAAGGTTGTAAAGTCTTACAATGACGGAACTGCTTATGTGATTTCGGTTGGAATTCCGACCGGTCCCCGGGCAATTACCGACGAACCGTATGCAGCAGTCAGAAATACTGATGGCGATCTTTATCAATATATGAAAATTGACGGTAATCAAATGACCTATACTGCATTAAATTCAGCGAATAAGTTGATTGACTCATTCAGTATAAAAAAATAGGATAGTGCAGTAGTACCCCTGACAGGGTTTGAAACCCTGTCAGGGGTAAAAAACAAAATATACAATGAAGAATTTATTCATATTCAATCTATTATTCTGTGCCCTCATCGTATCAGTTGGTGCACAACCTGCCAGCCAATTAAAATTCAATGGGAACGGGGAGTTTAAAATCGTTCAGTTTACCGATACGCACGTGCATGTTGTCGATGGCGACAATTTGGATGTTTATGAAACCATCCGGCAAGTTTTGGAAATAGAGAAGCCCAATCTGGTTGTTCTTACCGGCGATATTGTTACCGAGGAAAATCCTGAAGAAGGTTTCCGGCGCTTTTCTGCCGTTTTTAGCAAAGCAAAAGTTCCTTGGATAGTCGTTTTTGGAAATCACGAATCGGAGCGCGGTTATGACCGGAAGCGGGTTGCTGACTTTCTGCAAAAACTTCCATTTTGTTATAACGATGATAAAGGCAAGATCAAAGGAAATTCGAATTTTATTTTTCCGGTTTATGGAAAAGAAAAAAATCCTAAAGCTTTGTTATATTGCATGGATTCGAATGACTATAGTACACTTCAGCCCAATGTTGACGGTTACGGTTGGTTCGATTTCTCACAGATTGAATGGTACCGAAATAGCAGCAAAAAATTCACTCATGTTAACAAAGGGATTCCGTTACCGGCACTTGCTTTTTTTCATATTCCGCTTCCTGAATATAAAATTGCCTTGAATAATCCAGCTTCAATGACTTTTGGAGTTAAAAATGAGGAAATTTGCAGTCCTGAAATCAATAGCGGAATGTTTACCGCCATGCTCGAATGTGGCGATGTGATGGGTACGTTTGTGGGACATGATCATATGAATGATTACATTGGAACCTATCACAACATTGCTCTGGCTTATGGGCGGATTACTAAAGTGATGAAAGATCCGGTTCATGATCCGAAGCCGGGTGGACGTGTAATAGTTTTAAAGGAAGGTCAGCGACAGTTCGATACCTGGATTCGTGAGAAAGGCGGTCAGAAGGTTCTTGAGTACCGATGGCCAGATTCGTTCAGGAAATAGAAACAAAAAATCATAAAAATGAAACCTCCATGACAAAATTTTGACGCATAGGAGGATGATTATAAAACCAAAAATGAAGACATGCTTTTTTAAAGCCTCACCCTTCAGGGGAGGTTTGGAGGGGGCTTAAAAATTATTAACATATGAAAGATTTTTCGCGCAGAACATTCCTGAAATCAACTTCGGTTGCGGCGGCAGGAATATTAATAATTCCAAACCTGTTTAGTTGCTCAGCAAATAACAAATTAAATATTGCAATAATTGGTGTTGGTGGCCGGGGAGAAGATAACTGGGAGAAACTGTTTGTGGATGCCAAAGATAGCGCAGGAAAGGATGGTCAGAAAAGGAAGATTTTGGCTGAAAATGTGGTTGCCCTTTGTGATGTGGATGATTTACGTGCCGCTGATGGTTTTAAAGCATTTCCAAAAGCTAAAAGATATAAAGATTTCCGTGTCATGTTCGACGAAATGGCCAACCAGATCGATGCAGTGATCATCTCGACTCCTGACCATTCTCACTTTGCTGCGACAATGGTTGCCATGCAGTTGGGAAAACATGTTTATGTGGAGAAACCTTTGGCGCACAATATCTGGCAGTTACGTACCATGAAAAAAGCGGCCAAACATTACGGAATCGTTTCGCAGATGGGGAATCAGGGTCATACGACCAATGGAATCCGGCAAATCAGAGAATGGTATGAAGCGGATGTTCTTGGACAAGTCAAAGAAGTTCATGCATGGTTTGGTCCTTATGATTTTAAACCCGGTGGTTACTGGACCAAACCTGACAGTTTTCCTCCATCGGCAGAGCCTGTGCGTGCCGGCCTCGACTGGGATTTGTGGTTGGGTCAGGCTGCCGAACATCCATACAACAGCGCATATTGTCCAAAATCATGGAGAGGTTTCTACGACTTCGGCAATGGTCTTTTAGGCGATTGGTCGTGCCATACACTCGATGGTCCATTCTGGGCGCTTAATCTTGGAATGCCGCATACCGTTGAAGCAACGGTTCCAAATCCGGTTCCTGATCATAGTTTTATACCCGATGAATCGGTGATTGCCTATCAGTTTGGCGCCCGCGGAGATAAAGCTCCGGTTAATTTATTCTGGCACGAAGGTGGTTCTAAACCTGAAATTCGTCCGGAATGGGGAATCGACAAATTGCCGGGTTCAGGCATGGTGATGATTGGCGAGAAGAAAACCTTAATAACAGGTGGAAGACCAAATGATCCGAAACTGATCGTTCCGGAGGAAGAATGGAAAGAATTCCTGAAAAATCCACCGGCTCAGAAATTTCCAAGAATCGGAGAAGAAATGCCACAGCAGGAATGGATTGATTGTATTAAAAATAACACGCTGCCCGGTTCGAATTTCGATTATTCAGCCGAATTATCCGAAATGGCACTGATTGGTGTTTTGGCTCAGAAATTTGCCACAAAAGTTGAGTATGATGCTGCCAATTTGAAAGTTACTAATAATCCGGATGTCGATGCATTCGTCAATGTACCTGCCCGCAAGGGATGGTCATATGGTGAAGATTTGTGGAAATAGAAAAGCCCTAACAGGGCGTAATATGAGTAGCCCGGGGTGAACGACGAAGAAGTGGAGCCCCGGGGCAAGAGAATAGTTCAAAGCAAATTGTCCACGAAATAAAGAACACTAAGGCTTTTTCTTTCTTTCGGACGAAACATATTTGATCTTGAAAAATGTTGTTTCTATTAACTGTTAAAACCAAAACCTATGAAATCATTTTTTAAATCAGTACCGATCTTGTTTTTATTGAGCATTTTCTCTGATACAATGATGGCTCAGGATTTGAACAAGACTTCACAACATTTGTGGAAACCGCAAGCGGATAATGTCTATTTGCAGGAGCTTGCCGAAAAGATTCCAACTGACAGCCCGGTTCAGTCAATCGCAATTCAGAACGGAAAGTGCTTCGCGGTTGTCGATCAGAAAATCTATTCTTTGAATGATGGAATTCTTTCCGTTGAAAAAAATGCTCCTGAGTCAGTAAACAGACTAATGTCAGAAGCTGGCACTCTCTGGGCACTTACCTCAAAAGGAATTTACAGAATATCCGGTTCAAATTGGGAAAAGATGGACGATCGCGACTATGTTGATCTTTGCATTCATCAGGGAAGCATACATGCTGCTACAAAAGATGAAATCTTCAGGCTTGAAAATGGAAAATTTGTTTCGATAAAACCTAAGGGTGGATATTATTCAAGCGACATTACCATGCTGATGGAAGATGGTTCGCAAATTCATGATACTCCGGTGGAATTGGGCCCGATCAGGCGAATACAATCCTACAGCGGAACCCTTTATGTTCTTCGTCCTGATAAATTAATTCAGTTTGATGGTCTGATTGTGAATGAAGATTTCATTGACTGGGGCAGCATTCCATCCAAAGATACCCGTGACCTGCTGAGTCTTGGCAACCGCTTGTATATCAGTTCAAGTAAAGGACTTGGAATTTTGCGTGGCGCAACACTGACCACCGTCAAAGGTTCCGATGGCCTGCCGGTTGAAAATACGACCTGCCTTGAAAAAGGATTCGATGATGACATCTGGATTGGAACATCACAGGGTGCGGTCAGAAAACTTGGAAACGAGTGGCAGTACTTTGGTGCCGGTAACTGGCTGCCTGGAGATCATGTGAATGGAATAGCGGTTGGCGACAAAGTCGTGTATGTCGCTACCGATAAAGGTATTGGAATCATTCGGTATGAATCCTATACACTTCAAAAGAAGGCTGCTTATTACGAAAATCATATCAATGAATGGGGCCATCTTCGGCTCGGATTCATTCATGTGCTTTATCAGAAAAATGGAGAATGGATTCGCGAGATAACCGATAATGACGGTGGTAATACGGCAACTTATCTGGCTGCCATGTGCTATAAATACGCCGCAACCGGTGATCAGACAGCACGGGCTGCTGCGGTTGAATCGTTTAAAGCCATGATCTGGCTTCAGAAAATTACCGGAACTGAAGGTTTCATTGCCCGTTCAATCTGGTCGGCAACGGCGGATAAGGGTGAACGGTCAACTCAGGGATCGGGCGGATTACCTGCCAAATGGTATCCTACACCTGATGGCAAATGGTTCTGGAAAGGCGACACCTCGAGTGATGAAGTGACCTCTCATTTTTATGCTGTTTCGCTGTTTTACGATTTGGTCGCTGAAGGCAAAGAGAAGGAAATGGCCAAAGAGCATCTGGAACGCATGGCTTCTTACATTCTGAAATGCGGTTGGACAATGAACGACATGGACGGGAAACCAACACGCTGGGCGCGCTGGAATCCGGAGTACCTTTTGCGTCCTTATGGATATAACGATCGCGGCGTAAATGGATTGGAAGTATTGGCGTTTATGCATTCAGCCTTCGCCATTTCAGGAGACGAAAAGTACAATAAAGGTCTGCAACAACTCATCGTATGGGGCTATCATACCAACACGCTGCGTCAGAAAAATACCTTTCCGCCTGCCACTCTGGCTCCCTGGGATGATAATCTGGCATTCGAAAGCTACAATACTTTGCTCCGGTATGCCAAAGATCCGGCGCTCCGGTCAGTTTACCTGCGCAGTCTGGAACGCACCTGGGAAGTGAAACGGATTGAGCATTTGCCATGGTACAATTTTTCCTATGGTGCTCTAACCGGGAACGATTGCGAACTGGAACAATCGGTGAAATATTTACGTGAATGCAAACTGGATTGCAGGGAATACAATTTTCATAATTCAGACCGTGACGACTTATTCATGGAGCCCGGATATATTTCGTATGAAGGCGCCAAACGTGCATTTTCACCGCGAGAATCTTCAGGTCCAACCACTTTGGATGGAGGCGGAAATGGAAATGTGGTCAGGGAACCAACTCATTTTCTGAGAGATTACTGGATGGGGCGTTATTACGGTTTTATTCAGGCTCCTGAAACAACCGATCCTGATTTAATTTCAGTAAAACCATCCGGAAATAAAAATCAGGGAGCAAAACCTTATGATGGCCCCGACAGACCTAAGTTGTATTAAAGTTGAGTTAATTTGATTCTGTCATGATTTAGTCACCCCGAATTTATTTCGGGGTCTGATTCTATTAAGAGATGCCGAACGTGTTCGGTTTGACGATCCGTCATTTTTTAAATTAACGCAAGACTAAATTTTTTAGCATATTTTTACATTTAATTCCCATAAAACAGATCATCATGAAGCGCTTCTTTTTCCGCATACTAATTTTGGGTGTTGTGCTTAGTTCCGGACTAAAGTATCCGGCAATTGCTCAATCGGATAATCCGGCAGATCATGTCAATCCGTTTCTGGGAACTGATTTTTTCGGACACACTTTTCCTGGAGCATCGCGCCCGTTTGCGATGGTTCATCTAAGTCCGGATATGAATACGCAAGGCTGGACCTATTGCGCCGGATATATTTATTCCGAAAACTCCATCATGGGATTCAGCCACACGCACTGGAGTGGGGTAGGGATGGTGAATGGTGGTGAAGTGATGCTGATGCCAACGTCCGGAGACAAGCTTCAAACGACTCCCGGATCTCCTGAAAACCCGGATGAAGGCTACCGTTCGCGCTTTGATCATTCCAGCGAAATTGCTTCACCGGGATACTATTCAGTGCTGCTGAAAGATGAAAATATCAAAGTTGAACTGACTTCTACCCAACGGGCCGGATTTCACCGCTACACTTTTCCGAAAGCTGAGAATTCAAGGGTTATTCTGGATTTGGGGCATCAGATCGGAAACAATTCGTCCGGGGAACTTTCGGAATTAAAGATTCTGGACAACAACCGGATTGAAGGGGTGAAGAGTGCCGGATTGGGCAAAGTCTATTTCGTAGCCGAATTCAGCAAGCCGTTCAGGTATTACGGAACATTCGATAACGACCTGAAAACTCCGGAATCAGGAGGCAGCATCTGGCCCTATAAAAATGCGGAGGCAGGAGTAAATATCGGAGCTTTTGTTTGCTTCCGGACTTCTGAAAATGAACAGATTCTGGTGAAAGTCGGGATTTCGTACACCAGTGTCGAGGGTGCCAGAAAGAACCTGAAAGCTGAAATTACCGATTGGGATTTTGACCGGATCCGGAATGAATCGCGTAAAATCTGGGAAAAAGAATTGTCGCGCATCAAAATTGAGGGTGCCACCGATGATCAGAAAGAAATTTTCTATACCTCGCTCTACCACTCATTTCTGGCGCAATACATTTCGCAGGATGTGGACGGAAAATACATGGGATCGGACAAAAAAGTGCACGAAGCCAAAGGATTTGATTTCTACGGTTCATTTTCGTGCTGGGACACTTACCGGTCGCAACATCCACTTTTGACGCTGACTGCACCTGAACATGTCAATGATTTCATCCGGTCAATCGAAGCAAAAACCAGGGATTATGGCTGGCTTCCGGCGCAACATTTTCTGGGAGTTTATGGTGAAGCCATGGTCGGTGACCATTTGATTCCGATCATTGTTGATGCTTATATGAAAGGATTCCGCGACTTTGATGTAAAATTCCTTTACGAAGCCATGCGCAAAAAAGCGCTGGAAGAACCAAAACTTCCGGTTCCGCATTCTGCCGGAAGGTCAGGTTTGAAATATTACCTGGAATTAGGATATGCACCGGTTGATCAGGTCACAGAATCAGTTCCGAATACATTGGAACTGGCCTACGACGATTGGTGCATTGCTCAACTGGCCAACGAATTGGGTAAAAAAGAAGACTACCGGCTGTTTATGAAACGGGCAGGAAACTACAAAAATCTATGGGATTCGCAGACTCAGTTTATGCGCCCGAAAATGACCGATGGTTCCTGGCTCGAGGCACTGAATGGCCGGGAACAGGACATTGTCAAAGTAGGAGAGCATTCGTATTACAAGTATTTCGATCCGCTTTTGGTTGGCAAGCGACCGAATCGTCATTATACCGAATCGAATGCCTGGCAATACATCTGGGCGGTTCAGCACGACGTTCAGGGACTGATTAACCTGTTTGGCAGCAACAAGGCTTTTACTGAAAAACTGGATACATTTTTTGAAATGAGTCCGAATATTACTCCACCGAAATATGTAGGTGTTGTAGGAACAATTGGTCAATATGTGCAGGGAAATCAGCCATCACATCATGTGGCTTATTTGTATGATTACGCCGGAGAACCATGGAAAACACAACTTCGTGCCCGTCAGGTTACTGAAGAATTGTACCGGAGTGGTCCTGGAGGTTTGTGTGGAAACGAAGACATGGGTTCGCTTTCATCGTGGTATGTTTTAAGTGCCATGGGTATTTATGCCGTTACTCCTGGAAGTCCTGTCTATGCCATTGGCAGTCCGCTTTTTGGAAAAGCGATCCTTGATCTGGGCAAAGGAAAAACCTTTGTAATTCAGGCAAACAATAACTCACACGTCAATAAATACATTCAGTCGGCTTCTTTAAATGGCAAATCCATGACTAAAACCTGGCTTTCTCAGAAGGAAATTACGGATGGTGGAACGGTTGTCTTCGAAATGGGACCGGAACCAAATATGAAATGGGGAAACAAACCGGAAGATGCTCCGCCATCGATGAGTAAGAAGTAATATGCGTTGCAACCAGGAATTTGTTTTTGTCAGTCAATTTTTTTTCTGTTTGGTTTATTTTTCTAAATTAGCCTGTCGTATAGTTTATCCGATCAGAACTTTGAAATCCATGGATTTATGATATCACATTACCTGATGAAAAGCAAAACTGCCCGGCTGTTAATATTTGTGACCATACTTGGCTTAGCAAATCTGCTTATTGAACCGGCTTCAGCACAGGAATTTTCAAGAATTGAATCGACAGCAGGATTCAATTTAAAAGAAAGTTCAAGGGGAATAGCTGTCGCTGATTACGATGGTGATGGTGATCTGGATGTATTTATTGTTGTCCAGCAAGCCTACGATAGTTTAAATGTAAAGTCCTGGAGTAAACTATACCGGAACAATAATGATGCAACCTTCACTGAGGTAACGAAAGACGCCAATCTGGACAAAGGTATCTCTTCATTTTATAATAAAAAAGGTGCTTCGTGGGCTGATTATAACAACGATGGCTGGCCCGATCTTATGCTTACCTACCAAAATGGGGTTCAGCTCTATCAAAATCTTGGAAATGGTAAATTTAAGGATGTAAGTCAATCAGCCAATATCAACTTCACCGATTGCCAGATTAGCAGCAGTATGTGGTTCGATTACAACAACGATGGGCTGTTGGATATTTTTATCAGTGGAAATTTGTCGTGTTCTAATAACCGAGTATATAAAAATCTGGGAAACGGAACATTCGAAAATGTTACCACTCAATTGGGAATGAATAACATAAGTGGTACCCTGTCGTATATGACAATTCCAATTGATGTAAATCATGATGGGTTTGTTGATGTCTTATCCGCTGTAGATTTTGGTGAAAATCAGTTGTTTATAAATAACTCCGGAACTTCATTTACTGAAAAAGCGGCGGACTATCATTTGAACAGTCCGGGCAGCAATATGGGATTGACTACCGGTGATTACAATAATGACGGGATATTTGATATTTTTTGTACCGATATCAATGTAAACTCCTTGTTTAAAGGAAATAAGAACTCTGTTTTTACTGATGAGGCAGTCTCCAATGGGGTTCAAAAAACCGATTGGGCCTGGGGAACGAGGTTTGCTGATTTCGATAATGATGGAGATGAGGATCTCTATGTGGTCAATGGCTATGAAGGCGTGGCCTATCAGAATGTTCTGTATAATAATTTATTGGTCGAAAATGGGGGAGGATTCAGTGATATTTCAGAAAGTTCAAAATTAGGAATATTCTTTTTGAGTGAATGTTTCGAATCGTTCGACTACGACAATGACGGTGATCTGGATCTATTGGTTTCCAGCGAACTGGATGGAAAAAGTCCGGTTTTTTACAACAATAAAACCATCGATCAAAATCTTCCTGCCGGAAAAAATTGGTTCAAAGTTTCGCTGGAAGGGAAGAAATCAAACCGGAATGGCTTTGGGGCAACAGTTGAAATACGGTATGGTGGAAAAAAACAGTTCCGTTTATACCATGGAGTTGGTTTGTATTCCCAGAGTATCCAACCCATTCATTTTGGAGTAGGTAGCACTGCTCAAATTGACACGGTCCTTGTGAACTGGCCTTCCGGAGAAATTGATACCATAACTTCTGTACCGACAAATACCCTAATTGAAGTCAAGGAGAAAAGTGGTTATAAAATTATGAATATGCCCGGCAATAAAAAAGTCTATGGTTGCACCGACATCAACAGCTGTTCCTTTAATTCCATAGCAACGATTGACGATGGCGTTTCATGTACCTATTTAGCAGGAGGACAACTTTCCGGAGCATCTGAGTCCGACATGTTCAGTACAGAAACCTACTCCTATGATGTTGCCGATGGGAATGAAATGGTTTGGACCGTTGAAAATGGCGATATCGTAGAGGGCTACGGCACCCCGACAATTAAAGTACGATGGGGAATTGCTGGTCAGGGTAAAGTTTCTGTTTACGAAAAAGGGACCTGTCATAGTGAAGTGGTTTCCATGCCCGTTAAAATCAGTCTGGATAAATTGTTCGGCGAACATTCCATTGCAAGAGTATGGAATGAAGCAATACTGGCCGGCATTCGGGGCGATTATGCCAGACCAACAGTTAATGCCCGGAATTTATTTCACACTTCGTTGGCGATGTATGATGCCTGGGCCATTTACGACCGAAACTCAAAGACCTATCTGCTGGGGAATAAGATAGGCAATTTTGAAAGTTCATATAAAGGCTTTCAAAGCAGTGAAGAAAAAGTCTCAGCCCGGAATAAAACCATCAGCTATGCTGCTTACCGGCTTTTATTGCATTGTTTTGGTCTCTCTCCGAATGTAAAAGAATCAATCCGGAGATTCGATGAAATAATGAATCAAATGGGATATGACACATCCATCACCGGTACAGACTATTCGAATGGTGATCCGGCAGCTATGGGTAATTACATTGCTCAAACAGTTATCGACTTTGGTCTTCAGGATGGTTCGCGCGAATCAACAGGATATGATAATGCATTCTATAAACCGTTTAATCCGCCTCTTGAACCCGTCAAACCCGGAAATCCAAGCCTTATTGATCCAAATCGGTGGCAGCCACTTTCACTAAAAACATTTATTGATCAAAATGGAAATCTGATTGTGGGATCAACTCCTAAATTCCTAAGTCCGGAATGGGGAAATGTCATACCGTTCTCTTTAGGAAACGAGGATGCCACAATACACGGTAACTTTAAGGTGTACGATGAGCCTGGCGCCCCTCCATATCTCAACAGTGCTGATGATGGAACTGATTACAAATGGAACTTTTCGATGGTTTCAATCTGGGGAAGCCATTTGGATCCATCCGATGGTGTGATTTGGGATGTTTCGCCCGGATCAATCGGAAATGTGGACAGACAATCGTTTCCCGGAAAATTTTCAGACTATTCTAAGTTCTATAAGTATTTGGATGGAGGAGATATCGGGAAAGGAAGAACTTTGAATCCGGTTACCGGCGAGCCATACGAAGTTGAGTTGGTTCCACGGGGAGATTATACCCGGGTGTTGGCTGAATTTTGGGCCGATGGGCCGAAATCGGAAACACCACCGGGGCATTGGTTTACCATTTTAAACTATGTGGGCGACCACAAGTTGTTTGAAAGGAAACTGGAAGGCAAAGGACAAGTTCTGGATAATTTAGAATGGGATGTCAAATCGTATTTTATTTTGGGAGGAGCCATGCATGACGCAGCAATCGCTGCCTGGGGTATCAAAGGATACTATGATTACATACGACCAGTTTCAGCTATTCGATACCTGGCCGGAATAGGTCAGAGTACTGACAAAACCTTGCAGAACTACAATAAACAGGGAATACCTCTGGTAAAAGGATATGTTGAGGTGGTTGAGCAAGGTGATACTTTGGCTGGAACCAAAAATGAAAATGTCGGTAAAATAAAATTATTCACCTGGAAGGGGCATAGTTATATTAAAGATCCTACTATTGATCGGGCTGGAGTGGGCTGGATATTGGCCGACAACTGGTGGCCGTATCAAAGACCATCTTTTGTTACACCACCTTTTTCCGGTTATATTTCAGGTCATTCAACATTCTCAAGAGCCGCTGCTGAAGTGATGACAAAAATTACCGGCAGTGAATATTTCCCCGGCGGTTATGGAGAATTTATTGCTCAAAAGAATAGATTTCTTGTTTTTGAAGCAGGTCCAAGTGTGGATGTTAAACTGAGGTGGGCCACCTACCGCGATGCGTCTGACCAATGCAGTTTGTCGCGAATATGGGGTGGAATACATCCTCCGTGTGATGACATTCCCGGACGTGTAATCGGTGAAAAAATTGGAAAGAATGCGGTTGAATTTGCTAAAAAGTATTTTGTCAATGACAGTATTTCCGGAATATCCAGGGAACTTCAGGCAAAGGTTGAGATTTTCCCGAATCCTGTTGAAAACGGACAGGAGTTGAAGCTAACTCATACACGAAACAATCAGGCATTTCAATTAATCGACTTACAAGGGAATGTGTTACAGCTGAAAAAGCTGAATTATTCCGACCAGAGTAGAACTACGGAAATAAGTATCGGAAATCTTACACCGGGAATTTACATTTTACTTTCTGAAGGGTTGGCCTGGAAAATAATGGTCAGGTAGCTTTGCTCATTTCAAGAAGCTACTCATTACGCACCATTTATTCAGGAAATCCAAGCTTACTTTTCCCGATATCTTTTGAAGTAGCAACCGCAATTCCCCGTCTGTTTTTTGCATCGACAGCACAATAGAAATGGTAAACTATTCCCTGATGTTTGATTACAAATGGTTTGTGGGCATATTGTTCGTCATACGGTTCCGAAGGTCTGATCAGATCTTCTCCGGTCCAGTCGGTCCAGTTCACCAGGTCATACGAGCAGGCAAAACGGTCGAAAGCTTTTGGTTTCCAGAATGCGCCAAAATAAAACATCACCCACAAATTATCCATCCGGGTAATAAAAGCATCGCCTGAAATTCCGGTTTGGTGATCGATAACAGGCTTTTCCCCAAAGCGTTTCCAGTTCACCATATCATCCGAAACAGCCATAGCAATGCGCTCAGCACGTTCTTTTCCGTTCGTTTTGTCGCTGCCCTTGGCATTGTAATACATCACAAACGGATGCCCGAGTGTATTCTGTTTATCCCAAATGACGGTGCTTTTATAGATTGTTTCGTGATCGTACCAGCGGGCGTCTGTATTCTTTGCTGAAATCACCGGATGATCCAGCCGTTGCCATTCAGCGACTTTTTCCAAATGTTCGGAACTGGCCATCCCGATTCCCAAAATTCCTGCTTCATAGCCGGGTGTGCTTCCGCCAAGGTACGACATCCAGTACTTTCCGGAATACTTTTCAACTTCGTATGATCCGCCCCATTCATAATCTTGCAAGGCAATGTACCCGGCTTTCTGGTTCGCATCCCAGGTATTTTCAGCGTATGACATGATTTTTCCAGACGTCTCCCAATGGAGTAAATCGTTGCTTTTCGCCCGCCAGGTTTCGTAGCCTTTTCCGTCGAAAACGATGTAGCTCATGTACCAGCTGGTCCCATAGCGAAAGACACTTGGACAATCCACCATTTTTTTGCTGCTTTCAGGAACCAGTACCAGTCCGAATTTGAAAGGTGTTTTTACCTCCTGATAAATTTTCTGCATAAGATGTTCAGGAACAGTTTGGGACTGAACAATCCAATGAAAAGTCATCAGGAATAATCCGGTCAAGAGTTTGAAAACATGCGCCTTCATTGGTTACAGAGTATATTCGATCTTGTATTTTCCACTTTTCACTTCGACAACAGAATTTTTTTCTCCGGTCAAATCGTTTTCATTGCCGTTCAATTTGTATTTTTTTACTCCGGAAGGAATCACAACTCCGGCATCGGTTCCAACCGGGATTTCAACATTCAGTTCCATTGTTTTTTCCTTCAGTTTCCAGTTGACAATCAACTTTCCGTAAGGCGTTTCTTTGAATGTTTTGGCCCAGGTAATCCCCTGAGGAATTTGAGGTTGAATGAGCACCTTCCGGTAAGCAGGAACATCATCTGCCAGACGAATGCCGCCTACAGCCTGATAGAACCATGAACCTATACCGTTGTAACAGTTGTGAATCCGGCTTCGGTTTCCATTCCAATGTTCCCAGGTCGTGGTAGCGCCGTTTTCAATCATGTACAAATATCCCGGATAATCTTTCTTTTTCAGCATGGAATACATCAGGTCTGATGAATGATTTTTAACAGCCCATTCAGTCAAAACCGGAATACCGACCAGTCCGCAGCCAAAATGTCCGCTGCGGTTATTTTCGGTTTCATTAATCAGACTTTGAGTAACTGCTCTGTTCAGCTCTTCAGGAACTACACCCGACAACATCGGGTACGCCAGATCAATCTGTGTTCCGGTCGCATAGGTATTTTTCGCCGGATCAAAGAATCGAAGATGGATACTTTTCTGAAGCAAATCTTTTTTCTGAGCGTACATTCCGGCATCTTCCGTTTTCCCAAGTACCTGTGCAATTTTTTGCATTTTATCCAGACAAACCGCTAAAAAACAATTATTGACCAGGCCAACCGATGCTTCAGCTTTTTGATCAATTCCGGTCGGTGTGGCCCAATCTCCGAGATACCAGCCACGATAGTCGGTTTCCGGCCAGCCTTTCAGCAAACCATCAGCAGAATATTTATCCACATATTCCAACCATTTTTGCATAACCGGATAATACTTTTCAAGGATGGCTGCATCGCCGTAGTTCTGATAGGTTCTCCACGAAGCCGTGATAATGAAGCCGCACCAGTACGGACCACCACCAGCTTTATACGGATTGGGTGCTGTGTGTGGCATTCCGCCATCTTCCCGGATGCAATCGGCCCAGGCCTGCAGCCAGTTCATATACAAAGGGTTCAGGTTGAACATTGTTTGAGCTGTTTCAGTGGAGGCATTTCCGTCACCACCATATCCCAGTCGCTCAACTGTTGGACAATCTACCAGATCGCCGCCCATGCTGAGACACTGCAGGGTGTAAAAAACCATATCGTGAATTTGGTTCATCTCCGGATCGGAACACTGAAATCCGGAAGCCAGCTCAAATCCGGTATGAATCAGATAGGCCGTAATCGATTCGGCGCTGGGCGCTTCCGACAGGTTAGAAATACGAATGTACCGGAATCCGTGGTAATTGAATTTGTTTTTGAAAATTTCAGTCCCGACTCCGGAAGCAATATAACGGTCGGATTGGCCCTGATCATAAAATTTTCCATTTTCATCCAGATGATCGGAATATTCCAGAACGATTTCCTGCGATTTCTGCAGTTTCTGAAAATGGATTTCGGTCCAGCCGGTAAGGCTTTTTCCCATGTCAATCAGGAAAGTGTCTTTAGCAATCGACTTTATTTCCTTAGGTTTAATTGTTTCTGCAATCCAGTTTTGCTCCACCATTTGCGGACTGACTTCAGATTTCGGAACCGAAATTACGGAAACCGGACTCCAATTTCTGCCTACCGTATTTTCTGCCGACAAATCGTTTTTTGCCAGCGATCCATCCAGAATTTCGCCGCCGAACTGATGCGGCTGCCAGTTGCCATGCCGGGAATAACCACTTTTTCGTCCAACCCATTCTGCATCAGTTTTTAAAATGATTTCCCTTTTATTTTTAGACAGCTTTTCCAACTGCGCTTTCACCAGTGGGCCATTGTTGGCGACTCCAGGCAAACCTTCGGTGTACCAGCCACTTCCCAGCCATAACATCAGATCATTTTTCCCTTTTTTCACCAATGAAGAAACATCGTAAGTGATTGACCATGATCGCTTATTGAACTGTGAAACTGCAGGCGCAAGAACTCCGTCGCCCACTTTTTGTCCGTTCAGGTAAACTTCGTGATAACCCAGCGAATTGACATGAAGCAGCATCCGGTTTCCGGTCTGATCCAGGTTGAAGGATTTTTTTAGTTGAGGGCAATCGCGATAACCGGAATCGGTTGGGAAACCGATGTAGGAAGCTTGCCAATCTTCCTTTTTTAGTAATCCAATACTGAATTCTGCAACCTCACTCCACGGCGAAATATTTCCGGCTTCATCCCAAACACGTACTTTCCAGTAATATGCCAATCCTGAAATCAGCGGTTTCCCACTGTATGGAACCAAAATACTGGCTGAAGAAGCAATTCCCTCAGAATCCCAAAGGTCAGCCTGATCTTTTTTGAGCAAGTCAGTATTGCTGGCAACCATCACCTGAAACGATTTTTGTTCAGTTCCGTTTTTCTGGCTACGGACTTTCCAACTGAAGCGGGGAGTGGTTTTATCGATGCCCAAAGGGTTTCGGAGGTTTTCACATTTTGGTTCATAAACCCGCAGTGTTCCGTGTCCGACACATCCTGAAAGAAGGAAAATAAAAGCAATACCGGCAATTAAAAGTGATGGTTTCATGGTATTTATGTAGGTTAATTTTTGCAAGCGTAATATACTGAAAATTGGGCTTATTCCGGAAAGCCTCAAAGCGCGTCATTGCGAGTCCCCATACCTATCAGTACACCAGGTTTTATGACAACATTATCCGCCTCATTATGTGTACAATAAATAATGTTGTCATTAGTAGGCACGAAGCAATCTCATACTATTGGTATACTGAATGTTAGGATTGCTTCATTTCGGTCGCAATGACGAACTCTGCTTTTTTTCTCCTTAGAAATTTACCGTCACCACTTTCTCCGGAATAATCTCTACCGGCCCAATCAATCCTGAAGCAGGCAAAGGTTTGAACCCGAATTCTCTCGGAGTTTCTTTGATAACAGAACCGCTTCCAAATCTGGTAACCAATTCTGCCGGAACAGCCGGAGCCACTTTCATCGCCGAAATCCGGTTAATCAGCGTATTGGTAACCAAAACGATCAGCTTATTTTCACCTTCTTTTACAACCTTTGTAAGATCCAGCTTTTGTCCACGCATCCAGACCGTACCAATATTTTGATCGTTGAGAATCACTTCGGCAACATTTCCGACTTTTCCCAAATCAAGCATGAGTTTGATATCCTTTTTCAGGTATTCAGCCGGAATTTGAAAATTGATTTCGTACCGGCCGGTTCCGCTGAAATTCCGGGTTGCCGGATCATCAACCCATGAAAACAGCTCATCAGTTTGTTTGGTGAAAGTTGAAAATCCTTCGCCTTTTATTTCCATCGACCATCTTCCGGAAATCTGGTAATGAGCAGGAATTCCGGATACCACTGAAGTGATTTTTTTCTCCTGATCACCTGAAATAATGGTAGAAATGTATGTTCCGTTGTGATCGGCCGATGCGGTCAATTCATTTTTTGTTGCATCAGTAATCTGATAAAAACCTGTTTTACTGACATAACTTTCAGGCTCACCGGGAACAAATTCGAGGAATAGCGATTCGTATGGTGATAGGTTGAGCGGAACCTTAATTCCATCTGCAACTTCGCTAAAATTATAAACCGGAGTGATTTCGCCGGAATAAGGATTCCATTTTCGGATCAGTTTATTTTTTACCCGGAAAGTAACCGGAATCGTGCTTGCTTTATCCTGAATATTCGACACAAAATAAATATCCTTTTCTCCAACTTTCCGGTGTATAAAGGTTAATCCATCGTTTTTACGAAGGCCTTCATATGCAAAATCAATTCCAAAATCAGGAGCCAGATGTGTGCGAATGGTTTCCAGAAACGGATCGAGCGCGCTGCTTCGCTTGTCCCACCAGATGGTTCGGTCAATTACATTCTTAATCTGGTAAGTTCTCCCTTTTCCGTAAGGATTCATGAGCACTCCATCAGCAATTTTCGGTTCATTCAAGCCGTAAGGATTCATTGTTTTATCTTCCGTTTTTTTAGGAGTCCGGAATATTTGGTTGGTGAGGGCCTGAACCTGCTGATCAGATTGTTGATAATCCTGAAATCCGGTTGACTTTTCAGGCAGGCGTTCCAGTGCGATTACTATTCCACCCTGATTCACATATTTTTCAATGAATTGAATCGTTTTCAACGGAATGGATTCTACATTCGGAAGAATCAATATTTTATATTCCATGTTCCTGATTTTGATCTTTCCATCCTTAATTTCCGACAGGTTTTGCAGCGCATCGTCGTTCATCAGATCGTAATTGTAGCCGTTCGATATGAGTAAATTACCCAGTTCGCCCCACTCAAATTCGCGGGTCCATTTGCGCGGATTTAACACATTTTTGGTCCATTGATTGGCCAATGGCGAATAGAGTGCAATGTCGGGTACAAAGTCTCCCTGCCGCAACAAATACGAACATCGCGCAATGTATTCAGCCAGTTTGGGATAATACTTCCACCATACATTCTGCGGCTGAATGTAGGCTGCAAAAGGAAGTGATCGGGTAGGGGAAACTTGTTTTTCGGGCGAAAAATTAAAGCCGTGATTGTAAAATTTAGTAGCTCCTGCCAACAAATAACCATCGCTTGCGATCTTCAGTTCTTCGAGTGTTTCGCGGTAGCGTTCCCAGTGAATGAAGGTGTAAACTTCGGCAGAAACCACTTTTCGCCCGTAAATATGTGCTCCGGAAGCGACATATTGCTTGGGTCCAATCCGGGTATCGAACCAATCGGCGGCATCTTTCTCTCCGGCGGTAATTTCCATCTCCGGAATGTGACTCATGCCCGACGCTTCGATGTTATCCGTATTAAAACCATAGGCCTGAATCCGTCCCTGAATGTGGTGAGCTTCGCACCATCCGAGGAAGGTTTTAAAGAAGACATTCAGCCCGGTCTGATGCAAAAATTCATTCACATCGAACCTGATTTTGGGCGAAATATCACCCACTTCCCACCAAATGGCAGGTAGATACGGAGTCAGATCATATCCTTTTTGCTTTCTAAATTCATCGAGTAATCCGGTCGACCAGTTGATTCCACTGGCCAGATTTGCCAGTTCAAAACTATCGGCAAATAAAGATTCTACCGTTTTCCCGAATTCATCGCCAATTGCTGCATAGATTTTGCCGCCCAGAATGTTACAATAGCCTTCCATCGCGCTTTTGCTGAAATGATCGACCGCATTGCTGATGCCGTTTTTCTTCAACCAGAAAGCCATCAGTCGCCATTCGCCTTCCGGAACTTTCCAGAAAATTTTATTTCCGGATACCAAACTGGTAAGGTTAATCAGAGACTTTTCACTAACTTTTCCATCCTTTTCTATCTTTCCGGCTATAACAGCCAGCAAGGTTTCGTTACCATCCAGTTTGGGTTCGAAATGTTCCCACGAGCGTTTGGTTTTTGTCAATCCATCCGGCAAGTTTCCTGAGTAAGTTTGATTTCCTTCCAGAACGACCGATGTCGGAACCATATCTTTGCTCTTATCTTCTTCTTTTACCCATTCACCACCAATGACCCAGCCTGGTCCGCCAAAATTCAGTGAAACTTCCATTCCCAGCCGCTTCGCTTCTTTGACAGTGTACTTCAGCATCTCCAGATATTCATCCGACAAATAAGGAATGTTTCCCTTTTCGTAAACCGGTTCCATCGTAATTTGCTCCACCCCGCGAATGCCATGACTGCGCATTTCTTCCAGTTCATGGGTAATTTCCTCTTTCGAAACCGGATTTCCGGGCCACCACCAGCGGGTATGCGGCCAGCAATCAGCAGGTGGTTTTTTGAAATTTTGGATTAAATCATCCGGATTTACTGCATTTTGGGCTACAGAAAGTAGTACTGAAAAAAGAATTAGTCCGGAAATTATAGCAATTCGTTTCATAGATTCGATTTTAAGAGAAAATCTGCCGGCCAGAATTTCTATTTAAAGATAGTCTGTAAAACAAAGAATGTAAACTTAGAAGAGATAAACTTCCGGAATCTTAATCCATTTCCATGATTAATTCGCCAATTTTTGGACTGATGAACAAGAATTCGAATTAAAAAAGTTAAAATACCACAACGAATTGACAAAAACTCATTGAAATAATCCAGACCATTTCGATAAGTTTGGTTGATTTAACTCAAACTAACAAATCGACTGATGAATCGAGTATTTTCGGGTAAAATTCCATTCAAAAACACGCATTCAAAAGCAATTCTAAGAATTTTCGTTTTGGTCCTTCTTGTCGGGGTTCAAAATCTCAATGCGTTTTCACAAACGAATAGTCCATCCCGCGATGGCAAACTCCTGCAAGGCGACAAATGGCTTCCTTTCAGCTATCCCGAAAAGGCAGATTTCTATGTTTCAACCCAGGGAAACGATTCGTGGTCGGGAACTTTAGCTGAACCTAATGCCACAAAAACTGACGGACCATTTTTAACTTTCGGGCAGGCGCAGAAGGCAGTCCGTGAATTAAAATCAAAAGTCTTTTTTCCGAAGGATGCACCGATAGAGAAACGCTGGATTGGTTCTCCTCATCCGCTGGGACGTGGAAAAGATATTCTGGTTTACATCCGTGGCGGGCAATACGGCTTGAAACAAACACTGGTATTCCGGCCGGCAGACGGCGGCGAACGGGTTGAAACCAATCTTCCGACCGGCGCTTTCGAATACCACAAACTGAAAGATCATTACGTAACCTATGCTGCCTATCCGGGCGAAAAACCGGTCATTTCAGGAGAAGTTCCGGTTTCAGGATGGACAAAAAACGGCAAAATCTGGACCGCTCCATTCGATGCCGACACCGCTGCCATGCTCATTGTCAATGGGAAAAAGCAGGTACTGGCCCGCACTCCGAATGAAGGCTATTTTGTTCCTCCTGCGATATCAAAAACTACTGATGTACTTTATTTCAAAAAAGGCAATCTGAAAAACTGGAAAGACCTGGACGGCAACCGGGTGGTTATGCTTTTGCGCTGGCATACCGGCATTAATTCGTTCGTCAAAGTAGATGAAAAAACCGGAGTAGCCAACTTTAAAGCCCCTCAGGAAGGAGTTGTTATTGTTCCTCCGCGATATTACATCGAAAATGTAAAATCCTTGCTCGATGCCCCGGGCGAATGGTTTTTTGACCCGAAACTAAAAGAAATCAGCTACATTCCTGCAAATGGAATTTCAGATCCGAATCAGGTTCCTACAGGGGTTGCCACACTCAACCAATTGATTGATGTGCACGGAAAGCTGGGGCAGCCAGTTCGGAATTTGCGGTTCTACGGATTAACTTTTGAAGGTGGAATTACCGGGAAAAATACCGCCAAAGTCAATACAGACGGGGTGGACGGGGAAACAGGTGTCGCAGAAACTCCGGCAGCATCAAATAGCGCAGTCAGCCTTGAATTTGCCCACGCGTGTGAATTGGTCGACGGAGAAATCCGCTCATGCAACGGAACCGGTATTGCGGTGAAACAAGGTTGCTATCAAACGCAGATACTAAGAGACCAATTCGAGGCCATCGACAATGGCGGAGTCAGTGTGATTGGATCTGCAAATCCCGGCAACGGAAGGGCAATCATTCGCGAAACAAAAATCTCGTACAATAAATTTTCAGATTGCGGAGGCATCAACATCTACGCAAGTAACACCTTGATGACGATCATTTCGCACAATTATATTACCAAAACCCGCGGTCGTTACGGAATTGATGTCGGTGGTTGGTCGAATCAGGAAGAAGCCATTGACGGCGGATACGTGGTTGAATACAATCATTTGGACGATGTTCAGCGCGATGCCGACGATTCGGGAGCCATCAAAACTGCCGGAATGACCTTCAATTCAGTTGTCCGGAGAAACCTGATTCATGATGTTCGTGCCGGATTCTTCAACGACAATGTGGGTTTCTGGTTCGACAACATGTCGCAGGGCTGGACTTCCGAAGAAAATATCTATTACAATCTGGAACAGGGCGAATGGAAACTTTGTGCGGCCCTGGCCGAAGACAATATCTACCAGAATAATTTCAAAATCGAAGCGCCAATAAATGCTCCGGAAACCATTATTGAAGGTGAACCTGAATTTGAATTCAGTAACCTGAAAATTGATGCAGCTTCCAGATCAGCTTCAGGAGCAGTTGCTGCCGGAAGTGTGATTCACCTTTCTTCGGATGTGCTCAACCATGGCTCCAGCGGAATGGCACCGGTTGAGCTGTACCTCGACGGTAAGGTCTATGAGAAAAAACTTTTCCCGGTAATTAAAAACAACAACCGGAAAATTGAATTCGAAGTTCGGATTTACGATGCCGGTGAACATCAGCTGGCGATTGGCACTACCCCATCGAAAGCAGTACAAATTGAAGGACAAAAGCCATCCGTAGTATTCGAAGATTTCAAACTTTCGGGAGACCGGTTTTTAATAGGCGAAAAGCTGAAAACTACGGCTACTGCCAGAAACCTGACTTCAGATTTAAAAAAGGTGACAGCGAAGTTTTTCGTTGATAATTCAGAAACAGAAAGTCAATCGATTGAATTAAAAGCCGGCGAGTCGCACGAAATCAGCTTTGCAGTGAATCCTCAGGTCGGAATCCATATGGTGCGCATTGGGAACAGTGCCGAAAAAAGTCTGACGGTTTTTGATGCAGCTCCGCTTGATATTTCCAGAATGGAAATTCATCAATATTGCTCAGTAAAAGCAAAACCTTACGAAATTGAAGCCGATGCCAAAGCAAACCGGTTTAAAATTGCAGCCGGCGGTTCAGATTTTTACCATGCTGAAGATTCGTATGCCGCTGCCTATCTGAAAGGAATTAAAGGCGACTTTGTTGCCACCGTTAAAATCAATCAATTTGGAGATCGTACGCACGAATGGTTCCGTTCGGGACTGTTTGTGCGGAACGATATCTCGCAAAGTTTCGATGTTCAACCCGGAAGCAAAGGTTCGGTTCTGGTTTTCGGAACTCCCGGACGCGCAGGAATTGAATACGACGAATTTGCCAACGGTTGCATGCACAAGGCCAGCAGTACAAACCTTCCGGAGCATTCCAAAACGCCTATTTATTTGAAAATAGTCCGTCATGGAAACAGTTTCAGCGGGTATATCAGTCTGGACAATAAAAACTGGATCATCGAACGGCATACCGCCGATATCCCGGGAATTGCAGAATCAGTCGATCTTGGACTTGCTGCAGGAGGACCGGACAAACGGCAATATTGGGTTGAATTTACCGACTGGAAAATTGAAGTAGCCAAATAACAATTCTGGAAAGTTAAAAACTAAACATTTAAATTGAGATTTATGACCGATTTATCGAGAAGATCATTTATTGCAAAATCATCAATTGCTGTGGCCGGAGTAAGCTTACTGCCAGGGCTATCCGCCTGTAAACCAGGGAAAGTAAATATCGCATTCATTGGTGTTGGCGGGCGGGCTAAAGATCACTTTCCGGATTGTATGCCCGAAAATGTGGTTGCCCTTTGCGATGTGAGTGATTCCGCAGCAGCAGAAGGCTTTAAGACTTTCCCGAAAGCCAAACACTACAAGGATTTCAGGGTCATGTTCGACGAAATGGCCAGCGACATTGATGCGGTGATCATTGCAACTCCCGATCATATGCACTTTGCTGCAGCTATGGCTGCCATGCAATTGGGCAAACATGTGTACGTTGAAAAACCACTCGCTCATAACATCTGGCAAATCCGCACTTTACGGAAAGCAGCACAACATTATAAAGTCATCAATGCCATGGGAATCCAGGGACACGCCACTCCGGGAATTCGCAATATCAAAGAATGGTACGAAGCCGGTGTATTGGGCGAAGTGAAAGAAATCATAGCCTGGATTGACGGACCGGAATTCGACCCAAAAGGGTATTTTATGAAACCGGACACGTTTCCTCCAAAAGAAAGCAAGGTACCAGCCGAATTGGATTGGGATTTATGGGTTGGACAGGCTGCAATGAGACCATTCAGCTACTATTACCTGCCACGATTCTGGCGGGGTTGGTACGATTTCGGCAACGGAGGACTTGGCGACTGGGGATGCCATACGCTCGATGCACCTTTCTGGACGCTTGATCTGGGAATGCCTTTAACTGCAGAGCCAGTCCAAAGACCCGATTCTCCGGAAGGATTTATTCCCGATAAATCGACCATCAAATTCGAATTCGCTGCACGTGCGACGATGCCGGCAGTTACCATTACCTGGCTCGACGGAGGACAAAGGCCTGAAAATCGTCCGGAGTGGGGACTAAAAGAAATGCCTAACCGGGGTATGATTATGGTTGGCGATAAAGTTTCGCTTTTAACCGGCGGAAGACCGGCAAGTCCAAAACTGTTGATTCCCGATGCCGATTGGGAAAGTTTCAAGAAAAATATGCCCAAAGAAACCATTCCGCGTGTCGAAGGTGGACCAATACCTGAATGGATCCGTGCAATTAAGGGTGAAGGTCCAATTCCGGGCGCCAACTTCGAATATTCAGCACGTTTGTCTGAAATGGCTGCTGTTGGAGTTCTGTCACAACGGGTAAATATGCGCCTGGAATATGATGCACAAAATATGAAAATTAAGAATCATCCTGAACTGGATACCTACATCAAGGAGCCGGTTCGCAAAGGATGGGAATATGGCGAAGATCTTTGGAAAAGCTAAAATATTAGATTTATGAGTGTTAGATTGTTTATTTACGGATTATTACTTTTTCTGATTGTTAGTTTGAACTCTTATGGAGAAAACCTGACTGCCCATGTCGCCTCCATCGATATTACTCCACCCATAGAAATGAAGTACACTTTGGGTGGTTATGGTGAACGGATGAATAAACCCGCCACCGCCATCCATGACCACATTTGGGCCAAAGCGCTGGTGGTGAAGAAAGATAAGCGGAAATATGCAATCATTACATTGGACATTCTGGGACTTCCGACCAATGTAAAAAGTGACCTGATCCAGCGGATTTCAGGACTGGGATGGACTATGGAAAACGTGATGCTTTTGCCCAGTCATTCGCACGGAAGCCTCGAAATGGCAGCCCTGAACAGTAAAAATTTGCTGAACAGTCCTCAGCTGGGACTTTTTCAGCCGGAATTGCTGGCTTTTTTATTGGATAAACTGGAAGCACTGGTCAAAGCTGCCGATCAGAACTATCAACTGGTTAAAATTGGAACCGCTTGCCAAATCCTGGAAGGATTGAACCGCAACAGAAGGAAAGACCCGGATGTGGACAAGGAAATGACGGTTACCCGAATCGATCTGAATGATGGAAAACCACTGGCTATTCTGGTAAACTGGACAGCACATCCTACTTTTCTGGGTGGACAAGACATGCAGGTTTCGGCAGAATGGCCGGGCTATCTGCAAAGCGAAATTCAGAATTTAATCGGAAATGGTGTCACTGCGATGTATTACAATGGTGCCGAAGGAGATCAGTCGCCCATATTGGATAGTTCGCAGGATGGCTACGAGAAAATTCAAATTTATGGTAAGAAGATCGCCGCAAAAGCCTTTGAAATTTATCAGGAAATAAAGCCAAACCCGGTTAAAGACTTCAGCTCCACATACAACACCATTACCCTACCCGAACATGCGGCACATCCTTCGTTTATGAAAACCGGAGGTGAGGAATATGGTTTGGATGAGAATACGGTTAAAATTGTGATGGACATGCTGGGCCCAAAAGAAGTGGGGATGGGCGCAGTGAAAATTGGTGATTTGATTATCGCCGGAATCCCCGGTGAATTAACCGCCGAATTGGGACTTCAGGTGAAAAATTCGCTGAAAAATAGTGGTTCAAAATATGTCACAATAGGCGGATTGGCCAACGAATGGATCAGCTATATCCTTACCCGCGACCAATATATCCATGGCGAAGGTTACGAATCCAGTGTCAGCTTCTACGGACCCGGATTGGGCGAACTGATTTCAACCGAAGCCATCAAAACCTCGAAACCTCTAATCCATCAGCAATGATTGACCGACGCGATTTCCTGAAAATTTCTGCAGTAGCTGGCACCGGCACTTTGGCTGGGTTCAGTTCGTTTAAGAATGGCGGAATCCGGAGTTTTAGTCTTTGTACCAATACCACTGTACTCAACAGCAACCCTGAATTTTTGGAGTTGATCGCAGGGAGCGGTGTAACCGATGTATGGTTACCGGTTTTCCTAAACGGATACTGGGCATATCCGATAGAAGACTTATTGCTTTGGAAGAAAAAAATAGAAAAAAAAGGAATCGCAGTTCATTCACTGAGCGTTCCACTGGGTCATCCGGGCAATTCGCTGGGAAATGATGCTTCATTTGACACCACTCCCCAGCGCTGGCCACGAAGTGTTGACATCGATGGAAAACTATATTCAGGAACTTCAGTACATCCGATTGTAACCGAAGAAAACAAGGCTGTGATTCAAAAAGTCAATCAGGCGGGGTTCAAAAAATTATTTTTGGATGACGATTTTCGTTTGGCACGATCGCCGGGAAATATTGGCGGCTGCTTTTGTGCAGAACATCAAAAGGACTTTCTCAGCAAATACGGTTATGCGGAGATCGATTGGGCAGACTTAAAACAAAACATTAAGGATCGAAATCTGACATCCGTTTTGAACAGTTGGATCAACTTCAATTGCGATCAGTTGACAGCATCATTTATAGCTCAACAGGCTGCTGCTCCAGATGTGGAACTTGGAATCATGGTGATGTATCTTGGTTCGGAAAAGGCCGGGATCCGCCTGGCCGATTACAAAGGCTCATTGATGCGGGTAGGCGAACTGATGTTCGAAGACAAGCATTTCTCACCGCTAAAAGGCAAAACCGATGAACTCTTAAGCGCACTTTTTCACCGAAGATTTGTTTCACCTGAAATGGCTTTCAGCGAAACGACTGCCTACCCTGCGACCAAACTTTCGGCCCCGAACATGGCGGCCAAACTGCATATTTCCACGATTGCTGATGTCCGGAATACGATGATGATGAGCGGTCTTGAACCTTTCCCTTTTACCCATTGGACCACGCTTGCACCGGTAATGAAAAAGGCAGCCAGCATGCATAAAAAGATAGCCGGTCAAAAACTACGGGGACCACTCAAACACTATTGGGGCGAAAGCAGCCGGATGGTGGGTACTGATAAACCTTACAGCCTGTTTCTGGCTTCCGGAATTCCTTTTGAAGTCACTGAAACTCCGGCAAGCGATGGATGGACTTTTCTTTCTGATTTTGATGCAAAAGACGTGCATACCGGAAAACTAAAAACAAATGGAACAACTTTCGTATATGGTTCAGGTACCGATCAAAAACTCCACGGATTGCGGTTTCAGGCTGAAAACCTGCAGGAAATATTTACCCTGAAACATGAAATTATTCCTCAGTTAAAAGGTATTCCATTTGTCGAAGAAGATAAACCGGTTGTATGTGCCTGGTATCCTGAAATAAAAACGATTTTGTTGTGGAACTTATCCGAAACCAAAGAATCATTTACCATCCGGATGGATGACAATAAAATCACTGTTGAAATTGATGGTTTGGATGCGGAATTGGTTCATTTATAAAGCAGTAATAATATATTGAAAATGAAAAATTTATTCAGAATTTGGCTTGCAGTTGCAATATTTGGATTAATTTCTTCGTGCAGCAACGAAACAAAAAAACAGCTTGATTTATCGAAAGCTACCATTTTGATTTCTCCATCAATTAAATCTCCGGTAAAAGAATCTGCCGGATTAATCTTGACTGAAGAAGTTGCCAAACGAACCCAGCTTCAGCTTCAATTGAGCGACAGCTGGAACAATGAAACGGTTATCGCCTGCGTCCTTTCAGGAGACAAAGACTTATTCGGAGAACTTGTTCCAAAACGTCAGGGCGACAATTTGCCTGAATTAAAAAAAGAAGGTTTCCGGCTTTATCATGAAGTCCGGAACGGAAAAAATATTCTCTGGATCATTGGGTCTGATGCCCGTGGTATTATATACGGAATAGGGAAATTGCTGATGACCGCCGAAACGAAAGACCGGCAGATTCTTGTGGCATCAGCGACTGATTTTGCCACTTCTCCTGAATATCCGATCCGCGGACATCAGTTTGGCTACCGAATGACAGCCAATTCGTGGGATTCGTGGACAATTGCCCAGTTTGATCAACATATCCGCGAACAGGTACTTTTCGGGGCAAACAGTATCGAGGGAATTCCGTTTCAGGACGAACGCCCCGACACATTGATGAAATATCCCCGTTCAGTAATGAATATCGAGCTGAGTAAAATCTGTGATAAATATGATGCGGATTACTGGGTTTGGGCCGCAGCAGAAGTTGATTTAAAGAATAAAAAACAGCGGCAGGATCTGCTCGAAAAGTATGAGGCTTTTTTCAAAGAATGTCCCCGATTCGACGGGGTATTCTTTCCCGGCGGCGATCCGGGCGATAACCATCCGCGCGAGGTACTGCCTTTCCTCGAAGAAATGACTGCCATTCTGCACAAATACCATCCCAAAGCCGGAATGTGGATTTCGTTGCAGGGATTCGATAAGGAAAAGGTTGATTATTTCTTTAAATATGTGGATGAGAAAAGTCCGGATTGGCTGACGGGTGTGGCCAATGGGCCAAGTAGTCCGCCCATTGCTGAAGAACGCCAGCGTTTGCCTAAAAAATACAAACTTCGTTCCTACCCCGACCTGACCCACACCGTGCGTTGCCAGTTCCCGGTGAAAAAATGGGATCAGGCTTTTGCACTCACCGAAGGACGGGAATGTACCAATCCGCAGCCGCTTTATTACGCCGGAATTCATAACCACGATGCACCTTTCACCGATGGATTCATCTCCTATTCCGACGGAGTTCATGATGACGTGAATAAAATTGTCTGGACCCAAATGGCCTGGAATACAAAAAATGATGTCCGGAATGTGGTGGTGGAATATTGTAGCTTTTTCTTCGGATCAGGTATTGCCAATGAGGCTGCAGATGGAATTCTGGCGCTGGAGCAAAACTGGGTAGGTCCTATCACTGGAAACGCTTTAATTGGAAAAACTCTTGCCCAATGGAAAAAGCTAGAATCTGAAAATCCGCAACTGGCCGGAAACTGGCGTTGGCAGCAACTGGTGATGCGCGCCTATTACGATGCTTACATTCAGGAACGTTTGGCTTACGAGAAAAAATTGGAGGCTGAAGCCAATGACATTCTGGCCAATGCCAAAACACTCGGCGCGGATAAAGCCATGGATCAGGCTTTGGCTCAGGTTCAGAAAGCCGATAAGGAATTTGTCGCCCAGGATTTAAAGCAAAAAGCTGTATTCTATATCGACGAACTGTTTAAATCAGTTGGACTGCAAACCAGTGTCAAGTTGTACAACGCTGCAGGTTCAGAAAGAGGTTGTGTGCGCGATTTTATCGATTATCCGCTGAATAACCGTTGGTGGCTCGAAGATGAGTTCAAGAAAATCAGGGAATTAAAATCGGAAGAGGAAAAACTGGTTAAGCTGGAGTTTATTCGAACCTACGAAAATCCGGGTGAAGGTAGTTTCTACGATAATATTTCGAGTGCCGATGCCAAACATGTCACTTCCGAAACCGAAGATGCCATCGATTATCTCTGGGAAAATGATGGATACAGCCGGAAACGCTTATCCACCCAACTGTTCCAGTTCACTCCTGAATTACAATACAACGAATTGGATCCGAACTCGAATTACCTGATCCGGGTTTCAGGATTGGGCGAAGCGCTGTTGCGTGCCAATGGAGAACGGTTAAAACCAACGAAATACGACAAAGGTCTGGAACAATTCAAAGAATTTCCACTTCCCAAAGAGCGGATTAAAGATGGCAAGCTGAAAATAACCTTCGATAAACCCAACGAAGAAAACCTGAACTGGAGACAGCAATCTCGGGTTACCGATGTTTGGGTATTGAAACAATAAAACACAGCCCTCTTCCCGTTCCCCCTTAGAGGGAAGGCTGAAGAAAAACAAAGGAATGGCGAAAAAGGAATATATACCATGTATGCAAAAGCCTGAAAGGCTTTAATTTGAATAGCCCGGGGTTTTAACCTCGGGAATAGAATGCGACCAATGAACTCCGTCCGCGAAGAAATCAGATTGAAACACCATCGTTGTTGCGGACGGAAAACATTGCGCTCCTACAGAGCTCGAGTTGGATTAGGTTGATGATTGCTACAAAGATTTAGCGACGCTGTCGCTGAAAAATGAAAGGATGTAACAAGAACGAAATAGCACCGTAGGTGCGAAATATTGGTAGCCCGGGGTGAGTGAGGAACGAACGTAACCCCTGGAGTAGAATGAGACCAATGAACTCCGTCCGCAAAGAAACGTGATTGAAAAACAAAACATGTTGCGGACGGAACGAATGGGGACAAGAAAATTGAGTTGATAATAATTGCCGATGTAAACAATCAATTACAAGAAATTTTAAATGAACAACCTATGGATTTTTCAAGACGGAATTTTCTTTCGGCAGGAAGCCTGCTGACAGCTTCTTCGGTTCTTCCACTTGCAGTCAACGCCAGAGAAGTTCACGATGAGAAACAGTATTCAGGGATGTTGAATGTTCGGGATTTCGGGGCAAAAGGTGATGGTGTGACAGATGATACAGTCGCCATTCAAAAAGCGCTTGACCAGGCAGCAAAAACAAATGGCTCGGTGTTCATTCCCGAAGGAAATTACCTCTGCTCCGAATTGAAAGTCAGGGAAGGAACCGGGGTTCATGGTCTTCCGGCCTGGGGCTACAGCAAAGGGATGGGCACCATTCTGACTTTGAAAGATGATTCTTCCAAATGCCTGATTAACATCACCGAAGCCTGGGGCGCTTATCTGTTTGGACTGTGCCTGAAAGGAAATAACCTGGGAAAAGACATCCACGGGATTATGGTGGACAAGCAGGTGGATTATGGAAAGCACGAAGACACTCCCCGTATTGATACCTGTCGGGTGGAGTTCTTTTCGGGAGACGGGATACATCTTGAAAGAATCTGGTGTTTTGTTGTCCGCCACAGCCATTCGTTCTGTAATCAGGGTTGCGGATTGAGAATTCGTGGCTGGGACGGGTTTATCCTCGACAACTGGTTTTCAGGAAACGGTCAGGTCGGTATTGCGGCTTATGACGAAAATGCCAGCAACACGATTACCGGCAACCGTATTGAATGGAATAAAGAGGGCGGAATCGTTATAAAAGGCGGGGCTCAATATAACATCACCGGAAATTATATCGACAGGTCGGGACATTGTGGAATTTTGCTCCTTCCGAACCAAATAAGAGGTTGTCATACCATGGCTATCACCGGGAATGTCATCTTCAGGAGTGGAAAACCAGAATGGGGTAGAAATGATGAATACGACAATGCACACGTGCGAATAGAAGATGCCCAGGGGATTGTTTTCACCGGGAATGCCCTCAACTCGGGCCGTGACGATGGTGCAGGGGTTTATTCTCCCGATTATGGCATTGTGGTGAAAGGACTTGAAAGCTCCGTTATCAGGAACAATGTGCAGCATTTGGGTGCATTAAAACAATTGGTTGTCGATTTGGGAGAGCATAAAGAGGGAGTCATTGTTCAGGATAACGTGGGCACTTTGCGGAAGCTGTAAAAAGCCCCTTCCCGTTCCCCGAGGGGAAAAGAAAGGAAAAAGCCTGAAAGGATTGAATATGAATAAGAGGCTGTCTTAAAAGTCATTGATCCCGTCATCCTGAACTTGTTTCAGGATCCCAACGCATTGTATACCAGATCCCGAAATAAATTCGGGATGACCTGATTCGCAAGCATTTTGACTTTTGATACCGCCTCAATAGAATGCGACAAATAAACTCCGTCTGCGAAGTATCTGGATTGAAAAACAAAACCGGTTGCGGACGGAATGGAGTTTAACTAAGATTGAAAAATGAAACAACTTTTTCCATTACATGGCATCGTCACGGTTTTAAACACCCCTTTCTCTACAAAAGGAGAAATTGATTTACCTGCATTGAAACGAAACGTGAATTACGCTCTGGTTGCCGGTGTCGCCGGGTTCCTTGTTCCCGCCATGGCATCAGAGGTTTACAAACTTTCGTAAACCGAACGTATGGATATGGTAGCCGCTGTTTTGGAAGAAACCAATGGAAAAGTTCCTGTGATTGCCGGTGCCGGCGAAACCGACCTGGGAAAAAGCAAACGCCTCATTTCTGAATACATCAGTCTGGGTTGTAAAAATGTACTGTTTCAGATTCCCTTTCTGAATGAAACTCAGTTTAAAAACCATTTTTATGAACTGGCTGCCACAGGACCTGAAATGATAATGCTGCAGGACTGGGACTCTACAGGTTACGGTCTGTCAGACAACCTGATTCTGGAACTCTTTGAAACCGTGGAAGCATTTCGTTGTCTGAAAGTGGAAACAGTTCCGGCAGGCGTAAAATATTCGAGGATTCTTGAATTAACCAATGGGCAATTGAACGTGAGCGGTGGCTGGGCGGTTTCGCAGATGATTGAAGGATTAAAACGCGGCGTTCATGCATTTATGCCCACCGGAATGCACCGGATTTATGCCGAAATTTACAGACTCTGGACTTCCGGGAAAGTAGAGGAAGCAACGCTTTTATTCCATCAGATTTTGCCGGTTTTGGCATTTTCAAATCAGCATCTGGATATTTCCATTCACTTTTTCAAACGGCTGCTAAACAGGCAGGGTATCTACCCTACAGCAAATGTCCGTGAACCCATACTGCCATTTGATTCTGTTCATCAGGAAATTGCAGATCAGTTGATTGACCGGATCGTAGCCATTGAAAACAAATTGAAATGAAACCGACGATACAACTCATCAGCTATATCGCACCGGGGGCGCCTGCCACCAGAAGACCAGTTTCAGGTCCTATTCCATTTTTGAGACCTGAAATCGGGTTTACGCCCAAATGGTACCGGACCGCTTTGGGCATCGACTTTGGCGAAAAATGGCATACCAATCCGGAATACCGCCGCGAAACCCGCTTAAAAATGTATGATGAACTGGAAAAGCGTTTCCCGGAAACTGCTATTGGCCGAATGGACGGGAATCCGGTTGATTTTCTGACCGGCACTTTCGGTGCTTCTGCCATTGCGGCCATTTATGGCGTACCAATCCGATACGACCAAGAACAATGGCCAACTTCTGAACATCAGTATTTTTCTGAGGATGAACTTGAAAACCTCACTCCGCCTAATCTGGACCAAAATCCATTCTTTAAGTCACTGATGGAACAAGTGGATTGGATTGGATCGCAGGAAGGAGAAATTGCTGGATTTATGAACTGGCAGGGAGTTCTGAATAATGCACAGCGATTGCGTGGTCAGGATATTTTTATGGATATGTACCTCGCGCCAGAGCGGACCAAACATCTGCTCGATTGTGTTTGCACCACCATGATCGATGCCGCCAAACGTCTGCAGCAAAGACAAAAAGAATTTGATCCGGATGCACTATCATTTTTCACTGTAAGCAACTGTCTGGTAAATATGGTCGATCCGGATTTGTACGAAGAATTTCTCCTGCCTTTCGACCAGAAAATTGCCGAATCGTTCGATGCAATCGGAATCCACAATTGTGCCTTGAGCGCAACTCCTTATCTCGATCATTACGCCAAAGTACCGAAAGTAGCTTACCTCGACATGGGAATGGATTCGGATTTGGAAACGGCAAAAACTCTTTTCCCAGAAACCCGCCGCGCCATTATGTACACGCCAATGGATGTGGCCAATAAAACTTCTGAACAAATCAGAAATGACATGGAATTGATTGCCAAAAAATATGGCCCTTGCGATATTGTTGCTGCTGATATCGAACACGGAACGCCCGACGAAAAAATACTGGAACTGATAAAAATCTGTAAGCTGATTTCTGAAAAATACGAATAAATTAAACAGAACACTATGAGCATAAAGAACAAAATAGCTGCAATACTGACCATCACATTTTTAAGTTATTGCATTACTTCAAGCGGACAGAATTTCCCCGGAATTCCAATTAACACCTACTTTCAGGAGGTAAAAACTGACATTCAATTGCCTGCCGAAGCCGGAAAGAATGTGGTGAAATTATTCAGTCTGAATAATAATCCGATAGCAGTAACTTCCAATGGCGTTTTTAAAAACCGTGATGGGAAATGGACCAGCAAAGTTTCCGGCTCAGACTGGCGGACTGCGGCCCTGAATGCAAAAAATGAAGTCTGGCTGGCGTCGGTGAATGCCATTCAAATTGAAAGCGGTGCAACGAAAATTGAACTGCCTGAATTTGCCCGGAAAGACACGATCCTTTGCCTGTTGTGGGAGAATGAAAAAACGCTGCAGGTTGGCACGACAAAAGGCCTTCTGACATATGACGGAACCTGGACCAAAGTTCCTTTTGCAAACGGGAAGCGTATAAATTCGATCGCAAATGACTCGAAAAATGATCTTTGGCTGGCCACTACCGACGGACTTTTACGCCGTGTTGAAGGAAAATGGCTCGACATGGATGAAACAATGATGGCCTATGGTCTGAAACGCACCTACTTCGCTCTGGAAAGCAGAAATGAAAAAGCTGAACTGCTTTTTGGCGGACTCTTCTCGGTCGGATGCATCGCCGAAAATGGTGACAACTGGATATTAAGAGGATCTGACGGTTTGCCCTATGGACCGATTACTACCATTCGGAGTTTTGCTGATGGAATGTGGCTGGGAACCAGTAAGGGCGCCATTAAAAAAGATAAAAGCTGGCATTATTACAATGGTAAACGCTGGATTCCGAACAATAAAGTGAATGATATTTTGGTCCTTGACCAACATACGGCATGGATTGCAACCCCGGAAGGAATCAGCCAGATTCAGGAAGTTGAAATGACCTTGGAACAGAAAGCGGCTGCTTTTGAAGAACGCATCAAATTAAGGCACGACCGGTATGGTTTAGTGAGCGATTCACAATTGAAAACTCCGGGCGATTTATCTACCAGTGTCACCGGCACCAACGATAACGACGGACTTTGGACTTCCATCTATCTGGCAGCCGAATGTTACCGTTATGCGGTAACCAAGGATCCGGAAGCAAAGAAAAATGCCATTAAAGCCTATGAGGCCATGGAACGGCTGGAGACCATCACCGGAATTTCAGGATTTCCGGCTCGTTCGCTGGTAGCAGCCAATGAAAGTACTGGTGAAGGTGGCGAATGGCACCTCACTCCGGATAAAAAATGGAAATGGAAAGGAGATACCAGTTCCGACGAAATAGTAGGACACCTGTTTGCCTATCCGCTTTTTTACGATCTGGTTGCTGAAGGAGCGATGAAAGAACGGGTAAAAAGTCTTGTTCAGCGGATCATGAACCACATCGTTGACAACAATTTTCATTTGGTCGATCTCGATGGAAAACCCACGCGCTGGGCAGTCTGGACGCCTGATTCGCTGAATTTCAAAACCAACTGGATGTACGAAAAAGGAATCAATTCGCTGCAAATTCTTGCATTCCTGAAGGCTGGTTATCATGTCACTCAGGATCCGAAATTTCAGGCGGCTTACCAAACGCTCGTGCAGAAACATCAATACGTTGAAAACATGATTCAGCAAAAAAATTACGGACCGTTCGACATCAACCACTCCGACGATGAACTTGCATTTCTGCCTTATTACACGCTGTTCCGTTATGCGAACGATCCGGAATTACTGCCATTTTACGAAAAAAGCATGCAACGAAGCTGGAATGTGGAGCAAGCCGACCGCATTCCAATCTGGAACATCATTGCCAGTTCGGCCCTTAAAAAAGACTGTGACCTGAATACTGCGCTGGAAGAACTTCAGCAAATTCCGATGGATTTGATTACCTGGCGGATGGAGAACAGCCACCGTTGGGATTTACCCAAAGATCAGTTGGTCGACCGTTTTGGAAAAGCACAGGCTATACGGCCAATTCCAACCCCGGAACGGGGAATTTCTAAATGGAATTACAATACCTATCAATACGATGCAGGTTCAAACGGATCAAGCGAAGACGACGGCGCCTACTTTTTGCTTCCATACTGGATGGGCAGGTATTATGGCTATTTTGTGGAGAAATAAGAAGAATTTTTACACCTAAAGATGAAGATAATCCCTAATTTTAAACATCCTATTATTTTAAACTAATCAGTAAATTATTGAACCAATGAAGACTATTTTTATTCTATTCGCAGCAGTTTTTATTTCGTTGTCAATTACTTCGTGTCAGGAAAAATCAAAGCCTGCACCAGCACCCGTACAAAAAACCGACATCAGTGAATTTTTGGGCCAGTGGACCATTGATATTCAGGACGGCGGAGTCGGCTGGCTCGAAGTTCGCCAGGAAAAAGATTACCTCGATGCCGACCTGCTTTGGATTGGCGGAAGCGTATCGCCGGTAGCCAGTGTGTACATGGATAACGACAACCATCTGATCGTTACCCGCGTGGACAATGTGGTGCGCACCAAGGATGCCAGTAACAATCCGCTTCGCACTCACCAAATTGCCAATACCTTGCAGGTATCTAAAAAGGGTGATCAGATTGCCGGATATTTTTTAAAACCAAATCGCGACGGAAAAGGAGTGGATTCAACTTCGTTTGTCGGAACCAAACTGGCTGCTCCTCCTGCTGCTCCTGATCTTTCCAAAGTTAAATTTGGAACACCGATTAACCTGTTCAACGGGAAAGACCTTACCGGTTGGCGGTTGATTGACCTGAAACAGAAAAACGGTTTCTATGCCAAAGACGGAATTTTGGGAACTGATCCGGTTCAGGTTGAAGGACAGGAACACATCAGCTACGGAAACCTCCGGACCGATCAGGAATTTGAAGATTTCAACCTGAAACTGGAGGTGAATGTTCCGGAAGGCAGCAACAGCGGCGTTTACCTGCGTGGAATGTACGAAATTCAGGTATTGGATTCGTATAAAAAACCACTGGATCCGCACAACATGGGTGCATTGTACAGCCGTATTTGTCCCACAGTATCAGCCGAAAAACCAGCAGGAACCTGGGAAACCATGGATATCACTTTGTGTGACCGGCATGTGACTGTGATCCTAAACGGAACCAAAATCATCGACAATCAACCTGTTTACGGACCAACCGGTGGCGCGATGAAATCGGATATAAATACGCCGGGACCAATCTATTTGCAGGGCGACCACGGAAAAGTTACCTACCGGAACCTTGTGCTGACCCCGATTGTGAAGTCCAAAATTCAATTAGTAAATGCGAATTTTTAATATGATAGGTTCAAAGAATGCTGATGATCCATTGTTGTTGATTACGGGAAATAACTTCCAGCGAAGCGTTAAGGAAGTTGTTCTCGAAATCAATAACAGACAG
>CAILJH010000133.1 GCA_903834475.1 uncultured Prolixibacteraceae bacterium | reverse complement strand
GTCGTTTCCAGGTAAAAATTAGTAGGCTCAGGAGTGGATAAATCACCAATAACCTGATTTTCTTTCGCAAATAATATATTTATTTCTTTCCCTTTTGGGTCAATTAAAAACAAACGTAACAGACCTTTTTCAATGATATAGTGCCTGGTATTTGCATCTCCCTGCCTGAACAAAAGTGTTTTCTTCTCTAAACTTTCTTTTTTATAGGCGTTTAAAATGGTTTCTTCCTGCAAAGATGTCATTTTTGCACCGAGGTGATGGGTGAAAAAAAATATGATCGGGTGTATTTTTATCATGTCGATTCTTCTTGATCAAAGTTTCTATTGGTCTTGCTGGCAACAACTTTTCTGAGCTATATTTCGGTGTTCTCTGCTACTATTTGTTGCATTACCTTTTCCTGATAAGATGTAAATAATTTTGTGCTCCATACCTGATTAATGCAACCTTAGATAACACAGACTATCTTTTGTTTATCCAATTTAGGGAAGATAAATCACTCCTCCTGAATGGTCGTGATTTGAACCGGTCACTGATTTAAGGCAGTTTACTTCATTTCGGAGCCGGAGAACCCCGAGCAATGCGAAGATAATTGCTTCCTTAAAATCGATAATCTGTGCTGAAGGAATAATGGTTTTATGCTTTGTTTTTTCGCTGAACAATTCGATCAGGAAAACATTGTGGGCGCCACCTCCGGTAATCAGGATCTGACCTTTCGGAAACTGGTCAACCGCAAGTGAAAGCTGATCTGAAATGTGTTCGTAAAGGGTGCGGAGAATGTCTTCCGGAGCAAGCTGAAACGAAGTTATTAGAGGAAGAAACTCTTCTTTGAACCACTCGCGTCCAATTGATTTGGGACCTTTTTGCTGATAAAATTCCAGCTCATTCAGCAGAGTTAGCAATTCCTCCTGGACTTTTCCAGATCGACCCAGATTACCATCCAAATCATATTCGTAACCCAATTCACTGATAAAATGGTTTAATGCCATATTCACCGGGCAAATGTCAAAGGCCCGGCGCTCGTTTTCTTCTCGGAATGAAACGTTGGCTATTCCACCCAGATTCAGGCAAATTTCAAATTGGCCGAACAACAGTTCATCGCCAATGGGCACCAAAGGTGCTCCCTGACCTTTTAGGGCAACATCCATACTCCTGAAATCGCAGGCCGTCGGCAATCCTGAATATGCGACGATTGTTGCACCGTTTCCAATCTGAAGTGTGAGTCTTTCCTGTGGCCGGTGAAAAACGGTGTGTCCGTGTGAGGAAACCAGGTCAGGCTTTTCGGGGATGTCAGAACAGAATTCAGCGACCTGTTTCCCGATAAATTTGCCGTATTCGTTATTTAGCAAGGCCAGATCGAGGGCATTCAATTCGGCAGCATTGGAAAGTTTACTAACCCATTTGTGTGAATATGGAATTGTAACTGCTTTCAGTAATTCGAATTTCCAGGATGAATCGAAGCTTAGCTTGCAGGCAACCAAATCAAGACCATCCAGCGAGGTCCCCGACATACATCCGATACTCAGATAGGTTTTCATTATTTGTGAAAGTTAGCCTTGTACGTACTTGTGTTGCCTTTAAAATCAGTAACTTCAAGAATCAGCGAATGATTTTTATTGAACTGAAATCTCGCTTTATCAAACGTATAGCTGAGTAAATTGTTCTTCGCATCGTATTCAAATAACACCCATTTCCCATCAATCGTTCCCCGGAAAGTTTCAATGCCTGAAAGATTGTCGGTTACTTTGAATTTCAACTCGTTGGTAATTTTCTGAGGTTTTTTTGTTCCAATGCTCAAAGATGTGATTTTCGGGGCAACATTGTCAACTGCAATCGTGTAGTTTCCCAATATTTTTATATTTCCTTCCACCCATCCGTCAACATATTTGCCTGTTGCCGAATATATTTTGCCTGTTGCCGGGTCAATTTGTGCCAACATGGCTTTATCCTGAAGGTTCGCTGGAAGATTACCTGCTTTTATTCGCAAGGTACAGGCAAAATGCAATGGTACCAAGGAATTGTGAAGCTGATAAACCGGAGAATAGAATTTCTGTAGTGACGGTTTGCGCGAATAGATAAAATAGACATCATCATACAAAGCACCTTCCGGAACAGAAAACTCAAGCTCTTCATTCCGGATGCGGTTGTTCCGGTTGTATTTAAATTCTTCACCTTTTGCTTCCGAAGTTATGGTTTTAATTTCTTTCGATTGAATTTGAAATTTCAGGCTTGTTGCATTTCCATAGGCATCAGTAATTTCATATTTCACCTGATGCAACTTGTCGTCGGTGGCTTTATAGATTCCACGTTTTTCCACCGTTTCATATATATTCAGCTTGTTTCCCGGCTGAAGCCATGTGCGGTATAGTCGCTGGCCTGTGCGCATTGCCCGTTCATAATCCAAATGTGAATTAATATATTTTGATCCGTCCTGTGGAAAGTCATCCATCGTAAATGAATATATCAACTCACCGTCAACGCTAAGTTTCAGGGAATAGATGCCACATTTGTTCGGGTTTCCATCAAGCATATCAACCGATTGTATTCCAAAACCAATTTTTCCATAAACCTGAATGCTTGGATTTGCCTTTATCTGATATGCATTTCCGGCCAAAACTGTTTCGAATCGTTGTGCAATCTGCTTTCCGGAAACCGTTGCATCGTCTGAAATTGGATAAACCATTATCGCTTGAATTGTTGGTCTGATATTGTCTTTTACCGGCATATGAAACAAGAGTGGATTCAGTACGATTTGTTCCTTCGTGCGTCGGATTTCGAAATGTAAATGCGGACCACCGGAACTTCCGGCATTGCCGCTTTTCGCAATTTGATCGCCTTTCTTTATTGGAAATGTTCCTTCCGGAATCTCTTGTTCGATGGCAAAAACTTCCTTTTCGTATTGAATTTTGCGGATGTATTCTTCAACCTGAGGCGCAAAGCTTTCGAGATGACCATAAACGGTGGTGGTTCCATTCGGATGGTTAATGTAAATGGCATTGCCGTATCCTGTCGGCGAAATGGTTATTTTTGAAATGTATCCAGCTGCTGCAGCATAAACCGGAAGCCCGGTTTTACCCTGGGTTTTTATGTCAATTCCGGCATGAAAGTGATTGGGTCGCAATTCTCCAAAATTTCCGGCCAGAAAAAATGGTATTTTTAGCGGTGCAGCAAAGTAGTTGGGATCAATTGGATCAAGATGCTGCGAACGGACAGAAAGCCCGATGGACAGAAAAAGCAGAATATTTAAAAGTTGTTTCATGTGTCAGGTTTGGACTGCGAAAATATAAAACTTATTTGTGCCTTAACAGGATCTATTTTTGTTTCAAACGAAATAAAGTGAATGCAAATTTCTTGTATTGGTCAAAAATGTTAATTTTGTCGATGAAACATGTCTTGATGTAATGGAAAGAGTTTCATTGGTTCATGTTTCTTACAAATAATAAAGGATTTGTTTTCGGGTGAAAGTAGACTAAAATGACTGATCAGGAGAAGAATTTGCTGGTAGATTTTAAGGCCAAAGTGAAGCAGATCATCGCTAAAAACGAAGCACTTAAGCAGGAGAAAAACCAATTGCATGGAAAAATTGGAGACCTGGAGAAAAACATCAGCCAGATTCGTCAGGAAAATAGTTTACTTCAGAAGAAATACGAAAATTTGAAATTAGCAAAAATGTTGGTTGCGTCGGATGATGAAAATAAAGATGCAAAAAACAGAATACAAAAAATAGTGCGGGAAATTGATAAATGTATTGCTCTTTTAAACAAGTAATACACAGATAAATGACAGAGAAGCTTTCCATAAATATTAAGATTGACGGACGAACATATCCGTTAAAGGTTGACAGGGAGTTTGAGGAGAGACATAGGAAAGCTGCCAAAATAATAAACGATATTGTTCTTCAGTACCGTCAAAGGTATGTCAAAAGCGATTCGCAGGATATGCTTGCGATGACTGCGTTTCAATTTGTTTTGAAAACTATTGAATTGGAAGAACAAGTTAATCAATCGCCAATGTTTGATGAGTTGAAGAAACTTGATGAAGATTTGGGTGATTATTTGTTATTGAAGGAATAAATTTTATCATCGGTTCGATAGCCCGCATTTTTAATTTAACTACCGGTATTCTCAGGAGTGCCCGGTTTTTGAATCAGAAATGCGGGTTTTTTTAATATAAACAAGTTTAATAATATAACAAATGGAGGTATTAATATACGTAATTGCCGGCCTTTTGGGAGGTGGGGTTCTCTCATATTTTATGTGGAACACTGCTCTGAAAAGCAAAAAGAGTAAAATCGTTACTGAAGCGGAAGCTCAGGGCGAAGTGATTAAAAAGGATAAGATTTTACAGGCCAAGGAGAAATTTCTCCAGTTAAAATCTGAACACGAAGAATACATCAACGAGAAGAGCATCAAGGTTAACAACTTCGAAGCCAAACTGAAACAACGCGAAACTTCGATTGATCAGCGTCGGAACGAACTTGCCCGTGAGGTGAAAGATTTCGAAACTTCGAAACATGAAGTGGACGTTATCCGCGAAAACCTGACTAACCAGCTCGAACTTCTGGAAAAGAAGGAAACTGAAGTTGAAAACCTTCATCGGAAACATCTAGAAAAGCTTGAAACTTTATCCGGACTTTCTGCCGATGAAGCAAAAGCCCAGCTGGTCGAATCACTGAAAAATGAAGCAAAGACTGAAGCCATGTCGTACATCAACGAGATCATGGAAGAAGCTAAACTTTCGGCCAATAAAGAAGCCAAAAAAGTGGTGGTAAAAACCATTCAGCGCGTTGCTACCGAAACGGCCATTGAAAATTCAGTGACCATTTTCCACATCGAAAGTGATGAAATCAAAGGGCGAATCATTGGCCGTGAAGGCCGTAATATCCGTGCTCTGGAAGCTGCTACAGGAGTGGAAATCATTGTAGATGATACTCCGGAAGCCATCGTACTTTCGGGATTTGATCCGGTTCGCCGCGAAATTGCCCGCCTTGCACTTCATCAACTGGTCACAGACGGACGTATTCACCCGGCCCGTATCGAGGAAGTTGTTGAGAAAGTTCGCAAACAGGTTGAAGAAGAAATTATTGAAACAGGTAAACGGACCACTATCGATTTGGGCGTTCACGGTTTGCATCCTGAACTAATCAGGATGATTGGTAAAATGAAATACCGTTCGTCATATGGACAGAATTTGCTGCAGCACTCGCGTGAAGTAGCGAATCTTTGCGCCATCATGGCTACTGAGTTGGGCCTGAATGCCAAAGCTGCCAAGCGTGCCGGACTATTGCACGATATTGGTAAAGTGCCAGACGATGAGCCGGAATTGCCGCATGCAGTTCTGGGTATGAAGCTTGCCGAGCGTTTCAAGGAAAAACCGGATATCTGCAATGCCATTGGAGCTCATCACGACGAAGTGGAAATGACCACCTTGCTGGCACCGATTGTTCAGGTCTGTGATGCCATTTCAGGAGCCCGTCCAGGTGCCCGCCGCGAAGTGGTTGAATCATACATCAAACGTCTGAAAACCTTGGAAGAACTGGCACTTTCGTATCCGGGAGTTCTGAAAACCTATGCTATTCAGGCCGGACGCGAATTGCGCGTTATAGTAGGAAGCGACAAAATTGGCGATAAGGAATCCGAACAATTGTCTTTTGATATTGCCAAGCGTATTCAGGACGAAATGACTTATCCGGGTCAGATCAAGGTTACTGTGATTCGTGAAATGCGCGCTATCAGCTATGCAAAGTAGATTTTAATCTAATTTTCAGAAATAAAGCAGAGGCCATTTGTCAACCGACGGATGGCCTTTTTTCTTAATTTGTGCTCCGATTCAGAAAAAAAATATTCATTTCTAAATCTGAGTTTATAGCGAAAACCCTAAAACAACAAAATGCCACTAAGTCACTATGACACAAAGATTCACAAAGCCTTGCAATACAATATTTTAATCATAATATAACTTCGAGTCTTCGTGCCTTTGTGGCAAAAATGAACTTTTTAGAGTCGACTCAAATCTGAAATTACCAATGTTTTTTAGTTTTTTCGGTTGAAAGATCAATACGATGTTTGACAAAACTTTACTAAGAGCTAATCAGCCTTTAAAAATTATTCCAATGAAGCTATTCAAACTGTTTGTTCTCGTACTATTTTTTACTTCTCTGATAAGCAATTCCGATGCCCAATATAGTGTGCCAACCACTAGTAATGAATCAGATCATATTAAAACCAAATGGTGGACGGATGCCAGATTTGGCATGTTTATCCATTGGGGCGTGTATTCTGCTCCCGGACGCGGCGAATGGCTGATGTACCAGGAACACATTCCTTTTTCGGAATATGCTTTGCTGGCTGATCAGTTTAATCCGCAGAAATACAATCCGAAAGAGTGGGTTGCAAAAGCCAAAGCTGCAGGTATGAAATATGTTGTTCTGACGACGCGGCATCACGATGGATTTTGCCTTTTCGATAGCAAGGTTTCTGATTTTACTGCATCAAAAACAGGAGCCAAACGCGATCTGATCAAAGAATTTGCGGATGCCTGTCACGAGGCCGGAATGCGCATGGGTTTCTATTATTCCCTTCAGGACTGGCATTTCCCCGGAGTTTTACCACAAGGTTCCCCGGTAAATGCCCCGACAATGAAATTACTTGCAGATCAGGCAAGGGATCAGGTTCGGGAACTTTTGACAAATTATGGAAAGGTGGATATTTTGTGGTTCGATGGTTTGACGGTTGATGGTCCGGAAGGCTGGCATTCGGAAGAATTGTTGGAATTGGCCCGGAAACTTCAGCCCGATATTCTGATCAACGACCGGTCTGGCCTTCCCGGTGATTTTGCGACTCCGGAAAATGTTGTGGCTGCACAGCCACGTCCTTGGGAATCATGCTTCTGCATGAACCGAACCTGGGGATACGCACCAAATGACCGAAACTACAAGCCGGTTAATGAAATACTTCGGTTGCTCGCTTCCTGTGCTTCACAAAGTGGTAATTTTTTACTGAACGTCAGTCCTGATGGTAAAGGTACAATACCTGTTGAGCAAGATGAAATTCTGAAATTGATTGGAAAATGGATGCAGATGAATGGCAAAGCGATTTATGGAGCAGGTCCTTCACCGATAGTTGCAGCAAATCTGGGATTTGCAACCCGCGTAAATAATAAGGTTTATCTCATGATTCAGCGGTGGCCGGGATCGACCGTGCCGCTTGCCTGGTGCGGGAGTCAGGTAAAATCGGCCTGTTTGCTGGCAACCGGTCAATTTGCACGGATCGAGCAAAAAGGCGACCGCGTTTGGCTGCACGACTTACCTCAAACTGCACCTGATCCTTTTCTGTGTGTTATTGAGTTGACTTTTGAAGGCGAGCCAAAAGCATCAGAACCTTCTTACCGTTAACTGCTCAAAACAGTCACAAAATTTTTATCCTTCTGCATTCCTGATTTTATAGTTGTTCTGATTACAACATGACTTTACAGGTTAATATTTAATGCGCATTATCCAAAATAACGGAAGTAATTAGCATCAGGCAGTTATACTTTTATCTTGTTCAATATTTTGTTTTTACCCTTCAGTGAAATCAATTACAGATGTGCTTAAATGCTGACAATCTGTTAAATGAATTAATTTATATTGAATATAAAAATAGAAATGAATTGCAGTTCATAACGAATTTGCCTGATTGTCATGAATAAACCAAAGGTCTGAAATTTCGAAATGAACATTCAAATTAAAACTCTGAAAATGAAGTTAAAATACAATCTCATAATAGGAATTCTATTTCTAGTTTCCTGTACATTAACTGAAAAACAGATGAAAGAAATTCAAATTACCAGCGACAATTCCAAAAACCATGATCTGGACAATAATGACAATTTTTCGCCTGATGGAAAATGGCTGGTTTACGATACCCGGACCGGTGTTGGTGGCATTGGTGGAAGTCCTTCCGTAGAAAGGGTGAACATCGAAACCGCTGAAAACCAGGTGCTCTTCGGAATTCCTGAGAACAAAGATTATGGCCCGGGTGCCGGGGCTGCAAGTTATCATCCGCTTGAAAACAAAGTGATTTTTATTCACGGATTACCGGTTTGTACAGAAGCCAATCCTTATCAGCAATGGCGCCGTTCGGGCGTGATTGTTAAAGATGACAGGCCCAATGTGGCTATAAATATGGATTCAAGGGACGTGACTTTTCCATATACTCCCGGTGCATTGCGTGGCGGTACTCATCGCCATGAATTCAGTCGTGATGGCAAATGGGTTGGCTACACTTATAACGATGCTATCATGAAACATGTTGAAGACTCCACCGGTATCAAGTGGAACCTGAGGACTGTTGCAGTTTCCAATCAGCAAAATCCGGTTGCAGTGGATGTGAACGATGAAAATGTTCAGGGAACATGGTACAGTGCAGTGGTGGTAAGGGTTGTTCCTGATCCGAAACCGGGAAGCGATGAAATCAGCAATGCCGCTTCTGACAGTTGGATAGGTGCCAGCGGATATTCAAAACCTGATGGAACCAAACAGGTTGCAAGAGCATTCATCGGCAGTATTCGCGATAAAAATGGAAAGCCGGTTGACGAACTTTTTGTGGTTGATATCCCGGATTCAATCAACGTTCCTGGCGAATACGGCCCACTTGAAGGAACCCGGACAAGCTTTCCGATGCCTCCGAAAGGCACAGTTCAGCGAAGACTGACTTTCACAGCTGACAGCAAATACCCGGGATGTGGCGGAGTGGTGCGTTCTTCATCTGATGGCAGCATGATTTCATTCCAAGCCAAAGATCAAAACGGAATTCAGCAGATATTCCTGATTTCACCATCAGGTGGCGAGGCAATCCAGTTAACCGATCACTCCTCCGGAATACAAAGCGGAGTGCGGTGGAGTCCCGATAATCAGTCAGTAATCTATGTTTGGGACAACAGCATAATACAGTGCGAGGTTTCTGATCGTCCGTTTGAAAAGAGATTCAAGAGGCTGACTGCTAAAACAGCAGGAGCTCCATCAAATTTGGTATGGTCGAATGACGGGAAAATCATTGCTTTCAACCGGTCTGTTTCAGGTGGAAGCAGTGAACCAAAAAATCAAATATTTATCATCAGGCTGGAATAAATTAATGTTGCTTTCTTAATATTTCGGATACGACGCTTCCAGGTCTATTGACGCTGAAAGGTCTGGCATGACTATAAAACCTGACAGCATCCGAAGGTTCTGTCAGCGTTTTAATATCTGAACTAAACGAAATTAGAAACGAAAAATAAAAATTCTCAAAATGCACGGAATGAAGCATCTAATTCTTATTGTTATTTCATTTACCTTAACTAGTATTTGTATCGCTCAGCGGCCAGCACAAGGACCAATGTCAGATAAAAAATACACGCCTGAAGAACTGGGTTATAAGCTATTCTGGCAAGATGAATTTAATGGAAATCAATTGGATACTACCAAATGGAAAGTTCGTGGAATCGGTGCCCGTGCCATTGCATACGTTTCGAAAGAGGCTGTGAAAGTTGAAGATGGTTGTGTGAAATTGTATGCACTGCAAAAAGGAGATAGTCTGCTGGGAAGTGCCATCGGGACACAGGGTTTATTCATGTCGAGGTATGGTTATTACGAATGCCGGGCTCAGGTTCAGAAATCTCCGGGAGGAGTGTGGGGTGCATTCTGGATTCAGTCAGCAAAAATATCTCAGGGTGAAGATCCTGCAGTTTTTGGTGCTGAAATCGATATCATGGAATGCTTTAGGAAACTGGGCCCCGATATTGTTTCACACAATGTTCATTGGGCCTACGGACCGCACCAGCAATCGACCCATGGGATGCAGAGTTACTTAAAAGGCGTTGGTGAAGGCTTTCATACTTTTGGTTTAGAATGGTTTCCGGATAAATACATTTTCTATGTCGATGGATATCGGTTTTACGAAGTAACTACCGGAATATCAAATATCGACGAATATATGATCCTCAGTATGGAATATCCCGGAAATAAAGAGGAAATTGCCAAAAGCATTTTTCCGGATGTATTTGTAGTTGACTATGTGAAGTTTTATCAAAAAATTAATGGGCAATAGTACAATCAAACGAAATAAAAATGGATACTTCGAAGGTTCAAAAATTGAACCAACGATTTGAAGTTTAACAATTCAAAAAACAGAAAAACAGATGAACTTAATCCTTCGCTTTTCGCTAATTGTACTTTTTGCCTTAGCAGTGTATAGTTTGCCGGCTCAAAAGAAAGTTGAAATCTTATCCGTTCCTGCCGGAAACCTGTTTACCCAAATAAACAAGGGTGGCACAACCATTTTGCCAAGCGGGCGGTTTGCTACTCCGGCTGGCCAATTAATTCAAATAACAAACGACCCTTATGGTATAGCCATTTCTCCGGACGGCAAGAAATCGGTGACTCTTCACAATGGAGTTTTTACCATCATTGATCTTCAGACTTTAGGCGCAATCCGCGTACCAGGTTACGATGGCAAAATCAAATCTCCTTTATCGAAAGGATCATTTTTGGGAGTAGCCTTTTCCGGCGATTCAAAAACTGTTTACCTCAGTGGAGGCGACAACGGCGCGGTAATTACCTACGACGTTGAAAATCTGGTCCGTACCGATTCCATTTCGTTAAACGGAACGGTTGGGGGTGTGGAATATGACGATAGTTTCACTTCAGACCTGGTGCTGAATGATGCCAACAATGAGTTGCTTGTTTTGGACAGGGGAAATTTCAGGATGGTCCGGATTGATCTGACTACCCGGAAAATTACAGCGTCTATTCCGGTTGGCAGGCTACCTTTCGGATTGACTTTAAGTCCGGATAAAAAGACTGCATTGGTGGCCAATGTGGGCATGTATTCCTATCCGCTAATTACCGGTGCAACGCCGAAAAATATTGATTCACTAATGATTTCACATCATCCGTATGGCAATAATACTCCGGAATCAATTAACGGAACAGAAGTTGAAGGACGCAAGGTTCCCGGATTGGGAAGTCCGCTTCATCCGGATGCCATGAGTGTTTTTACCATCGATTTGCAGACAAATAAAGTCGTGGATAAATTTAAAACCGGCCATCAGATCGGGCAAATGATTGAAGGTGCTGAAGTGGTGGGTGGTGCCAGTCCGAATTCGATAGCCGTTGGAAAACAGTTTGCCTATGTGACCAATGCAACAAACGACAACATTTCGATTATTGACTACAAAAATCACAAGCTGATCGGTGATATTCCCGTTTTAGTTGATCCGAAAATTGACAAATACCGCGGTTCGCTTCCGTTTGGAATTACACTCAGCAAAGACGAAAAAACGCTTTATGTTGCGCTCCTTGGTTTTAATGCGGTAGCAGTTATTGATGTGGATTCCAGAAAAACTAAGGGCCTGATTCCTTCCGGATGGGGACCAACACGGGTGAAATTATCAGCCGACGAAAAGGAAATTTACATCATAACCTGCCGTGGATTAGGTGCTGGTCCGAATGGCGGAAAAGGTTTTGTTCCTCCGGTTCAGGGGTATTATATAGGTGATATTCAACTCGGAACTTTCCAAAAAGTGGCAATGCCTGATGCAACGAAATTGGCCGTTTATACAAAACAGTCGATAGATAATACCTTTAAAATTACCACTATTGCGGATGATGCTAAAAATCCATTGCCAGCTTTGCCTGGTTTGAGAAAATCACCAATCAAATATGTGGTCTATATCACCAAAGAAAACAGGACTTATGACGAAATTTTTGGTCAGATGAAAAATGCTGCTGGTGACAGTACGCTTGCCCGTTTTGGTGTGAACAATAGTTATACCTTGCCTGAAGAATTCAGAACGAAATTTCCATTTCTCCGAATAAGTCCAAATCACATCAAGGCAGCACGACAGTTCTCATTTTCGGATAATTATTACTGCGATAGCGATGCATCCGTTCATGGTCATCATTGGATGGTGGGTGTGATTCCAAATGAATGGGTTGAATCCAATGCCAGCACTTCAAAAACTGCAATGCTTTTTTCAAAGGCTCCGGGTCGGCGTTTTCCGAGCACAATCGGAAGCGTTGATCCCGAAGATTATGCTGAAATTGGCGGCCTCTGGGAAGCGCTTGAACGAAGCAAAGTATCGTTTTACAATTTTGGTGAGGCTAATGAAGACGGGCATGAGCGCGAGGAATGGAATGATACCAATACCGGCGCAGCACACGCGGTGATGATTCCAATGCAAAATGCCTTGTTCGTCAGGACCAGTCACGATTATGCCGGATTTAATACCAATATCCCGGATCAGTACCGTATGGAACAGTTTGAACGCGAATTTACCAGCAAATGGATTCAGGGGAAAGAAAAACTGCCATCATTAATTACCATGCAGGTTCCAAACGATCACGGCGCCGGTATCCGTCCCGAAGATGGTTATACTTATCCGCAGTCGTTTATGGTGGATAATGATCTGGCAGTGGGCCGGATTTTGCACTTTCTCTCGCGAACAAAATACTGGAAAAATATGCTGGTTATTATTACTGAAGACGATCCTCAGGGTGGGGTAGATCACATTGATGCTCACCGCTCGGTGCTGATGATGGCCGGCCCATATGTGAAAAAGGGATATGTGTCGCACACTCACGCGAATTTCGGGTCAATCCTGAAAACCATCTACAATATTTTGAACGTTCCTTACGTCAACCAGTTTGATGTGACTGGTTCACTACTTCAGGATTTTTTCACATCGAAACCCGATTTTACACCTTATACGCTTGAGCTGCACGATTCACGCGTGTTTAATGCAGAACTGGCGATGAAAAAATACAACAAAACGATCGACTGGCACAAAATTGAGCAAGGTCCGCCACTGGATAATGAAGATGATGAACGCGACAAACATTACAAGAAATAATTCAAATAAAATCAGGTACGGCGTTTACCTGTTAAAATTCAAGATATGAAACGGTTTTTTAAAGTATTGGGGATCATCCTACTCGTTGTTTTTGTCGGATTTCTGGCCTGGTTTTATGCCAACCTGAAAGACCGGAATCCCGGTTATAAAGCCGACATGAAAATTGTCAGCGAAAAACCTTCGCAATTATCGGCAGGTTTTGCAGCTTTTCCGGTAACTCCGGCAGTTCCTGACCGATGGGTGGATAAAGACGGGAATGCAGAATATGAACCTGAAAAGGGCGATACTTTTACCGATGGAAACGGCAATGGGGTTTTCGATCCGGTTTGCATCGCCGGGTTTGGGAACAATCGTCCGGCAAATGGGATTCACGACGATCTTTGGGCCAGGACCATGATCATTGACGACGGTAAATCACGGATTGCAATTGTATCACTCGACGCGATCGGTTTCATGAACGACGATGTCATCGATGTACGGAAACGAATTCCTTCCGATGCCGGAATTACCTATACCATTATTTCCTCAACCCATACCCACGAAGGTCCTGATCTGATTGGGCTTTGGGGCGTTTCTCCTTATCATTGCGGGATTAACAAGGCACACATGGAATATGTGAAAAACCAGATAGCTAAGTCCATTCAGGCAGCTGTTAAAAACCTTCGTCCAACACTTTTGGAAATATCTCAGGATTTGCATGGTGCAGATTCACTGGCTATTGATACACGAAAGCCGGTAGTCATGGATTCAGGATTGAGAATAATAAAAGCAATCGACAAGGAAAACGGAAAAACGCTGGGTTCGTTAATCAGTTGGGGAGACCATCCGGAAACTTTATGGAGCGATAATTTATTGCTTTCTTCCGATTTTCCTCATTTTGTTCGCGAAGGCGTTGAAAAAGGAGTTTTTAATGGCGATCAGTTAATGAAACCTGGAATCGGTGGGGTTGCGGTTTACATTAGCGCTTCGGTTGGCGGATTAATGACCACTCATCCACGACTGACGATCAAAGATCCATTTACCGGTCAGAGATTTAAAGAACCAACTTTTGAAAAGGCCGCTGCTCAGGGAAAACAGTTATCGCTTTTGGTATTGAATGCCATGGATCATCCGGCTCAAATCATTGATACTGCCGGAATTTCATTGGTTGTTCGGACACTATATATGCCGATTGCAAATACAATGTTTCAGCTTGGAACAACCTTGAGTGTATTGGATCGCGGTACAACCGGCTGGATGAAAATGCGCTCCGAAATGGCCGTTTTCAAAATCGGTCCTCTGGAGTTTGCAACTGTTCCAGGCGAGGTTTACCCTGAAATCATCAATGGTGGCGTTGAAGCCCCGGAAGGTCAGGATTACAAAATCCAACCGGTTGAAGTCCCGGCGGTTCGGGATATGATGAAAGGCAAATACAAATTCATTTTTGGACTGGCCAACGACGAAATCGGATACATCGTTCCAAAAAGCCAATGGGACGAAAAGGCTCCGTTTACTTATGGCAAAGATGGCGCACCATATGGCGAAGAGAATTCACTTGGACCCGAAACAGCGCCGACTATACACCGGAATCTGAAGGAAATGCTGGGCGAATTGAATGAAAAATGACAATTTGATAATTCGGTAATTTGAAAATTTGAAAATGAGTCAATTCAAAACATTAATGGATTTACATCAAAGAATTAAATCAACACGCTGGTGAAATATAAAATTGTAAAACGGATTCTGAAAAGCCTGTTGGTTCTGCTTGTTGCCTTTTGTACACTCATGGTAACACCACGGCTGTGGTCTGTTTTAAATCCTGAAAAAACTCCGGTTGGTTATCATTTTTTAGCTCTTGATTACCTGGCATTTATGGTCGGGCTTGAAGATCTGATCAATAAAACTCCTGCGATTCCTAAGGAAATTGAAGAACTGAAAAACATTGAATACAAAAATATCAACGGAAAATCGCTTCAACTGGATCTTTATAAATCAAGAAACCTGACAAAACCAGCTCCATTATTGGTTTTTATTGTCGGTGGAGGTTGGAAAAGTGCCGATCGGGAAAGTTATCTGGTTTACCTTCTGGCATTTGCAAAAAAAGGTTATGTTACTGCAACGGTTTCATACCGGGTTCTGAAAGATGCTCCTTATCCGGCTTGCGTCGAGGACATTCATGATGCAGTTCAGTGGTTTTACCGGAATGGAGAAAAATATGGTTATGATCCCGACCGAATTGCGCTGATTGGAGGATCAGCCGGTGGGTATCTTGCAATGATGGCTGCCTATGAATGGAAAAATTCCGGCACAACTGCCGATTCAGCAAGTGTTTCTCCATTTCGTCATCGCATCAAAGCAGTTGTAAACAGTTATGGTCCAAGTGATCTGACTACCGAATTTTCAAGAACAAATTCCACCGTTACCGATTTTTTGGCTCATTCGTATGCTGAGGAACCAGCGCTTTACAAGGAAGCTTCACCGATCCATTATCTGGATAAGAACGATCCGCCCACGATGATTCTTCATGGAACTTCCGATCAGATTGTTCCGATCAGCCAGTCGGATGAATTAAAAGCCAAGCTGGACAGTCTGGGTGTTCCAAATGTGTATTACAAGGTCCCACTATGGCCGCACACCATGGAAGTCATCCAGCGGGTCAATGTTTATTCGGAGAAGAAAATGAGCGATTTTTTTGAACAATACCTGAAATAGGTGGTTGTCTGGTAAGCCAGTCGAAGCCACATCGATGTCATATAAAATAAATTTTCTTATGAAGTCAAGGATTTTGAAACGCATATTAAAAGGCTTGCTGCTGATAATCATACTTTTTGTTTTGCTGATGGTTTCACCAAGAATCTGGTCAGTAATTAATCCTGAAAAACCACCAGTAGGCTATCATTTTGAAATTCTGGATTACCTTGCTGTTGGAACAGGCCTCGAAAAAATGATCAATATGACACCTGCCGTTCCGGAAGATATTCAGGAAATTAAAAACATTGAATATAAAAATGTGGATGGGAAATCACTTCAGCTGGATATGTATATTCCAAAAAATATCAAGAAACCTGCACCACTTCTCGTGTTTATTCATGGAGGCGGATGGCGGAGTGGACAGCGGTCGGATTACCTGGTTTACCTCGTTGCATTTGCCAAAAAAGGTTATATCACCGCTACGGTTTCCTATCGGCTATTAAAGGACGGCCCATATCCGGCTTGTGTCCAAGATATTACTGATGCTGTGCAATGGTTTTACAAGCATGGAGATGAGTATGGCTTTAATCCCGACCGCATTGCTTTGGTGGGCGGTTCAGCAGGCGCGCATTTGGCGCTGATGGCTGCTTACGAATGGAAGAAGCCGGGACATACCAGTGATTCAATTTATGCATCTCCCAACAGGCATCGGATAAAAGCAGTGGTTGATATCTATGGGCCAATTGACATGACTACAGATTATGCCCGAAGCCAGCCACTGGTAACTTCATTTATCGCACATTCCTATGTTGAAGCACCAAACCTTTACCGTGAGGCTTCTCCGATTCAATACCTGGATAAGAACGATCCGCCAACCATGATCCTTCACGGTACTTCGGATAATCTGGTTCCAATCAGTCAGTCGGATATGTTTAAGTCAAAGTTGGATAGTTTGGGAGTTCCCAATGTGTATTACCGGGTACCGCTTTGGCCTCATGCGATGGATGCAGCGTTGAGGGTTAATGAATTTTCGCAATTAAAAATGAATGATTTTTTTGAAAAATACCTAAACAAATAAGCACTATTTATGACTTGCAACCAGTTGAAATCAATATGTAAATACAGCTTTTGATTTTTTCTTCATTAACGTTAGATTTACTTTAAAAAATAATTTCAATATTTACTTAAATTAAAAATTGTACTCGTATGAAAAAGTATTTTAGATTAACCAGTTTGTTTTTTTTAGGACTGATTCTTTTTGCATCCTGCAAAAAAGATACTCCCGCGCCAACGGCCAAAATAAGTTCTACCGTTGTTAGCAATGTCGTTACCTTTAATGTCGTAGCAACTGATGCTGATTCGTACTCATGGAGTTTTGGTGATGGTTCTGCAGTATCTACAGAACAGAATCCGGTACACACCTATGCTGAATTCGGTAAAGATTTTACGGTTACTCTTACCGTTACCGGTGGTGGCGGAACAGTTGTTAATACGGCTAAAGTTACCATTCCGGCTATGACCCTAAAGCAAATGCTGGCTGGTATTACAACCGCAGGAAAAAAATGGAGAATAGCAGCCACTGCCGAAATTATTGGTGCTGCTCCTGATGCAAGCTTAACAGTTCTCAAAACATATCCTGCCGGAACTTTAACCATGCTTGGAATGCCGCAAGTGTACACCGATGAGTACCTTTTGACCAGCGATGGTAAATTAACCATTAGTCCTAAAGGCGGAGGTGTTTTTGCAGGTTTGGTATATTGTACTGTAAATGGTATTGCTAATGTTCCAACTGCTGCAGGCGGTGGCGCAGGTCTTACCTATGCTACACCTTACACTCCTCCAACAGGACTTACCTATACTTTGAATGAAAAAAAGAATCTGACCGTATCTACTACTGCTGATGGAATGACAGCAAAGGACATTACCTATAATGATGTAATGACATTGAGCTTCTCGGCTGGCGGATTTATTGGTTTACATGATTTTGTGAGCGAATGCATTGTTAAAGAATTGACTAACACTTCGATGAAAATTGCTTTTTTTGCTTCGATTGCGCCGCCAAATGCTCCTCAGGTTGGTAAGTCAACCAATGTTTTGATCTTCACTTTTGAAGTAGCTCCATAAGTTTCTTCGTCAATAGAAATATAAAATTTTCCTGATGAAAAGGTCGCTTCTTCGGAAGTGGCCTTTTCTTATGGAAGAGCCTGATCGGTGACAGATTGGAATTTTGATATAAATTTGGATATGCAACAAAAGAAATTTTACCCCTGGTTAGTGGTTGGAATGTTGTGGTTTGTGGCTATACTCAATTACCTCGACCGGCAAATGCTTTCGACCATGAAACCTTCCATGATGGTCGATATTGCTGAATTGGCCAAGGCCGAAAATTTTGGTCGTCTGATGGCAATTTTCCTATGGATCTATGCATTTATGAGTCCGATTTCAGGAATTATAGCCGACCGGCTTAACCGCAAATGGATGATTGTTGGGAGTCTTTTTATTTGGTCGGGTGTTACAATGGCCATGGGTTATGCCAAAACATTCGATCAGTTGTATGTTCTCAGAGGTATCATGGGTGTTAGCGAGGCATTCTATATGCCGGCAGGCTTGGCTTTGATTGCCGATTATCATCAGGGAAAAACACGTTCACTCGCTATTGGTATTCACATTTCCGGAGTTTATCTGGGACAGGCTTTGGGAGGTTTCGGCGCAACCGCTGCCAGCCTTTTTTCCTGGCAGTGGACGTTTCATTCTTTTGGATTTCTGGGAATGGCCTACAGCGTGGTTCTTTTACTTTTTCTGCGGGAGAAGAAGGGCTATGTGGTGGATGTTACCAAAAAAACTTCTTTGGGATTGGAATTTTCTCAAGCCTGGAAAAGTCTGGGGATACTGTTCACTAACATCGCTTTTTGGGTCATCCTCTTTAATTTCTCAGCTCCCAGTTTTCCGGGATGGGCGGTTAAAAGCTGGTTGCCAACTTTATTCTCCGATGCTCTCCACATGGACATGGCTAAAGCTGGTCCGATTTCTACTATTACGACTGCTCTGGCATCGCTGGTAGGTGTAATCGCAGGCGGATACCTTTCGGACCGATGGGTGCAGAAGAATTTACAGGGAAGGGTTTTCACCGGAGCCATCGGAATGGCACTGACGATTCCTTCGCTTTTTCTGCTTGGATATGCCGTCAGTATTGAAATGATTCTGCTGGGTGGAATTCTTTTTGGATTCGGTTTTGGAATGTTTGATGTAAACAATATGCCTATTCTTTGCCAGTTTGTTTCGCCCCGTTACCGGGCAACAGGCTATGGTATAATGAACCTGGCCGGAATTTCAGCCGGAGCCGTTATTACCGGATTCCTCGGAAAATCAGCTGATGCCGGAAATATGAGGCACGATTTTGCCCTGCTTTCTATTGTAGTTATTGTGGCTATTGCTTTAAATCTGATTGTTCTGAGGCCTAAAACAATCAATATGACTGAGGATTAAGTTTTGGTTTGGAACCGAAGAATCAATAAGGATTCCATCTCTTTTTGAAAGATGGAATCCTTACTGAATAATAGCACCAGGAAATATCAGTTACTTCACCGGAACCGGACTTTCATTAACCAGTTTAATCGCTTCATCTTCATAAATACTGCCTGTCATTTCGCCCAATGAAGTGCGGCTGACGTAGTTGTAACGTTCGAATCCGCCAAAATCTTCCTTGGTCAGCATATAGCCGAATGCATCGTTGGTTAAACCGAATAACATGGGCTGATCACTTTTCATTTTCCTCTTGACATAGAAACCAATATTTGGCAATGCTTCTCCGGGAACAGTGACAATCTGGGCTTTCCCGATATTCAGAAGATTCAGACGTGTTGTGATCGATGAAAAATCAGTGTTTTTCGCCTGGGCAGCAATTGGAGAATGTTTCAATACAAAACGCATCGCTTCTGACTCAATTGGGAATGTGATCGTTTTTGAGGCACAATAAATCTCCGGATTTTCCAGTACCGGTGCAGATCCCACGATGCGTAAAGCTTCATTGGCCATTAAGTTGCCAATCCGGATACACTCCTCCCAGTTGTTGTTCTCCTTACCTCCATCCACTTTGGGATCGATTCTGGTATCGGCGGTGACCATTCCACCCTGAGCACTGTTCATGAAAATAGCCATTCCACCCACTTTTGATTCAATCCGGTCGTAAAGTGGTCCGCATAGATCAGGGCTGATCAATTTCCGGTCTGTACCCAGAATTTCAGGATGAGTGGCATAATTCACAAGGGTAGCGATTGGTTTTCCGGCATTTTTGCCTGAAGTCGCAATGGCCTGAATGACTCCCATTCGTCTGTCGTATAATTGAGGAGCATAATAGTTGTAGGCTATCCTTTCGGCAGCCTTATCGACAGCAGTTTTGAGTGAAGCTGGTTCCAGTTTCGAAACTGCATCGTTCACTGCATCAGCAATCTGGGTCACACACCAGCCAAGGTATTTCAAGTCAGCCCCGGTATTTCCATTTTCATCGGTAAATCCATAAGCATCCGGACAGCTATGGGCATGTGTGGCGCCAATCAATATGTTTTCGGGAGCAATACCTTTGATCAGTTTACGTGATTTGTCGCCCAAATAAGCTGGCCAGCCGATATTGTCGACACTTACGATGGCAACCCGGGTATTGCCTTTCTCGATTACAAATGCGCGAACGGTAAGTTTTCCCTGAAATCCGGTTGGGATTTCCGGAGTTCCCATTCCGCCTGAAATCGGGATTAAATGGTCAGGTGTGATATCACGCATTGCGGCACCGGCTTTAAAAGTCTGTGCATTGATATTCAGACAGAATAGTATAAGAAAGATTGCTGAAATTGTTGTTTTCATGGTGTAATTGAATTATTAAATGATTATTCTAATTTGTTTCTATTGTTGTTCAACCCTTTCAGGGTTGGCGTTTTTCAGGTTGCATTTTCCGTGGGTTGACACCCACGGTTATTCAAATTAAATCCTTTCAGGATTTTTTAAAGATAAAGTCCGAAGGACTTTAATTTGAATAACCGCCGGTGAAACCGGCGGCAGAGATGGAGTTCGCCTTTGAACCCTGAAAGGGTTCAACTTTTTAGCTTTCAAATTAGTAAGTGTATTCTTCATTAATAGATATATATCGGATTGGCATACAGCCAGGGAATCAATTTCCCGTTTTGCTTAATGTGCATTTCGAGACGGTAAGCACCCTTTTCTATCAGTTCTGACCAGGAATATTGGTAATCTTCACCCGACGAAATATTTACTGTTTTGCCATCATGAATCAGCCTGAACTGACCGGGTAGGGGAGAGACTGCTTTCAGTGCCTTCACCTGATCAATTTTGATTGAATCACCCAGAATGCCAATTATACTGTCCTTTTGATTCGAGGCATAGTACTGAAATCCTTTGGCATCGCCCAAACTTTTGAAGGCCGTGTATAAATGTCCTTTTTTCATGTTCTCTGCGAGAGAATGAACTGATAGCGAATCGGACATTACATAGTTGGTAATGTAATTGAATCCGCTCTGGTAGGTATCAATCATCCACTTGAAAACCCAGCCGCTTTTATCCGGTTCGCTGAAAAGCCATTTGTTCCAGAATCTGACTTCCATGGTATCGACCGCTTTGGCATTCGGACCAATCCACTGAATCCGCCCATCTTTCAGGTATCTGGCACGGAAACTCTGGTTTTCATGGGAATCTACTGCCGAGAAACCCACAATTTTCCGTTTCATATTTAAGGAATCCCAACGGGCCAGAATGGTGGTTTGCTCATCAAAAAACTCCCGCAATGCCCAGGGCCTGAATTTGTTCCCGTTCACCATAAAATTCAGGATATGCCAGCTTGCTGATTCACCATCTTTCGTATCGGTATGGAAATTGTAAATCTCCATTCCCTGAAAATCCGGATTGCCCCAGTTGTGTGGCTCTTCGGTATGCGCATAGAAGATGATGCCACCATTTGAAACGATTTGTTTCGCGACGGTGTCTTTGTCGAGTTTCCAGTTTATGATAGTCGGGACAAGCGGCCAGCAATCAAATCCACGGTTTTCGGTACCCGATTCGATTAAAACTCCGCCGTAATTTCCATGATAACCCTTTGGAATTGTATCGCTATCACCATGCGGGTGGTCGGTCAGAAATATGAAATCGATTCCATCGCTTTTTGCTGCCGGAATGATGTCGTTTAAAGTGCCTTTGCTGTCGTGCGACAGGTAACTGTGAGCATGCATTACCCCACGATAAGTATGAAAGTTGCTCAGAAATGCGGGCTCTTTCCGGAGTTTCTGAAACTCATTCACTTGCTTTTCCATTTGCGGATAAGTGATCCAATGCCGCCACAATGGACCTGCAAAAGCCACCAAAAGAGCAATCACAATGATTCCTGAAACAGAATAGAAAAGGACCTTGATTATTCTTTTTACCATTTTGGATTCTTCGTTAGAGGTTTTCGGTATTCGTCACGATTTTAGAAATCTGACGGATTAAATCCATGGTGTATTCGCCCATGTTTGGACCGAACCATCCCATCAGTTTCGATTCGTATTTGTCCATGTAATAATACCGGCCGGGAACAATATACCCGACATAATTGCCATTGAAACTGGTCACGTTTGCATGAAAACCTTTTGTAGCAAGTGCATTCTTTAACTGAAGTGCATATTCGCCGCTGAAGTCAGAGGGAGCCGAAATCCATACCATGTTTCCAATTCGAACAGCCTGCAAGTACACATTTTCAGGAAATGGCATTAGCTTTTTACTCAAAGCCGATGATAAGTTCAGGTTTGTTGTCAGTCTAAAATGGTATGCAGGTAATTGCATTTTCAGGGTGATGGCAGAGAATGGTAGTTTGTCACTCAAAGTTGTCTTCGATAAATAAAGATTCAGGCTGTCGGCCAATGATTCACCAATGTTTTTTGGCCGGTCGAAACCTTCTCCTTTTCCTGAAGGACTTTGACTTCCTACTGAACCGGCATAAAAGACAGCCAGGTTGAAGCCGCCAACTTCCATTTTTCGTTCCCAGTAACCGGGGTAATCGGCACTGACTTCCATATTTCCATCGCCCATTGTAGTTGAATGTGCAGAAAATGAACCCATGATTGCCTTTCTATGTCCGATTTGTTCGATACTGATAAAACTGAAGTCATTGTTCTTCGTTCCCAGATCACCGATCACCCGGTTGTTGGTGTAAATTCCGGCATTAAAATCTCCTGATCCAATCCGTGCAGGCCGGAGATCAACCAATGCCGAGATGACAGCTTTTGAAATCTGTTGAACCAGCCATTTTTCCAGGTTGATGTTTTCTTTACCTGAAAACTGTTCACCAATATATCCTGGTCCCCAGGCACCCACGCTCGAATGGGTATGTGTCGCAGAAAAATAAACCTGATCGCGATGGATTCCTTTTCGGAGTAGTACAGAAGTTACTGAATCGATAATGTTTGGGGGCATAATCAACAGATCGGCACCCACAAAAACCATCGTTTGCTTATTGTTTTTCATAGCAACGGCCTTGACAAAAATACTGTCGTGAATACCGGTGGCTGCTTTTCCTTTTCGCGCGCCGAAACCTGCCAAAGGAATCTGCTTGAATTTGCCTTCAGCAAAATTATCTTCCGCACTGTTTAGGGTGGGAGTGATGCTTACCCGCGAAAAACCAGCCTGTATTGAATCCGTGGTTATTTCAATGATTTTTTTCAGGCTATCGATACGGGCACAACTGGTTTTAAAATAATTGCTTTCAAAATAAGGTTTGCTGTCAATCGAATCTGTTGCAATGAAAAACAATATAGCCAGCACGACAAGTGCAGCTCCAAAGTAGATTCCAATTTTTTTGATCATTTCGTCTGTTTGTATATTTAGGTCGTTAAACTGAACTTATTTTTGAAACGAAAACTTGAAGCCTTCATTGATTTTATTCCCGGTTTTAAATACTACTGCCTCTGACAGATATATATTCGTTCCTTCTGATTCATTGCGTTTTTCACCTTTTACAACGATCCGGACCGCGTGTTTTCCTTCCGGAAGATTCGTTATTAAAAATATATTTGTGTTTCCAGGAGACTGATTGCAGTAATGAAAATAACAGTCAATGGTTCTTTTCAATTCTCCGTCAAGATAAATATCAGCTTTGCCACAATCCCTGTCCCAGTTTCCTGCAATTGAAACGCCGGTTCCTTCAAAAGTAAAGATAGCTTCATTTCCGGCATTTCCGCTTACCCGGTCTCTTGGAACATCCTTTTCCTTCATTCGGGTTACCCAATTTCCTTTGAATTCCCATACTCCTTTGTCGAATACGTTTACCCGGCGATCGAAAATAACTTTTGGAAAGGATACTTCAGGCGTAACGGGATTGGGAATTTGTATTTTGATTTTAAGGCCTGTATCAGATGCTTCTCCACCATTTTTAATCGTAAGTTCTTTTGCATACTTCAATGTGTTTTCGACAGCCTTATTAAATGTGTAATTGGTATTGATGAAAAGCGAATCGCTGATTGCCAAAACATGTTCGCGATATTCTTTTGCGAATCCGCTGAGTCCTTTCATAACTCCCAAAACAGCCATTGCACTGGATGGATTACAATCTGAATCCTGGCCGCAGCGGGTAGTGATTTCCATTGTTTTTTGAGGATCTCCTTCGCCATAAAGCAAGCCCATCACGATATATGATCCGTTGAGTTTTGCATCTATGTTATAGCTTGATCCCGCACCACACATATCCGTACTGGCCCATTTGGCTTCTAATTCTTTCCAGGCAGCCCGCCAGTCGGTTGGATATTGTTTGTGAAGAAGAATGACGTCTTTGACGATTTTTGAATAATCACTTTCGGCAGGGATTGACCGAAGGGCATTTTCAACAATTTTCAACATGTCGTTTTCAAAATAGGCTTCTGAACTTAGCGCAGCAACAAAAACGCCCCCGTAAACGCCGTCGCCGTAATTCATAATGTGACCGATTTTGTTGGCAATTTGATTGGCCGTCCGGGGCATTCCGGGACAAATCAACCCGATATAATCTGCTTCAATCTGAAAGTCAATATCATCAGCATGGGAATTAAATTCCGGATTCCCTGACTGTGGAGGGAAAATGCTGTCGTAGTAGTTTTTTCGTGCCTGCACATTGGCATGCCACAATTTATAACCTGATTTGGCGAACAGTTCCTGAAATTTTTTAGCCGGTGCATCAATTCCGAATTGATCCATGGTCATCAAGAAGGTTAACTGCACATAAATGTCGTCTTCGGTGAGCGAAAAATTGATATGAGCAGGTTTCCATTTGATCGAATCTTCCAGGGTAAATCCGTGTGCAACAAACTCTGTAGGACCGCCATAACTTACTCCAATCATTTTGCCGGCCCAGCCTCCGGCGATTTTATCTTTTAAAACATCAATCGGGATGGTTCGTTGCTCAGAATCCTTTTTCGGTTGGCATGAGGTAATAGCCAGAGAAACAAGTAATATCAGTATTGGAAATAAGATGGTTTTCATTGCTGCAAAGTATGGGGAACTTTTATTTGGTACTTTCAACTCCATAAAAAAAGTCAGCCATCAAATAAACGATGGCTGCTTTAGATTGATGGAGTATTGTAATTATTTTCTTAGCAGCAGATTTTTGTCATCGGTCACAAACATCCGTGTACTCTGCGTGTAATCATCTCCAAACGGAGCTTTGTATTTCAAATCGACATAGAAAGCTTTGAATCCGGATTCCGGTATTTTTACCTGAACCGTAATTTCTGCCTGCTTAGCTGCATTCAAACTTTTGTCAGTCCATTTTTCATCCCTGAAATCCTGATCTTTTGAATCAGCACTCCAGATAATTGCATCGACTAATATTTCCGGCGTTGATTTGATTTTTAAAGTGATCGTTTTTTTATCCTGAGAAATGGTATAGTTACAGATTGGATATTTTCCACCGGTTTCAGTCGATCCGATAAAGGCGGTTAAGGTCGCCCATGCCTTTTTCTTATCTCCCAGATCATGCGCTGCATTCGGTGTGTAGCAGATATGATTGTCTCCCGGAATACTGTCGATGTAATTTTTTACTGCATCTGCCGGCCAGTATGGATCATTGGTTCCCATGAAAATCATTTTTGGCATGGTTAAAGTTTTACGATAGGAGTATGGATCAACCATTTTAACCAAATCACTTCCACCAGGCGTACCGAATTGCTGGGCAATGCCCAATTTGACGTAATCCTGAATCTCGATGCTGTAATCGCCCCATACCTTTACCTGGTAATCTATATTAACAGGCATATTCAGCACATCAATAACCATAGGGCCAATTGCAATTACGCGTTTGTCATTTGCACCGGTCAGCCACGTGGTCCAGCCACGTTTGGAAGCACCAGACACAATAAAATGGTTCACTTTTTTCTTCAAATCCTTTTTACTGAATTCCTGAACCACATCCATTGCCCTGACTGCACTTTTAGTCATGGCAAACAATAAAGGCCATGTGAAATCGTGATCCTGCAGGTAATTATGCAGCGTATAGGAAATCAGCGCGTCTTCCGTCAAATCGTCGTACAAGGGTTGATTTGGAACCTGCCAAAGAAGGGAGACAATAGTTTTATCGGTCTTTGCTACCTTACTCAATGAAGTTACCAAATCTTCATCCCATTGATGTGTACTTGGCATTCCGTCTTTAACATGGCCGCCCGTAATGAACAACAACGCATTGTTATATTTTAACTCGTTGGGAACCATGATCATCATTTCATGTTTCCAGGTTATACCCCGCCATTGCTGTGAAGTAAATAAAACCCGGTATAGGGTAATCCCTTCCGCCTGATGTGTTTCCTGAAGTTCCCACTTAAAGGATTTGTCAGAGTTGTGAAGGTAAGCCTGCAATGCAGTTTCAGGAGTAACCGGTTTGCCTGCCAGTACAATCGTGACAGAATAAAAAAGAACGATAACTCCAACTAATAATTTTCTCATTTTCAATTGATTATTTGATATGTAAACTAAAATATACAATTAAGCAGGTGATATTTAAAATACCCCTGCTCAATTGTACGATGGTTAATTTTTTACCATGGTTTGCCGGTTCCCTGCTGAAGCCAGTTTTTCGACCAGTTTCCATTCTTGCCATCAGTTGATGAATAACTGCTTAATTCCAACTTGTCAATTGCAGCTTTCGTGTTGTCCGGATTATAAAGAACTTCATTGTTTCCATACATAAACCGAACAGGCAATACTGCTCTTTTTGCAACCGGACCTGAAACCAGTGCAGGTAATCCGGTCCGGATGAAATCTAACCAGGATTCGCCTGCTGCAGTCCAGCTGGCAATCCATTTTTGTTCCATAACCTGAGCCAATGAACCATTATAGGAAACACCACTGTTTGTAATATACGTTCCATAATTATCACCTAATCCCCAGGCTTCAAGTGAGGCCTGTACTCCAGCATTGTAATGAGCAGCAGCAGTACCTCCTGCATTCCATCCCTTAAGTGCGATCTCGGCAAGGCTAAAATGTACTTCGGCAGCCGACAGCAATCTTACTTTCAGCAAAGGTCCGGAAGCATCTTTATAGATATCGTTCAATTGTGAGGCATGCGGATTTGCGTCGCCCTGATTTAGATTTGGACTTAAATTATAAAAGAACTCAAATGTTGACCATGCCGGTGGTAGGCCAACGTATTGCGGATCCAAATCAAGTGGCAATCCAAATTTAGCTTGATATTCATCTGCTTTTTCCTTGGAAACAATGCGTACGCCATTGATAATTGCATCATAATCAGCGGCTTTTGAAGGATCAACCTGTAATGGGATTTTCACTTTCGCAGCCCAGATACTTATCCGGGGATCACTGTACGTTTTCAACTTGTTCAACAAAGTTGCGCACATTTTTATCCTGGTGTAATTGGAAATATCTGAATTGAACTTGGTGTTGGTTGGCCAGGAGTCAGCCGCGCTTAGTCCAATAAAGCTGTAATTGGCATCGTCGGCAGCACTCAAAATAAGCGGATATTTGTCTGGTTGCCCGGTAATTTTTTCAATTCCTGCTTTGGCAATGGCAGGTTCTTTAGCAGAAATTCTCAAATAATACCTCAGGGCCATAGAGTTTGCAAACTTGCGCCATTTGGAAACATTTCCTGCATAGATAATATCCTGTGAAGAACTGATTTCCTTGTATTCACTCTGATCTTTTGAAAACAGGGTGTTGGCACTATCGAGCAAAGCAATTACTCCCATATAGATATCCCGTTGTGAGTCAAATGCCGGCTTGAAAAAGGCAGAGCCTTCTTCACCCCGAAGTGCCTGGCTGAATGGAGCATCTCCCCATAAATCGGCAATCATCCCAAAATTATAGGCTTTAAAAAGCATGGCAACGCCGGTCTGAAAATCAAGTTTTGCCGCCTTTGATTTTTTAAGCATTTCCTGGGTATTTCTTAAAGTAGCGTAGTTTCCGGCCCAACTCTGATCACTCCAGTCGTATTGGTTATGACCTCCGGCCCAGCCATCGTGCTGGGTATGTTGCATGACACCGGCAATGTCACCGTATCCTAATCCAAGAACTGTTCCACCGGTTGATGTAATGACCGTAGCCATCAGTAAATTTGGAGATGCATTGGCCGGGTCAACGCCATTGGGGTTAATGTTTATTTCTGCCAGATTCTTACAGGAAGACATTAAAACCACCAACAGAATTAAAACTGCTGAAATTTTATTTTTTATAGTGTACATAGTATCAAATTTTAAAAGTTTCTAAAAAGTCAGGTCTAATTTTATACCAACCGGGATAACCCACGGATCAAGATTGTATCTTTCAATCCCTTGTTTGAATTGAACTCCTCTCTTACCTTCTGTTGATGCTTCAGCCTGAAATGCATGTTCAGGATCGATTCCGATTTTGGCTTTGGTCCAGATCATGATATTACGGCTGTATACCGATACTGATAAGCCTTTAATACCGCCCAATTTGCTTAATGCACTGACTGGAAGTTTATAGCTAACAGAAACTTCTCTCAGTTTTATAAAATCTGCATCGAATAAGGCTGCTTTTGTAAGATCCCAGGCATTACTGATAATGTAAGGTTGAATCAGAGTTCCTTCGCCACCAAGGTTCTCTTTATAAGTTACTTTACCATTGGCATCAGTAACTGCAACTACTCCGGGAACAAAAACACCGTCGTTTACTGCAGTTCCGCTCATATTCTCACGGAATCCGCCCAATTCAGCTGTTGGTCCGCCTACGACATGTAATCCGTTTAGAATTAATTTGTCCTGATTGGCAACTAACCAGTCGCGAAGTTCCTGACCGGTTCTGCCTTCCGGATTAATCATGCTTTTCAGCCATGATCCTGATAAACCATCATCACGGCCATATCGTTCGGTCTGGGAAACGAATTGTCCGCCGCATCTCCAATCAAGCGTGAAATTAAGTGCAAATGATTTATAGGAAAGCGCTGAATTTAAACCTAAGATAAAACGTGGATTATAATTTCCGATTTTATTCCGAACGCCGGGTTCATCGAATTTTTTTGTTTGCCACTCGTAATCAGGTTCAGGGCTAATAATCGGATAGCCGTAGTAAGGTGAGCTTTTATCCTCAACAGTCAGAATTTTTGCATCATAAATGGCTCCAACTTCATCGCCAACATACGACCAGGCGCCACCTTTTGCATCTTCCCAGAATTTAATGGCCTCGATTCCCGGTGAAATTTCTTTCACGATGGTTCTGTTCTTCGTGAAATTTGCACTGATATCCCAGTTCCAGTCTTTCGTTTTAATTGGTGTTCCTCCTAAAGTCAATTCAATGCCTGAACTTTCAATTAAACCTGCATTGATGTTGATTGCATCTGAACCTGTTGAACTTGCTATTGGAATATTTCTTAAAATCTGGTTGCGGTTGTCAACAGTATAATAAGTTCCTTCAAATTTTAGCCTGTTTTTAAATAGGCCTAAATCCAATCCAATTTCCTTTGAAGTTGCTTCTTCAGGCAGAAGGTTTGGCGATAAAAGAGTTCCGGATTTGGCCATCCGAATTGCTCCGCCCCACTGGCCCGCATTTCCGTAGGTGTTTACCAACTGATATGGGTCCGTGTCGTTACCAACTTTAGCCCAGCCACCACGAACTTTAAGTAAAGAAACCTGATCTCCAAGATCAACCATTTTATCAACCAAAAAACTCAGCGAGGCTGATGGATAGAAATAGGAATTATTGGCTTCAGGTAAAGTACTTGACCAGTCGTTACGGGCGGTAAGATCAAGGAAAATCATATCCTTCCAACCCAGATTTGCCAGAGCATAAACACTGTAAATTGCTTTTTGTGACCAGCCGCTTCCGTATGAAAGTGTTCCGGATTTAATGTTATTTACAGTAAAGACGTTTGGAACGATCAGTCCGGCTGTTGATGAGTTCGATAGCCCCTGACTCTTAATGTACAGTGAATTCCCTCCAAGAGAAACCGAAAGGTTAAAGTCATTCAGGTCTTTTGCGTAAGTAGCCAAGGCATCTAAATTTCGCTGATAGCTATTTGATTGTGAAATACCATACGCTCCGTTATTTGGCTCGCCAGTATATCCGGGACCGATTTTCGATTCACGGGTTTCGTCAAACTGGTCAACCGAATAGCGTACAAAAGCGCTGAGTTCTTTAGTTACCTGCCAGTCGGCTTTTAAATTTCCATAGATCCTGTTTCTTGCGTAACTGTTGTTCACTTCATAGGCAAGGAAGTATGGGTTGTTATAGGTATAATATGGAACGTTTTGTGCAATTCCTTCCTGACCCGGAGCCCAGTAACTCTTTAAGTCGCGGATGTCGGTGTTTTGCGGTACCGCAAATGCCCACTGCATTGGATTTGTTCCCCGGTTGCTTGAAGGGCGGTTATTTGACCAGGACTTATTGATATTAATATTTGAACTGATTGTCAGGTTTGGACGAACTTTCAAGGAGGCCGAAGTCGTAAGGTTATTGCGGAACAAATCTGAATTTGGTACAATTCCGTTGTTGCTCATATTGGATAATCCGATCCGGTAATTAAGAACATCGGTATTGTTTGAAACCGCAATTTCGTTCGATGTTGTAACGCCTGTTTGAACGAAATTTTTCACATTGTTCGGGTGTGAAACCAATTCAGTTGGAACCTGTACTCCATTTGCATCCCTTGGACTGTTCCATTGAACTGCAAAATAGCCTTTGTCGAGCTGATAACCTGAGCCAGCCATTACAGATGGATCTACTACCATGGTCGAGCCTGCAGGCAGATCTGACGGAGTGTAAGGGAAGGCACCGTTTGCAAATCCTTTGGAAATATCCCAGAATTTATAGGGTTGGTCAAAAACTGTATTTGATGAGACATCAATCCTCACTCCTTTATTCTTCTTTCCGGATTTGGTGGTGATCAGAACCACACCATTTCCTGCCCTTGAACCATACAAAGCAGCAGCACTGGCACCTTTCAGTACAGATACACTTTCAATATCTTCTGAATTGATGTCAGAAATCGCATTTCCATAATCGACTCGATTATCACTGCCAAATCCTGAAATGTTGTTTAACGTATTCGAAATCGGAACTCCATCGACCACAAACAATGGCTGATTGTCGTTGCTTAACGAGGTTGCTCCCCTGATGACCATGCTGACAGAAGAACCTGTGCCACCGGTAGAATTAATCTGAACACCGGCAACTTTGCCTGAAAGGGCGTTTATAGCATTTTCCTGAACAACCCTTGACATATCGTCGCCGGAAACTTTCCCGATTGCAAATCCGAGTGATTTTTCTTTTCTGGAAATTCCCAAAGCAGTAACCACCACTTCATCGAATTCTTTTGAAGTTTCAATCAGGGAAACGTTAATCACTTTTTGTCCATTTACTGCAACTTCTTCAGTTTTAAAGCCGATGAACGAGAAACTCAGAACCGCATTGTTTCCGGGAACTTCAATCCGGTATTCTCCTTCAGAATTTGAGACGGTAGCTTTTGTAGTTCCTTTGATCAGGATACTCACACCAGGCAGAACTCCTTTGTCAACACTGGAAGTTACTTTTCCGGTTACCACAACAGTTTGCTGAGTTTCCGAATTAACGGATGTCTCTTTTGGATTTGGGGAAGCAGAGCCAATTCCGGATGTTCCGAAAAGCAATGTTGTTACCAACAAGACAGGCACCATTTGCCTGATTATATTTTTAAATAGATATTTATGTTTCATAATTATAGATTATTCGGTTTTCAAATAATAATCGTGAATATTTTTTATACTGGTACTACTTTACCACTTCAAAAGTTAAAATCAAAGCGTGGGTGTTTGCCGGAAAATAATCGGGCGAAGCAGCCATAAACATTACCAATCTCATGGAATTGTCGGTAATTTCCTGAACAATTACTTTGCGCTGGTAATCCATAAAACCAATAAATTCGGTTCCTGAAAAATCAAGCGTACCTACTCCTTTGTAAGTTAAAACCCCTCCTGGTCCGTAAACAGAAGGAACTGCCAAATCTTCTTTCTCGGTATAGGTGAAAGTTGCTCCGGATTGAGGTGTATATTTAGCGGTACACAAACCGAAATCCTTACCTGCAGCATTTACAATTCCTGCACCACCGTTGGCAATCATTTGGTTAACAATACCACCGAAAGCAGCACCATCAGCTTTTACATCATGACCATATTTGCCGTCAAAATGAAAAGTGTAGGTGTCATCATACACTTCGACCATACCCAGAGTTCCAAATACACCGCTTGGCAGAGGACCTTCAACAATGGTAAAATCAGCATCAGCCTGCGCAAAGATATCCTTTGGCGAATGTTTGCCGGAAAGTTTCCAGGTTTTACCTTTGGCATTGGTAGCGCCCCCAGTCAACAAAACATAGGGAGTTAATGCAACTGCGATATCTGATTTGGCAACTGCGCTCTTTCCACTGGCATCTTTTCCTGTCAGGGTAACCGTGTAATAACCACCGTTTGAATAGACATGAACCGGATTCTTCTCAATGCTGGTGGTCCCGTCGCCAAAGTCCCAGTTCCATTGATCAACTTGAATTGTCAATGCAGTAAATGCAGCCTGTTTATCGACCACACTGTAGAATATTCCCACTTGTTGGGGAAGATTTGTTACTTCCTTTTTACATGATTGAAGGAGTATTGTTCCCGCAAACAGTAAAAGGCAAAAATACCTAAGGTTTTTTTTCATAATAAAAGGATTTTGGTTAAGAATTATATGTTGTTTTGTTTCATATTTTACCAAAAAAAATATTGTATTGATTTGTTGAAATATATTGAACACATTCAATTTAATCACTAACATTTGTACTTGTAAAAATGTTTTTTTTGTTTTTCAGGATTCATTGTATACTATTTATGGCTAACTTCAGGACTATATTTTCATCACTGAAAAACTTTGAATGAATATTCCTCCTTAACTCTCATAAAT
>CAILJH010000132.1 GCA_903834475.1 uncultured Prolixibacteraceae bacterium | reverse complement strand
GAGAAGGCATCGGTTGATAACTGTTCATGACCGGTTTCGTTGGATGCCGCCAAATCGATAGGTGTGTATGCCCTTCCGCCTGCATAGGTATATTTCAGGTCGGTCGAAATTTTGTTCCGCTTGTCACTTCCTACTTTCCATTCCTTTCCGCCCAGAATATTGAAAACATATTTTCCGTTGAATGCCGTGTTCCGTTCAATTCCATCGCTTCCCTTGTATTTTGAGCTGTAAACAGACGAAGTAAACAAACCATAATATCCGTCACTGAAAAATTTCTCGATGGTCAGTTCTGCGCCATAGTTTGTTCCGGTTCCACTGTTTGTCAGGTTGTCTTCCAAATCGGTTTTAAAACTTGCCCCGGTATTCAGCATAGAATAACTGCTCGAAAATGTATTTACCGGAACATTATAAAGCGATTGATAATAGACTTCAGTTTTCAAACGCCAATCATTAAATGGCTGCAGGTCGTATCCTAAAACAAAATGATGGCTTTTTGTAAAATCCAGACCCTTGTTGTTATAGCTGGTTGAGCCATCGGCGTTTTGCGATTGAAGGAAATAGACGTTGATCGGTTGCATTTGAGAATGAAGCCCATAACCAAAATTCAGTGAACTTTTGCCATTGATATCGTATTTCAGGCCCAAACGTGGTTCAACCGAAACTGAATTGTTCAGGGAAAATAGTTGGGAATGCAAGCCAGCGTTGAGAGTTAGTTGATCGTTATAAATATATTTGCTGTGTGCATAGGCCTGTGCCAGATTGGTGTAGCTGTTGTAATCCCATACCTGCTTCCAATCCGATTGAATATCCCTTTTTTCCCTGTAATAAAGGTTCAGCCCAATCATCTCATCCTGAATTCCTATTTTCAGAAACAGTTTTGAGTTTATTTTGGACTTGAAACTTGTCGAGAAATTGTATCCGGTTTTGGCAACTTTGTTCTCTTGATTTATAAACGATTCGCTTGTTAGGCGGTCGAAGCCATAATCAGATTGTTCCGAATTTGAATAGTTTAGTCCGATATTAGAACTAAAATATGATTTGCTGTTCAGTTGTTTGAAATGCTTTAACCCGACGATGCCAATCTGACTGCTCAAATCATGCCCGCCTCCGTTTCCATACAATGAACTTGAATTTCCTCCGGAAATATTAATGCTGCTTGTCGCCAATATTCCAAACAAGGTAAACCTGCCCAATTTTGTATTACTGCTGTTCACATTAAACGACAAATCCTGATAAGAAGGCAAAGCGGTTGTGCCAATATCAACACCCACAGCCTGGGCAACTCCTGCCAAAGCATAGCGGTAGCCCACCAAATACGACGAACCTTTTTCTTTGTTGATTGGCCCTTCGGTGGTAGCTTCCAGTCCGGTAATCAGGCCTGCCTGCAAAGTTGTTTCCCTTTTTTGCGAATTTCCGCTGCGAAAACCCAAATCGAAAACACCAGCCGTCGCGTTTCCATATTCAGCCGGAAAGGCTGAAGTCAAAAAATCGGAACTTTTTAGCAGATTGGTATTTAAGGCACTCACCGCACCACCTGTTGTTCCTACTGTGGCAAAATGATTGGGATTGGTCACGTTCATTCCGTTGATGCGCCACAAGACGCCTACCGGAGAATTACCACGAATCACAATATCGTTTCGGCTGTCATCGGGAGCGCTCACTCCGGCAAAATTGGCTGCCAGTCGGGCAGGGTCGCTGCGCCCACCAGCATATCGGTTCACTTCTTCCGTAGAAAAAGTACGGGCGCTGATAGAAGCTAAATTGTTTATTGTTTTGTCTTTTGTAGTGGCAGTAATAACAACCTCATTTAAATTGGTCACATTCTCTTCCAGCTCAATATCCAAAATCGTTTCTTTTCCTGAAGTTACCACCACGTTGGATATCAGGACGTCCTTGTATCCCAGGTAGGATATTTTCAGTTCATACCTTTCAGGCGAAACATCGGATAGAACATAGTTTCCATTTGAGTCGGATGTGGCACCTTTTCTGTCTGCATTGCTAATTATCTGCACAGCAGCACCCGGAAGTGTGGTCTTTGAAAGTTTGTCGGTGATGACTCCCCTGATTTTTTGCTTGTTGTTTTGGGCAAAAGTGATTTGGGTGATCAATAGGACAATTATAAAAGTGTATTTTTTCATGTTTGTTTTTCTCTTGATTAGTTTAATTGTTTAGTGCTACCTGCTTCTATTGTATATACTTTGTTACCTATTTTTACAAACACATCTATCGAACTCAGATTGGTAACCATGTTTTTATCGACTGAGAATTTGAGATTTTTAAAGGCATTGATATAATCCACCAAACCTATTTGTGTGGTGTAATAAATTTCCGGATTTTGGGAAATCATTTTGAAAAACTTCTCTACCTCT
>CAILJH010000131.1 GCA_903834475.1 uncultured Prolixibacteraceae bacterium | reverse complement strand
CAAGCGGTTTTGCTGATCAACAATCAGTTGGTTAACCAATTGTTTCAGTAGGTCTGCCGCATCATTCAGCCGGTTTTTATTTTCTTCGAGCTGATCAGTAACCAGTTCCGAAAAATGCTTTTCGAGTTCTTTCAGTTCCTCTGAAAAACGAAGCGCACCGCCTATCAGGAATTCGGCAACAGCCGTGGGTGTTTTCATCCGGGTATGCGCCACCAGGTCAATTACCGTATCATCCTTGTCGTGTCCGATACCAGTAATCACCGGAAGCGGAAACTGAGCCACATGGAAAGCCAGTTCGTAATGATCGAAACAAGCCAGATCGAGTTGCGCCCCTCCCCCACGGATGATCACTACTGCATCAAAGAAATCCTCGTATTCATAAATCAGTTCCAATGCGTTCATGATGCTTCGTGGCGCTTCATTGCCCTGCATTACAGCCGGGAATAGCTTGGTATAGAATACAAACTGATGAGGATTGGAATGCAACTGGTCCAGAAAATCCTGTAAACCCGCTGCCGTTGGCGACGAAATAACAGCAATTCTCTGCGGAACCAAAGGCAATTCGAGTTCCTTGTTCATTTCGAATACCCCATCTTCCTGAAGCCTTCGGATAATTTCGCGGCGTTGACGCGCCAGATCGCCCAAGGTATAAACCGGATCAATATCCCGAATATTCAGGCTGAAACCATATACTTCGTGGTATTCCACTTTGGCCTGCAACAACACTTTCAGGCCTTGGTTAAAAGTCTGGCCGGTAGTGGTTTCAAAATAAGGTTTTAATATCCGAAAAGTGTACGACCAGATTGTGGCGCGACAGCGTGCTATCACGGTATCGGTTCCCTGTTCAGTTTCTACCAGATCGAGGTAACAATGTCCGCTGCGGTTCACCGTCATTTCGCTGATCTCGGCCTTTACCCAGACAGGCATCGGGAAAGTCTCATCCAGACTTCTTTTCACCAGACTTTGTAATTCAGAAAGCGTATGTTGCAGATTGCTCATCGGCTGGATTTTATCAACTTGAATCGTTCTTCCTTCTCTCCTGAGCGAATGGTCAGGATCAAAATTCCATCCGGCAAATAAGCAAGATTCTTCAGCAGTATGTTTTCAGAAACTTTGAAACTGGATTGATAAAGTTTTTCTCCCTGAAGGTTGAAAATACTGATCGCATAATGATCTGTGGAACCCGGAACCATATTTTGAATCAAAATATGATCGCTGAACGGATTGGGTGAAACCATCCATTTCAATTCTGCTTTTATGTTTTGGGTGCTGTTCAGTTTCAGGTATTGGTCTGCTTTTCCAAAATCCGGAATTCCAAAGCCCAGCAACGAATCCGGTGAATTATACTGGCTGGCACTTTGCTCGATGGCCAGTTTAAGCTGTTTTACGTTGGCATACGGATTTGCTTGCAACAAACAGGCACCCATTCCGGCCAAAACCGGCGACGAAAAAGAGGTTCCGCTGGCATATCCCGGCATTCCATTGCTGGTTATCAGGTAAGTTGATGAACCTCTGGCTGCGACATTGGGTTTTACAGCACCTCCAAAAGCCGGACCAATTGAACTGAACGAGGCCCGAATTCCGTTGATATCGACTGCGGCAACAGCAATCACATTTTCGCCATCTGATGGGGCAATGATGTGCTTCCAGATTGTACTTCCTTCGTTACCTGCACTGTTAAAAACAAGAATTCCTTTCTGAAACGCCATGTTTGCCCCTTGCGTAACCCGGGTTTTGTGTCCATTCAAATCGGCATAGGTATGATCCATTTGCTTATTGTCAAACTGATAATAGCCCAAGGATGAATTAATGACATCTACACCCAAGCTGTCGGCCAGTTCGGCACCAGCAACCCAATTGTCTTCTTCGAACAGGTTTTCACCTGCATTATCTTCAGTCTGAAATAAATAAAAGGAAGCGTCGGGAGCCGTTCCGATCAGACTTCCGGGCAAATTACCGCCCATGCACGAAAGCACACTCATTCCGTGCCAATGTTGCTGATAGACATCTGCTT
>CAILJH010000130.1 GCA_903834475.1 uncultured Prolixibacteraceae bacterium | reverse complement strand
TGATACCACAAGTAAATAAGAAAATTTGATCCTATATCGAACTGAATGACAGCAAAATACAAAGTAGGGCAGAACCTGAAAATTGAAGGCAAACCTGAAATTTCCGGAAAGCAAAAAACCGCATTTTACCTGATATTGGTACTTATTCCGGTATTTCTGATTCTGTTGCTTGAAGTCTCGCTTCGTTTATCCGGATATGGCAGTAATCTGGATTTGTTCGTGAAGTCGAAGGATTATGCGGGTTATTACGAACTGAATCAGGATGTCACCAAACGCTTCTTTACTCAAAACAAAGGAACTTCGCCATCGAACGATATTTTTCTGGTACAAAAGCCCGGCAATTGTTACCGGGTATTTGTTATGGGCTGTTCAACGACCCGCGGATTTCCTTATACCATGGGAACTTCCTTTTCCCGCATTTTGAATTACCGTTTACAGGATGCCTTTCCCGACAAACGCATTGAAGTGGTGAATACTTCCATGGCTGCAGTGAACAGCTACACCCAGCTCGATTTTATCGATGAAATTTTGGAGATGAAACCCGATGCCATTCTGATTTATACCGGTCACAATGAATATTACGGGGCTTTGGGAGTCGCTTCGGTTGAAAATGGCGGTAACATGCGCTGGATGAAACGTCTGCACCTGGCTTTGATTCGATTCCGCACCTACCAAATGGTACAAAAGATGGTTGGTAAGCTTACCGGTGTATTCGTAAAGGACACTTTCAGGCCGACAGCAACATTGATGGAACGAATCGTCAAAGATAAGTCAATTCCATACCAATCTGAATCATACAAGGATGGCATTGAGCAATTTAAGGTGAACATGGATGAAGTAGTTAAAAGAATCCGTGATCAGAAAGTGCCTCTTATTTTTAGCGAAGCAGTATCCAACATCAGTGGAAACCCACCTTTTAATTCGGCAAAAGCTGAAGGTTTTCCTACCGCAATGGAGGCGTTTGCAAAGGCACGAAAACTGGAAAGCGATGGGAAATTTGATGAAGCCCGTAAATTGTACTATTTGTCAAAAGACCTTGATGGAGTCAGGTTCAGAGCACCAGAAGAGTTGAATGCCGTGATCCGCGAAATCGGGAAGAAATATTCGGTTCCGGTGCTCGACATGAAAGCCGTGTTCGAAAAGGCTTCCCCCAACGGTATCATTGGAAACAGTTTGATGACAGAACACCTGCACCCGAACATTGATGGTTATTTCCTGATGGCTGATGCCTTTTTCAATGAAATGCAGCGCGAACATTTGGTGTCTGAGCACTGGAACACCTCATTGATCAGGAGCTCGTACTATTATCGTTCGAACTGGGGATTTACCGCGCTCGACAGTCTCAAGGCCGATCTCAATATCAAGGCGCTCAAAGCAGGCTGGCCATTTCAGGCCGATAGTGTGGTCAACCGGTTTATTTATACCTATAAACCAGTATCGATGGTAGATTCCATTGCGCATATGTGTGTGTTGTATGACAATGTTTCCATTGCAGACAAACACCGCGATCTGGCCAAAATTTACCTCCGCAAGGGCGATAAACGAAGTGCATTTAAGGAATATTACGCACTAATTAAATTGACACCTTACAACACTTTCCTGTATTACGAAGCATTGAAGCTGCTTAATGATTTGAATGATTATCCGCGCGCTTTGGATCTTTTGCTGAGTATGCCCAACCGCGATACTGATTTCAATGCCATTTTACAAATCGGTCTGTTACAACAGAAATTGAATGAGCATCAGAAAGCCATTCAAAGTTTTGAAAAAGCGAAGAAATTAATTGCGAAGGATGACAATCTCGAAACACTTCTGATCGCTGAATATAATTCCTGCGAAGCCTTGCCTGATCCGGCCAAATCGGCTGAATTGCAGAAAGAGATACGCCAGGTAAACCCGGGATTTCAGGCTGGCGATACCAAAAAGAAAGAAGTGGTGGTGTATTTGGAAAAGGACGTGCGTGATTTGATTCAGAGCGCCATGCAACAGGTGAAACAGCAAAAATTCAGCGAAGCCCTTGCACTTCTCGAAAAGTCAATAAAAATCAAGGAAACTGCATTTGCATTGCAACTGATGGGAAATATCTACATCCAGCTCAGCGATAACCGTGCCCTGGCTGTTCTGGAACGTGCCCATGTGATTGATCCCAAAGACCTAAAAACAATTAATAACTTGTTTGTGATCTATTTAAGAAGTACAAATTACACCATGGCTTCACAGATGCTGGAAGAATATAAACTACTTTCTCCTGATCAGGAAAGAATAAAGAACCTGAGTAATTTGTTGAACAAGGAAATGAGTAAGAAATAAATAAACAAACATTTTTAACCTGCAAAAAATTGAACAAAGATATTTCGCTACTCCGTAGCTTCAGTATTTTTTGATTAACTATCTTACTACAAATATGTCGCTGCTCTGCAGCTTTCCCAAAAGCGACAGAGTCGCGTAATCTTTGTAGAGAATCTCATTGGATAAAGGAATCAAGCTCCTGCGGAGCGCAATATACTTGTAAGTATTCCCATTGTTGGGTTATCCATCAGATTCAAAAAAGCTTATCGGTCACTAATAAATAAACTTTGAAAATGGAATTTATTACAGAACTCTGGCAATTTTTAAAAGTACGAAAGAAATTCTGGTTGCTGCCTTTAATCATTGTCCTTCTCTTTTTTGCCCTGATTATTGTTTTCACGGCCGGAACAGCAATTGCGCCATTCATTTACACCATTTTTTAAATGGTTCTACAGCGATTTGTATTGGTTTTCTGATACACTTTAAAAACGATTGAGTTGTTCTATCTGGAAACTCAGGGATTGAATAACCGGTATGTTTTCGAGATTAAATTGTTTTGTACCTCCGGCACAAAGGGTTTCGGGGTAAACCATTGTTCTACAAATATTTTGTGCCTCTGGCACTAGTACATCATCGGATTGGCAATGCCCCGGCGGGGCAGTATATTTATAGAAAAAGAAATAGGCGGAAAACACCGTCCGCCCGGAATCATTTTTCAAGGCAAAAGTCTTTTTTCGGACGGAATATCCAAAGTTCTAACCATTCCAAACATTTTAGAGCCTTTAATTCCTGAAAAGGCTGTGTTGCGCTTATTTCGATTTTTCGCCCATCCCTTTATCCCAGATCATAAATTCCTCGGCATTGATGAACTTGGTATTTACAGCCTGCGAAGGAGCCGAAACCTCGAAATACTGGACTTCTCCGGGCTTCAGGGAAAATGTAAACGATGCAATTCCCTGCTTAACTTTTTGACGGATATAGGAATAGGCCGGTTCTGATTTGTTCCAGAGGTATTCGATCTGGGTTTTGCTTGGATTATCGGGTCTTCCCATTTGCTGCCAGCTTTCCCACGGACTTCCTTTTCCGACTCCAATCGAAATATTCACAGCATCCAGAATCGTATCCTTTTCTGAAGGTATTTCGAAAACTCCGTTCCAGTCTGTATGTTCTTTTTCTTCCACAAAGTTCTGATTCCAGAGTATCACTTTGGTCAGTTCACGATCCCGGGTTGCCAGGCATCCTTTTCCTTTGGGAAGCCGTTTGTCGATTTGCACTTTCATGATGTTTCCTTCCATTTTCCTCAGTAATCGAAAGGCATTGAATGAAGCTTTCGGGATTCCGTAGATATTTAAAAGGCCATATCGTGTGGAATATGGTGTATGAGGAATACCTCCTTCATCGAAAATATCGCTCAGTACCCAATATGAAAGCGTTTTGCACGAATTGTCAACATTAATGCAATTGCGGACGATGAACGAAGCGGCATATAAATTGTCAACATAGATATTATCGCCCCAGGTAATTTGCGCTGCGGAAGCTGCCGATTGGGTATTCCATTCCGTCCAGTGAATTTCAAGATCGGGTCGTTCCGATTCGCGTACCCATTTTTCAACTTCCCTGATGGTTGCCGAAAAGAACTCTCCAACCGGATACGGACTTCCTTTCCGGTCGGGATATTGAACCTGCTCATCCTGTGGGTATAAATGGGTGGAAACGAAGTCGAGCGGGATTTTATTTTTGGTGGTATAACTGATGATTTCTTTCACCCAGTTGGCTTTTGACGAGGCCGGACCACCAACGCGCAATTTTTCATCAATACGCTTGATAGCCCGGGCACTCGATTCATACAGTTTCCAGTAATCATCCTGTGTCCCCGACCAGAATGCTCCCAGATTGGGTTCGTTCCATACTTCAAAATACCACTGGCGAACTTCCTCCAGTCCATACCGTTCAACCAGATGGCGGGTGAAACTTTCGATCAGGTAGCCCCATTCTTCATACGATTTGGGCGGGGTGACATTCATTTGATAGTCGAACATGGTTTGTGTGCCTGATGCCAGTGCTTTGGGCATGGGATTCAGTTCAACAAACGGACGGATACCCAGCTTTAGCAGAGCATCGTACACTTGGTCAACTTCGTGCCATTGAAAGAATATTTTGCCGGTTCGGGGATCGCGGCTCACCACATTCAGCTGGTCATCGAAAATGGCATGAAAGCGGCAGTAGCGGTAACCCATGATTTTTTGGGCATACTCCATTTGTGCCAGTAAATCGGCCCGCAGCAGATTCTGTGCCCTTCCCACGGCAATGCAGTTTCTCCAGGGCATATTTAAAGAACTTTTTTCGGTCGATGCCTGAAGTTTTAAAACGGAGTTCTGACCAAACCCATGGGAGAAAACGAGGCAAAGCAGGACGAGCAAAATGAACGATTTTTTCACGGTTGATTCATTTAAGTTATTTCGGAAGTAAATTTAGTCCGAGAGATCCTTTTTAAGAACTAATATTCTTGCTGTATCGGGTAATTCTGAGGAAATATGACACTTGGTTTTGCTGAATATGCAGCCAAATTGTTCTGAATAACGGTGAAAAGCCGAAGAAAAAAGCCAATCAATAATATTACCGTTAGTATCATTTAATTTACTCTTCGCCTGACTTTAGGTTATTTAAGTTTGCTTATTCATAGCCAAAATGTAATGTATTTTAACGGCATTCCTTTTGGCTGTTTAAGCTTTAAAATGAATGAATCATAACTCTTAAATTAATCTAAAACTATGATCAAACAAAAAACCTGGTCAAAAAAAAGGATAATGTTTGTACTACTTTTCCTGATTTTAAATTTTGGGATAGGCATTACTAACCGATTATCTGCAGCAGAACCTTTTGTCAGTATGGAAACACAACAAGGGGTCAAAATTCATGGTATGGTGACCGATAAAAAAACCGGAGAATCGGTTATCGGGGCAACCGTTTTAGTTAAAGGAACCACCAATGGCACGATTAGCGATGTCAATGGAAATTACATCCTGACAATTCCTGATACTAAAGCTATTATTGTCTATAGTTACGTGGGCTATAAAACGGTTGAAATTCAGGCCAATGGTTCTTCCGCAATGAATATAAAGCTGGAAGAGAATGTATTGGAAATGGAAGATGTTGTTGTTATTGGATACGGTACACAAAAAAGACAGGATCTGTCATCCGCTATTTCAACAATATCTTCTAAAGATATTAAAGATGTTCCAGCGATGACAACCGATGCCCTGTTACAGGGTAAAGCTGCCGGAGTGCAGGTGATGACTAATACCGGTGCTCCTGGTTCTCCGGTTTCGGTAAAAATCAGAGGGGTGGTAACGACGGGCAACAGTCAGCCATTGTACGTGGTTGATGGCATGCCCATGGCATCTGGTTCCGGAGACAATGCATTTGGAATCAATTCATTAAATCCGGGCGATATTGAATCGATCCAGATTTTGAAAGATGCTTCTTCAGCAGCCATTTACGGTTCGCGCGGATCAAACGGAGTGGTGTTGATTACCACCAAACGAGGTAAATCGGGCAAACCAAGTATTACGCTTGAAAGTTTTTATGGAATTCAGTCGCAAGCCAAACGTATGGCAGTTTTAAATAAGGATCAATATAAACAGTACTACGATCTGTTGTCACCTTATCGCGCAGTAGCTGCAAATTATGCTGATTATGAGGATCCGTTACTGTTTGCAGCTTTGCCAGATTTCGATTGGCAAAACGAAATTTTCACACCTGCACCCACATCCAATATCCAGTTGTCTTTATCTGGTGGAAATGAAAATTCTGTTTTCATGATTAGCGTGGGAAATTCTTCGCAGGATGGTATGGTGAGTGGGTCTGATTATAATCGCAGCAATTTCCGGATTAATTCCGATCATACCATAACCAAATGGCTAAAGTTTGGCGAAAGTTTAAGTCTAAGCAATTCACTACGTCACCGGGTAATGGAAAGTGGCGTTGGATACAACTATCCTTCGGCACCTCCAATTGTAACTGCTTTGCTGTCTGATCCCACAACTGCTGCTTACGCTGCAGACGGCAGCCTGAATTACATGCACCATTCCGGAACTTTCAACGGAGCAGGTATTCGCGACAGGGCAAACTATACCTACAATAACAAGAAACTGAATGGCAATATGTTTTTCGAGTTCAGCATTCTGGATGGATTGAAATTCAAAACGAACCTGGGGCTTGATTATAACTTAGGCGAAACAAAGGAATTTTCACCCTCTTTCAGTGTAAAAGGGTCACCGTTGAACGAGGCTCAATTGGTTCCGTCACTCAAACAATCTGATGCACACACCACCTATCTGGTCATGGAAAATACCCTGAGTTATAACAAAACTATAGGGAAACATGTATTTGGCGTCATGGCAGGTTCAACAGTCGAACAAAACAGTTTTTACGACCTTGGAGGTTCCAATATGGCCATTTCCGGAAATCAGGAGTATTTACAATATTTAAGTGCCGGTAATCCGTCTGATCTGAACAGGACCATCTATGGTGGTGCCAGCGAATGGCGAATGTATTCCTATTTAGGCCGTCTGAATTATTCGTTTAACGACCGCTATCTGTTAACCGGATCGGTTCGCCGCGATGCATCTTCACGTTTCGGACCAAACAACAGATCCGGTGTATTCCCGGCAGTATCGGCTGCATGGAAAATTAAGGAAGAATCATTCCTCAAGAATATTGACTGGTTGTATGCTGCGAAAGTTCGGGTAGGCTGGGGTCAGGTGGGTAATCAGAACAACATTGGCAATTACAGTTACAATACGGTAATCCAACCGGATGCGAATTATGCTTTCGGTAATCCTAAAGTGATTTCAACCGGAGTAACTTCGGGAATAACCAATTCAGGATATGGTGGTACGGCTGGTGGTAAACCGGGCAACAAGTCGTTAACATGGGAAACTACTCAAACAACAAATGTTGGGGTCGACTTTTCGCTCTTTCAAAACAAACTTTCATTTACTGCCGATTGGTTCTTAAAAGATAATACCGGCATGTTGATGCAGAGCACCGTTCCTGACTATTTGGGTATCACAGGACCTGATATCAATGGAGGTAAAATTGCGAACCAGGGACTCGAGTTTGAACTGGGATACCGGAAATCGGAAGGCGATTTTACATACGATTTTAGTGGAAACCTCACTTTTATTAAAACGAAAGTTAACGAGTTGGACAAGCCTAATTTTTCGAATTATATAGGACCTGAAGCTGCATCCCGAACACTTCAGGGAGGTGGAATCGCTGATTTCTGGGGATATCAGACCGATGGAATCTTCCGGACCAACGCGGAATTGGCAAAAGGACCCTATCAGCAAGGAGCTAAAGTGGGTGATATCCGGTTCAAAGATGTTGATGGTGATGGATCTATTAGCGTGAATGATCAAACCGTATTGGGAAGTCCGCTTCCTAAATTCACTTTTGGTTTGACTTCGAATTTTTACTATAAAAATTTTGATGTAAACATCTTTATTCAGGGTTCGCAGGGGAATAAAATTTACAATAGTCTCTACCGCGCCATGATGGGAAGATGGGGAGTTAACAAAAGTCCTGATATCCTGAATTCATGGACCAATGTTAATGTGAATTCCAGTATTCCCCGTTTGCCTGAATCTTCTAAAAACAACAATGAACGGGTTTTATCTGACCGCTGGCTCGAAGATGGTTCCTACATCAGATTAAAGACAATTACCTTAGGTTATACCTTGCCCAAAGTATGGGCGAATAAAGTATCTATCCAACATCTGAGGATCTATACAACTGTCCAAAACTTATTCACCATGACCAAATATTCGGGTTTTGATCCGGAAGTATCAGAAAGTGTAGGCTGGGGCAGCAGTGGTTTGGATATGGGTGTCGATAATGGCAATTATCCACAGCCACGTACTTTGTTGTTTGGGCTTAACCTTTCGTTTTAATCAATTAAAGAACAAGATATGAAAAATGCAAAAATATTTTTGATTATGCTCCTGATTGGAAGCATGATACAATCGTGCAGCGAAAGTTGGTTAGACTTAAAACAGCCAATTAAACCTACACTCGAAACTTACTACACTGATTCAGTTACTGCATACAGCGGATTAGTTGGGTGCTACAATAGTTTACAGCAAGTGCCTTCTGCTGAACGTCCGATTGGTATTCATTTTATGCTTGACATTCGATCAGATGATGTCGACTATGCCGGAAATCCGAAGGGTGCATCGGAAGAAAACAATTACTACCAGGCGGCAGGATTTTCAAATTTTGATATTTATTCGGATAATCCATATGCTCCGGTAATGTGGGGTTACGGCTATCGTGGGATCAATACGATTAACAAATACCTCGAAGGAATTGATGTGATCAAATTGACGGCATCTCAGCAAATCCTGATTAACCAATACAAGGCAGAAGCAAAATTCATGAGAGCCTATTTTTATTTTATCCTGGTTAAGAACTTTGGTCCGGTTCCTTTGATTACCAAAACATTAAGCCAGACTGATTGGTATAATCAGAAAAGGATACCGGAAAAGGAAGTTTATGCCCAAATTTTTGCCGATTTGCGCGAGGCTATTCCATTGCTTCCATTGAAGAATAAATATTCCAAGGGAGAATTAAACCGCATCACCAAGGGAACTGCTCAGGCTATTCTTGCAAAAGCATTGGTTACTAATGCCGAACTCGATGCATCAAGTCCCAATTGGGCAGAAGCTTATACGCTTTGTAAAGAAATTGAAACTTCCAGCCAGTATGATTTAAAAACAAATTTTAAAGACATTTTTAGCGTTGCCGGTCAATTTGCGAGCGAACATATTTTCGACATTGTTTTGGAGGAAACAATTCTCACCGAAAACGATTCTTACATCCATTATCTCAGTCCCCGGTTTGTATTTATTAAAGGAAAACCGGATCAATCCCGAAAAATGGAATTTGGTTTTGGTCTTGGCGCTGTGACCGAGGATCTGGCCAATCAATTTGGGTATAATCAAAATGGAGATAGCTTGTCATACATAAATATGAACGATATCCGCGGACGTTATACGTTCTGGGCACGTTATGACAAGTACTGCGGATTCAGCGTGGTCGATAAACTAAATGTGCGCCCTGAAACCAAAGATGTTGAGTATGTCGATGATGGAAATTATTACTCACGGAAATATAACCGGGAAGCACTGGCAAAAAATTATTACGTTGGCGGATCAAATTTCCATGTTATCCGTTACGCTGAAGTCCTTTTACTGGAAGCCGAAGCAGCCTATTATAAAGGTGATGCCGCTGAAGCGCTTCGTTTGGTCAACCTGGTTCGTGAACGGGCATTCCGTCAGGCAATTGCCGCTGGAAGGGTTACCCTGGTAAGTATAAAAAGAACTTCTTCAGGTGCTGCTTTATTGGCTGACATCTGGCAGGAACGCCGTCTGGAATTGGCTGCAGAGGGTGACCGTTTTTATGACTTAAAACGCACACATCGCCTTGAATCAGTTTTAAGAGCTCAAAAGCCGGGTATCCTTTTTCAGGCAGGCAAGCATGAAGTATTGCCT
>CAILJH010000129.1 GCA_903834475.1 uncultured Prolixibacteraceae bacterium | reverse complement strand
GCTTTTATCCGCAATCCACGCATAAACTCCAAAGGACTAAACACTTCAGCCATTTTCGGGTTTGTTAATACGCTTGAGGATATTCTCAAACGTGAGAAACCTACTCATATTGCGGTAGCATTCGATCCGAAAGGAAAAACTTTCCGCCACGAAGCATTTGAACAATACAAAGCTCAGCGTGAAGCTACTCCCGAAGATATTCGTTTGGCCGTTCCAATTATTAAAAATCTTATTAAGGCCTATAATATTCCCGCACTTGAAGTTTCCGGTTATGAAGCCGACGACGTAATCGGCACAATGGCAAAAAAGGCAGAACAAGCAGGTTTTGAGGTATTTATGCTTACGCCCGACAAAGATTACGGACAATTGGTTTCCGATCATATTTTCATGTACCGACCCAAACACACCGGTGGTTTTGAAGTGATGGGACCGGATGAGGTGAAAAACAAATATGAACTGGATAGTCACGATCAGGTTATTGATTTACTGGGCCTGATGGGCGACGCTTCGGATAATATTCCGGGCTGTCCCGGTGTGGGCGAAAAAACTGCTGTGAAACTGCTCAAAGAATTTGGCAGCATCGATGCACTTCTTGGGCGAACCGATGAACTGAAAGGTGCTTTGAAAACCAAAATAGAAGAAAACAAAGATCAAATAATCTTTTCTCGCTTTCTGGCAACCATCAAAATTGATGTTCCGGTTGACTTTGACGAGAAAAGTCTGGAACTCGAGCCGCGCAACGAGGTGGAACTGAAAGCCCTGTTCGACGAACTCGAATTCCGCACCATGTCGGCCAAACTGGGTGCCAAACCGTTCAGCTCGCTCCCACCGGACGAATCGATTCCTAGTATCACCTTTGCCCGGCCTAAGTCAGCCACCGGTCAGATGTCGCTTTTTGATGAACCGGAAAGTTCTCCGAAAACAGAAAGTACGAAAACGTCAAAACCGGCTCCGCAACCTACACATCAGCCGGATGAAAATTTCACAGGTCTCAGAACAATAAAAGATACAGCACATAATTATATGATGGTTGACAGCAAAGTGAAACGTGCCGATCTCGTGTCGAAGCTCTTTATGCAGAAATCCTTCTGCTTCGATACCGAAACCACCGGACTGGATATGTTTCAGTCTGATTTGGTCGGCATGTCGTTTTGTTTCAAAGAATACGAAGCATATTATGTGCCGCTGCCGACCGACAAAACAGAAGCCACAGAAGTCCTGCGCGAGTTTAAGGTCATTTTTGAAAGCGAACAGATTGAAAAAATCGGTCAGAACATTAAGTTCGACCTGCTTATGCTGGCTCAGTACGGCATTCAGCTGAAAGGTAAATTCTTCGACACAATGATTGCCCATTACCTCGTCCAGCCTGAATTACGCCACGGAATGGATTATCTGGCGGAAATTTACCTGCGTTACCGCACCATTCATTTCGAGGAACTGGTTGGTGCTAAGGGTAAAAATCAGATTGATATACGCTTTGTGGATATTGATTTATTGTGCGATTATGCTGCTGAAGATGCCGATATTACTTTCCGACTGAAACAAATCCTGGCAAAAGAACTCAAAGAAAATGCGTTGGAGAATCTTTTTTATGAAATAGAAATGCCACTGCTGAAAGTCCTTGCCATCATGGAGCGTACCGGTGTGCGTATCGACAGCGAAGCCCTGCGCCAGAGTTCCGAAATTCTGACCGAAGAGCTGATTGATCTCGAAAAGGAAATACACAGCATTGCCGGATTTGAATTCAATGTTTCATCACCCGCTCAGGTTGGCGAAATTCTCTTCGACCGACTGAAACTTGACGAAAAAGCAAAGAAAACTAAAACAGGACAATACTCCACCGCCGAAGATGTGCTCGAAAAAATACGTTCCAAGCACCCGATAATCAGCAAAATACTCGATTACCGGGGATTGAGAAAACTACTTAGCACTTATATAGATGCGCTTCCATTGCTAATCAGCCCTGTGACCGGAAAAGTTCATACCTCTTATAATCAAACCGTTGCCGCCACGGGTCGCCTCAGTTCCACCAACCCGAACCTGCAAAATATCCCCATTCGGGATGCCCAGGGCAAGGAAATCCGCAAAGCCTTTATTCCCGACGAGGGTTGTGTTTTCCTTAGTGCCGACTACTCACAAATCGAACTCCGCATCATGGCTCACCTGAGCGGTGACCAAAATATGCTGGATGCTTTCAATAGCGGTCACGACATTCACACTGCTACTGCTGCTAAAATC
>CAILJH010000128.1 GCA_903834475.1 uncultured Prolixibacteraceae bacterium | reverse complement strand
AAATTAATACAGAATAAGATAAATCGAAGACCAAGAGAAAAGTTAAAGTTTCAAACGCCCTCTAAGATATATTTTGCAGCTTTGAATTGATTTGTCGCATTTGTGACTTGAATCTACGATGGTATAAAATTTTTCGATTATTCTCTTGATCGTGTGAACTTTTTCTATCTTCGCACGCTTAATATAAATGTATATAGATTTATAGATATGAAACGAATAGGTTTAACATTCATTCTTTTAGTGGCACTCCTGATTGAAATGAAAGCACAAGCGGTGCAAAATGTGGATGCCACAAAATTCAAGCAGTTAATTGAATCGGAAGATGCAATTCTGTTGGATGTTCGAACACCCGACGAATATTCCCGCGGGCATATCAAAAATTCCACCTCGATTAACATCGCTGATCCTGAATTTGCTTCGAAAATAAGCATGCTTCAGAAGAATAAAACCATCTTAATTTATTGCGGATCAGGTGGAAGAAGCTTGTCGGCTGCAAATTATATGAGTCAAAACGGGTTCAAAAATATTTACAACCTTCAGCATGGAATGATGGAATGGAACCAGCAGGGATTTGCTTCTGAACAGAGCGGTCAGGTTGTTGCCAGTTCCAGTACTGCCTTTACTGAACAGAGTTTTGGCAAGTTGTTAAAGGATAACAAGCTGGTTTTGGTTGATTTTAACGCTGTTTGGTGTGCACCATGTAAAGCCATGATGCCGGTTATCGATAAGTTAACTGTTGATTTTAAAGGAAAAGCGAAAGTCGAAAAAGTTGATATTGAGGTCAATAAGGTGATAACGGCTGCTTATCAGGTGCAGACCATACCGGGCTTTGTCCTGTTCAAGGATGGAAAAAAGGTTTGGAGTTTCAACGGAGTCATAAGTTATGACGATCTGGCGCTGGCAATTAAAAAATTCATCTAACTGAGAAAATGTTTAAATTTGATTTTATCGTTCCCTGCCTACCGTCAGGCAGGCGTTAGGAACAAAATGTGGGTAGGAAAAGAATGATTTTAGATCATGTTTTGTCCCGTACGGGACAAAATGAGCCAGCAATTTGCTACTTTTCTACCCATATATTTTCCCTCCGGGAAATTTAAACAGTCACTAAAATTGAATTTAATTGTCTTCGAATCTGGATATTTGGTTTGAATTCATACCTCATGAAAAAGGGAAATCTGATTACTCAGACTTCCCTTTTTCACTTCGACTTCGCTCAGTGCGGCGCTTTTTTCTATTTCCCTTTACTTTACTTGCACTGTTCCCATGTATTGAATATCGCCGGCCGAGGTTCCAAGGCTGAGTGTGTATTTTCCCGGATCAACTTTCCAATTGCTGGTTTTTTCATCCCAGTAGGCCATATCCTGAACTTTTACCGGAATGGTTACCGATTTCTTTTCACCCGCGTTGAGATACACTTTTTTGAACCCTTTCAACTCTTTGGCTGGACGCATGATTGGTGCATTTTCCTGAGTAATATAAATCTGGGCCACTTCGGAGCCGGCAACTTTCCCGGTATTCTGAACGGAAAAAGTCATTTTAACCGTTTCGGCTTTGGTATAATCCGTTTTATCGGTTGTAGGTTTCGACAGTGTAAATGTGGTATAGCTCAAACCATAACCGAAATGGAATTGCACAGGGATGGCCTTGGTATCATACCAGCGGTAACCAACCAGAATATCTTCCTTGTAAACTTCGCGGATACTGTCTCCGGGAAAGCAAAGCTTGTCGAAGGAATGTGCTCCGCAGTCGCTCAGTTGTTTCGGGAAGGTAAACGGAAGTTTCCCGGATGGGTTTACCTCGCCTGAAAGTACAGATGACAATGCATTTCCGGCTTCAGAACCTAAATACCAGGTCTGAACAATGGCCGGAACTTTATCGACCCAGGGCATGGCAACAGCATTTCCTGAAACCAAAACTACTACCACATTTTTATTAACCTTCAGAATTTCGCTGATCAGTTTATCCTGACCAAATGGAAGATTGTACGACTTGCGGTCGCCGCCTTCACAGTCCTGGTTGTGATTTTTATTTAGTCCGCCAACGAAAATAACTACATCGGCTAATTCGGCAATTTTAACCGCTTCGTTGCGCAAGGAGTCGGCATTCAGTTTCGAAGGAATAGCGCGTCCATAGGCCGGAGGACCTGAAGCATAGCCGCGTGCATAGGCGATTTTGCTTCCGTATTTGGCCTGCAAAGCTTTTAATGGCGAAATTTCAACCCGTGGTTTTAATTCAGAGCTGCCTCCGCCTTCAGACATTTTCCGGGTGGCATTTTCACCGATAACGGCAATTTTATTGAGTTTTGAGGCATCCAATGGTAAAATGCTTCCATCATTTTTCAGGAGTACAATTCCATCTTCAGCAATTTTACGGGCCACCTGTGCATGTTCAGAAGTTGCCAAACTTCCATATGGACGCTTTGAATTCATCGTGGTCCGGAAAATCATTCGCAACACCCGGCTTGCTTTGTCGTTGTCCACGCTTTCAGGAATGCTTCCTTTTTTCAATTCGTCGAGGAAGGGGAGTGCCAGGTAATAATTGTCGTAGGCATTTTT
>CAILJH010000127.1 GCA_903834475.1 uncultured Prolixibacteraceae bacterium | reverse complement strand
TTATTTTTCATCGAAAATACTTATATGCTTAATTTCAGACAGCTAAAAGATAGGTTTCGCCAAACAAAAAATGGTATGGGCTGTTTTTGTTTCAAAATTGATATTTTTGTAAACCTGTAAAAGTGGAATATTAAATTGGATGTTATGGATAAGAAATATATCCGGCAAATGCTTGCTGAAAATGGATTTATTGATGAGCCGGTTAGCAGTGAAATTAAACTGGTTGAAGAAATTAACCGGTTAAAAAAGGAAAAGAATGCGGTCATTCTAAGCCATTACTATGTCGAGAGTGACCTTCAGGATATTGCAGATTTTGTGGGCGACAGCCTTGGTTTGGCGCAGGAAGCCGCAAAAACTGAGGCTGATATTATCGTTTTTGTTGGTGTACACTTTATGGCTGAAACAGCTAAGATCATCAATCCTTCAAAAAAAGTAATTCTGCCGGATTTGATGGCGGGTTGCTCATTGGCCGACTCTGCCCCCGCCGATAAGTTTGCTGAATTTAAAGCGCAATATCCCGATCACCAGGTGATTTCGTACATCAACTGTACTGCCGATCTGAAAACCATGACTGACGTGGTTTGTACCTCGGCCAATGCCTTGCAGATCGTGAACAGTTTTCCTCCTGAACAGAAACTGATTTTTGCTCCGGATAAAAATCTGGGTAATTACATCAATAGCCTGACCGGTCGCGAAATGGTACTTTGGGATGGCGCCTGCATGGTTCACGAGAAATATTCCGTTGAGAAAATCATTGATCTGATGGACCAGCATCCCGACGCAGAATTTATAGCCCATCCGGAGTGTGAAAAACCAGTTTTACTGGTAGCCAAATACATTGGGTCGACAACAGCGTTGTTGAACTATGTAGCTAAGAGTTCAGCGAAAAAGTTCATTGTGGCCACCGAAAGTGGCATTCTGCACCAGATGAATAAAGCATGTCCGGATAAAATTTTCATTCCGGCTCCTTCCATCGATTCAACCTGTGGCTGCAACGACTGCTCCTATATGAAACTGAACAGTCTTCAGAAATTATACATTTGCCTGAAGAACGAATTGCCGGAAATTATTCTTTCAGACGAAGTGATCAGGAAAGCACAGGTCCCGATCCTAAGAATGCTCGAGATTTCAAAATAAAAGTTTAAAATCCGGATAAGAAGTCCGGATTTTCTATTTTTGAGAATTCATTCAAAAACTTCTTCCATGAATCATGTTAAACTTCTTGGAATTTTATTCCTCTGCCTGGTTTTCAAATTTCAAAATTCGAATGCGGCAAAACCCCGAATCCTCGAACTGGATATCGTTTACATCGGAAACAGCATTACCGAGGGGAGAATAATGAAGGCTCCGGAAAAAACATCACCGCCAACAATAGCTTCAGAATATCTTCGGAAAATGAATGGCATCCATTCGGTTTCGTTTTCCAATCAAGGCAGAAGTGGCTGTACTACAGTTGATTATTTGCCTTCTTCAAGATCTTTCGCTGAAGTAATTCAGGCAAGCAAACTGTTGCATACGAATCCGGAACATAGGTTGATTTTTTCAATTAAATTGGGTACCAACGACAGTGCAATTACCGGCCCGAACGGTTCGCCGGTTTCGAAAGAGAATTATTATAAAAATATGAAAGCCATTGTGGATGAATTGCTTCAGCAATTCCCGGATGCAAAAATTGTACTTCACCAACCCATTTGGTACAGCCCAAATACCTATAATGGAGCAAAGTATCTGGCCGAAGGACTGGCCCGACTGGAAAGTTATGTTCCTGAACTGAAGTCGCTGGTAAAGAGCTATGCTGAAACGAATAAAAAACACGTTTTCATGGGCGATGATCTGGGATTTGAGTATTTCCGCAAGAATTATCTGACAGACTGCGTGGCCGAAAAAGGCCAGCAAGGAACTTTCTACCTGCATCCGAACGAAAAAGGATCGGCAGTACTTGCCGAATTCTGGGCAAAAGCGATTTATAAAATGTGTAAATAAAAAACCCTGTCAGGAACGAACCAAACAGGGCTTTCAAAATATTCTTAAAACATACTTATTCTACTACAGTTACCCAACCGTGTGTGTCGGGTTCGTCACCATATTGAATTCCCTGAAGTTTCTTGTACAATTTTTCGCTTATCGGACCCGGTTTGCCATCATGCGAAAATACATACGAAATTTTCTTGTCGTAATCGTCAATCCGTTCAATTGGGCTAATCACCGCGGCAGTTCCGCATGCACCGGCTTCCTCAAAAGTTGCCAGTTCTTCTACCGGAATCTGGCGGCGTTCCACTTTCATTCCCATATCTTCTGCCAGAACCATCAGACTTTTGTTGGTGATCGAAGGTAGAATGGAACTTGATTTTGGGGTGATGTACGTATTGTTTTTTATTCCGAAGAAATTGGCTGCACCACATTCGTCGATATACTTTTTCTCAACTGCATCGAGGTAAAAAACGTTTGAATAGCCCAATTCGTGTGCTTTTGATCCGGCAACCAAACTGGCGGCATAATTTCCGCCCACTTTATATTTCCCCATTCCAAGCGGTGCCGAACGGTCGAATTCGCGCATAATGACAAACGGCGTAGTTTGGAAACCACCTTTGAAGTATGGACCCACAGGCGTTACAAACAAAATGAACATGTATTCGTTGGCTGGTTTTACACCTACCTGCGCACCTGTTCCAAATAAAAACGGACGAATGTACAAGGCTGCGCCCGATTCGTAAGGCGGAACAAAACGTTTGTTCAATTGGACTGCCTTAACTACAGCTTCCTCAAATTTTTCAACTGGAAGTATGGCCATCATCGTTCCAATGCTGGAATCCTGCATGCGTTTGGCATTTTCATCCATCCTGAAAATGCGGATTTTATCGTCTTGTCCGCGAAAAGCCTTTAATCCTTCGAACGATTCCTGCCCGTAATGCAGACAAGTAGCAGCCATGTGCATGGTCACCAATTCGCTATCACTTACTTCCAGCTCGCCCCATGCGCCATCT
>CAILJH010000126.1 GCA_903834475.1 uncultured Prolixibacteraceae bacterium | reverse complement strand
CATTCGCGGCAATTTCCGGCATCAGAAAGTCCCGGAATGACAGGCATCAGGTCAGGGTCGGCATATTTTCCCTCCATACTGAAAATATTCTCAACTACAAAGGAGGTGTCTTTTTGTATTAGTTTCCGCAGCGGTCCAACCTCAAAATAACTCACCCTGACGGTATCAGAAACATTTAATTTCAGGTCATCTGCCAGCCATTGGCTTACATTTATTTTCATACCTGACAAAGACTCGTCGGTTGATACAAAAGAGTAGGGGGTATGTCTGCCGCGATATTCAAAATCATTGATGAAATAGCTAAAGACAGGGTATGAAGCTGATATTTCTGAAAGGCAGTATTGTTCGATGGCCGGTTCAATGAAAACCCTGTCGGACAAGAGTTCCGTGCAGTTCAGGGTTTGATTTTCGCGGATATTAAGGTTCAGATCCTCCGGTTTCCAGCATTGCTGAATGCCGCGATTCAAATTTTTTATACTGATTTCCTCCTTGACGAGAATGACGTTTGCTTTTTGTTGCAATTTCATTTGTTCATTCAGCCAGGTCAGGTTTAGAAAAATATTGCGCGGAGCCGACTGAATATTCAGCAAGCTGAAATTTCCCAACTCATCCGATTTTAGTACGCGGACCACTTTGATCCTAAAGGCAACGGAGGTCTCTTCAGCGGCTACGAAGGGTGTATTGGCCGGGAAGGTATTCAGTTTGTTGACACGGAGCAAGAATTCATCGCCGGGTTTGAGACCTGTTATATTTGCCAGGTTCTCATTGATGGCAGTCTCATTACCATCCAGGTTGAAGTTTCCCGGATGATTGGAAAAAGATTCCAGGTCTTTTTCAACGCCCCAAACTGCAATCTGGTTGTACTGCGATTTTCCGCCTTCAATTATCGCAATTCCATTGGATCGAAGTAAAGAGGTGGTTTCGATTCCTGTTTTTGCAGATATCTCTTTGCCAAGATTTTTACTGTAGAGCCTTTCACCGGCAGTAATCACTTGTGAAGTATAACCGAGCCGATGGGAGGTGATTTGCTGTAAACTCAATTTCACAGAATCATCCACGATCAGAGCACCCAACAAAATTGCAGTACTTAGCGCTACTCCGAGGACAACCGTAAGATTTAGTCTACGGTAATGCCAGAGGGAGCGAAGTACAAATTTGGTTGGAGACATGTTTTGGAAAAATGAAAAATGAAAAATGAAAAATGAGAAATGAGAAATGAGAAATGAAAAATGAAAAATGAAAAATGAAGGGTGAATAGGATTAAATTATTTCAAGCGAATCAGTTTACCGATATCGAGGGAGAGGATGGTGTCCATTTTTTGTGCGATTTCCATCGAGTGGGTTACGATGATCAATGTAGTACCTTCTTCCCGGTTCAGTTCTACCAGCAGTTCTACCAGGTTGATGGCAGACTGATGATCCAGGGCGCCGGTAGGTTCATCGGCCAGGATTAGTTCCGGCTTGTTGATGAGCGCCCTGGCAACTGCCGTCCGCTGGCATTCTCCACCCGAAAGTTCCGCCGGTTTTTGGTGTTTTGCATCATTTAATCCAAGTCTCCCAATCAGATGACTCGCCCTTTCATTGGTCGCACCTCCCTGAAATATTTTATCCGCCAGGGTAGGCAACAGAATATTTTCGATGAGTGAAAGTTGGGGAAGCAAGTGGTGGAGCTGAAAAACAAATCCGATCTTGCTGCTTCGGAATTTTGCAAGATCCTTTTCCTTGAGCTGAGTAATATCCTGATTTT
>CAILJH010000125.1 GCA_903834475.1 uncultured Prolixibacteraceae bacterium | reverse complement strand
GAATACCAGGAACGTGACCTGTTCAAACTGCCATTTAATATTTCAGTAAAAAAGGGATACTTTATTTGCAAGGTTGTTGGAGAATCAATGAATAAAAAGATCCCAAATGGCTCTTATTGTCTCTTTAAACAGGATGAAGGAGGAACCAGGAACGGTAAAATTGTATTGGTTGAATCAACAAATATTCATGACTCGGATTATGGCTCTGGTTATACTGTAAAAGAATATCACAGCAAAAAGAATATTACAGATGATGAATGGAAGCATGAATCGATAATATTGAAACCATTGTCTACAATTGCTGATTATTCAGAAATTGAATTATCTGAAGATGATATGAATAACTTTAAAGTTGTTGGCATATTTGAAAGAGTATTGGTATAAGCTAAACAAATAGCGAATTTTTAATTCTGAAGATGATAATGGCGCAATTGATTCAGAGAGAACATTAAATGAGGTTATAGAGAAAATAAAGAAATTAGTTTAGCTAGACCTGTACAGACCATAACGAAGACAATTCAAGTGGGGAGGATATTCTATACTATAATTTGCAATTTCCCGGAATTTTCGGAATCAATATTACTTATCATAGATCAGGTCTGAAGATTTGATAAATTTCTGCTGGGATTCACGCGAGCCAACTCGCACTCGTTTGTAACGCGTTACGAACAGGCAACTGCATTTGTAATGCGTCTCAAATCCATGTTTCGCACCTATGGCGCTGTAAAAAATTAAAATCATCAACACCGGGTTATCACCCGGTGCTACCAAGCTATCGCCCATTTGGGCGTGGCGTGTTGTTTGAGCATAGCTTCCAGCTACGCTCTGCTATGTTTGTAGCGTCACGCTACAATATTTGCGTTTAGCAAAAAGGCACAAATCCCGTCTTTCGCCCTTTCAGGGCTGTATAAAATTAAATGCATGTCCACCGGGCTTCACCCGGTGCTGTTATATTACGCCGCTTTCAGGGCTTAATACAAAATAGCCTAACCAAACCCCGCGAGGCCGTTCGGTATTTAATCATGTCTTTAATCCTATAATCCTGTAAATCATGGTTCAGACAAAGGCTGTTAATTAATTTGCACTCAGCAAATCATCAACAAACGCGTCTGCCCGGTTTTTTCGCTGGGTGCGCGGTGCACGCAGGGAAGCACTTTACTTTCAGGATAATCAACCGCCAACCTCCATAAGTTACCCAGGCCTAAGCTGATAGGGCGCGCCTTAGGTTTAGCCCGGTAGTGCAGATCAAAGAAATGTTCACTTAAAAATGATTCAAATCCTTCATCTGCTCCACCATATAGTTTTTTGAGTTCATCACGTATTTCGGGCACCAACACTTTTTGTTCGGCTTGTGAATTCGGCAATATTTCACTCGCCTCGCCGTAGTAAGTGCATAAAAAGGTATTGGTTGGTATCGGCGAGCGATCTACATGAAAAGAATAACCATCGGTTGGAAAAAACGGGTAGGCATCATCTCTTTCATAACACCTGATAAGATTAAGGATTGGAGATGCACCATGAGCGGTCAACACCTTTAAGTCATTTAAAAGAATTTCGCGGGCAATCTGCCCCTGTTCACCCAACTGAAGT
>CAILJH010000124.1 GCA_903834475.1 uncultured Prolixibacteraceae bacterium | reverse complement strand
TTATTTGCTATAAAAGTTAAGATTGACTTTTCTCTGGGAGATAATCTGGTTTCAACTCCTTTACTTTCAAGCTTTATCATTAATTGGTTTTGTATGTTTCCAAGTGCAACAAAGAAAAAACGAATCCATTCGGAGACTTCTTCATTCGGTCTCTGTGCCTGACAGTTTCTTAAAACCCGATAATACTCAGTCTTTCTGCTCTCTATTTCATGTTCAAAACTAACATACTGAATCCATTTGTAGCCATGTTTAAGCAAGAGCAGTGAGGCCAGTAATCTACTGAGACGTCCATTTCCGTCTTGAAAAGGATGGATGCTTACAAACTCATACACAAACAAAGAACACTTTACCAATGGGTGAGTTTCTTTGTCGTTTAAATACCAATCGATTAAGAATCTCATTGCATCTTGTGTTGGAAATCCAGCTTCTGTGGTTTGAAATATAACCTGTCTGGTTCCATTAGGAAGTTTTGCTTCTACTGCATTACTATGCTGCTTGTAATCACCTTTATGCCATTCGTCCTTTTTACTGTGTTTTAGTAGGATATTATGCAGGTTTTTTATACTGCTTTCTGAAATTGGGATATCTTCATATGATTCTGAAATCAAGTCTAAAGCTTCAAAATAACCAACAACTTCTTGAGAATCTCTGTCAACTATTTTTGTAATATCAATCAGTCTTAGCAATACTTCAACTTCCTCGTCAGACATCTTTGAGCCTTCAATCCTTGTTGATGCACCAACACTGCGAACGGTTGCAACACTTTTTAATTGTTTTAGGCTTTGTCCTTCTTTCTTTTCAATCGAAGCCCATGAGGCATCAAATCTATCTATCTGACTTATTAGTCTGATAAGTTGCCAGTCAATGATTATCTTAAAAGTATAAACATTGTTTTCCATAACTCAAATATAATAAGAAAACACAAATTGATACGATATGATTCGTATTTATTCGATAGATATCCGAAACCCATGATCCGATATGAGCTCTTTAAAGTCGATAGTGATACGATATGAATGCCCGACGACTCATAAATACCACCCTTAACGGTGTTCGTTTCATTCGATTTGCCATCCTATATCACCTCAACACCCACCGTTTTTCCAACCGACCGGATATACCCTGCAGCCTGCTCGTATTCATCTGCCGTGTTCAAATGCTCCATCATCAGCGGAATACCGATCAGCTTGGCTAATTCAGTCAGAAATACCGGATAATCCAGGTTTCCTTTGCCGGCAAGGATTTCGTCTAACTGGGGAACGGCATTGTCTTCGCGTAGCGTGATGTCTTTGGCATGACAACTGCGGATTTGCGGCCCGAGTTTCCTAAAACAATCGCGGATCATTTCGCCATTCCGGTAATAAATCTGCGGACTGGTAATCAAATTCATCGGATCGAGATGAACGCCGAATTGTTTCCGGTCGATGGCTTTGATGAGTCTCAGGTACGAATCGGCAGAATCAGGAAATGCCCATGGCATAGCCTCCAGCGTGTAAAAAGTATGCGTTGGCTTCACCGTATCAATGATTTTTCGGGTGGTTTCAACAATCAATTCGAACGTGGCATCCGTCAGATTATCCTTGTGCGGGCCAGCCCAGTGTTTTGGATTTCTTGAACCACTGACATTCACGCAACAATTCGCTCCGATTTCATCGGCCAAAGCCAATGAATCGATGCACTTTTTTATTGCTTTTTCAGCATTTTCAGAATCCGGATGAATCGGGTTGCTCCACGCTCCCACTTCGGCAATCACGATATCGTTTTTTGCAGCTGCCGCCTGATAAGCCTTAGTAGTAGCTGTATCGGCACCCACCGATACCGGACAATAAGCCGCCCGGTAACCGAGTTTTTTGAGTGCAGCAATCCACTCTTCCGGATTCCCATATTTCTCAAATACGGGTCCGCCCAATCTTATTTTTGTCTGATTCATCGTATTTGAACGAATTATTTTTGGCATTAATGAAAGTGCCGCCATTCCTGTAGCAGATAATGAAATAAAAGTTCGTCGTTTCATATACTTGATAGTATAAACCACATAGGCACATAGTTCACATAGAAAATAAACTATGTGGACTATGTATCTATGTGGTTATTTTTCATCAGTTTTCTTCGATGATCAGCACATCCCAGGGCCCGATTTCGAGTGAAGATCCGGAAGTCACAGCTTTCCCGGAAGTCAGTTCATTTCCGGCTTTATGCGGATAGACCAATTTCGATTTCTGCGAAGTATAGTTGTAGTAATAATGCACGTTTTTTCCGGCATCGTTCACCCCACTTTTGGTCACCAGCGGCCAGTGCAAATCCTGGTCAACCGTCTTGATGCCAGCGCGTTTCATTTCCTGTAAGATCAGTTTTTCCTGAATTCCATCAGAAACGCCGGTTCCTTCATAAAGTAAAGTTCCTTTTCCGAAGTTATTAATCGTGATGGCCGGGTATTTTCCGAAGTACTGATG
>CAILJH010000123.1 GCA_903834475.1 uncultured Prolixibacteraceae bacterium | reverse complement strand
TCGATGTGTGCGATTGACTATGCCGGTGAGTATAAGACCAAATAATTTGAGATTTGAAAATGGTCTAATTTAAAGATTCTCCAATTATATGATATGGATTGCCCGGAAAGTAATTACTTTTTCAGTACAACTTTGTAATGCAAGTCTTCTTTCTTATTGGGAAAGAGTATATTCACCAGATAAAGGCCATTGCTATATTTTCCTAAGTCAAACTTTTTAATCCCGCTTGTTCCTTTTGCCACATGTTCGAAGTAAACAACTGATCCTTTGGAATCAACAACCTGAATATGACAATCACCCATTTCCGATTTAAATTCCAAATTCACAATTCCGCTGGTTGGATTCGGAAAAACATTGACTATTCTTGATTGCGAAATATCTTCAACAGAAGTACTTGTTGGTACCCAATCCAGAACAATACCAGTAAAAAGGGTAGTATTTGCAGGGGTAAGATGAATCAGGGATACTCCTTTGGTGAAGGTAAAAGAGGTCACTGTTTTTGCGGTGGTTTTGCTATCGTCCCAGGCCATTTCAATCCAGATTTTATAATCTCCGTCAGCCACTATTGCTTTTGCAACATTGGAGCCATCCCATTTAACAGTTATAGCAGTGTAGGATGTTAACGTAGCTCCTGTAGTAGCATCAACCACATTTGAGGCAGACTTTGAGGTCCACGTTGCCAAATGATCGATCGTACCGCCCGAAGATTGCCTTAGCTTGGTTTTGACAAATGCACCGGAAGAATTCTCCAACCACATGGCAACAACATGTTTGGCTCCATATTTACCATTGTGCGCAACAGGATTTATGGTAAAAGTAAAATTGCCGGCCGTTTGTGCCTGACTATTCACCACGAGGAAAAAACTAAGTAAAAACAGGCTAGATGATACTATCTTAAACATGTGTTGCTTCATAATCTTATGGATTCACTATTACATTTTTTAAAGCGTCGAAATTAAGAATAAGCCGGAGTCTTTTTAGTTGAGACGCTATTTCTTTTTAACTATTTGCAGAAAGGAGTATTCAAAATGCTTCAGACTGCGGTTAAAACAGATGTCCGTGGATTCTACTTTTTATATTTTAACTTTGCAACGACACAATTCAGAGAATTTATTGCCATGCTGCAGAATAAAAAAGAACAACCCAAAGAAAAATCCAAGATCCATCCCCGAAACCAAAACAGGGAACGCTACGATTTCAAACAATTAGTCGGAAGTTTTCCGGAATTGGCACCGTTTGTCAAGCCGAACCTTTACGGCGACGAATCGGTGGACTTTGCCGATCCGCATGCAGTAAAAGCGCTGAACAAAGCCATACTGCTGCATCATTACGGCATCAGCAACTGGGATGTTCCGGCTGGTTATCTGTGCCCGCCGATTCCCGGAAGGGCAGATTACATTCATCATATTGCCGATTTTTTATGCCGCAACAACTACGGAAAAATCCCTGCCGGGCCTGAAATCAAATGTTTCGATATCGGTGTTGGCGCCAGTTGCATCTATCCAATCATCGGAATACAGGAATACAACTGGTCGTTTATTGCCTCCGATATCGATCGGGTTGCCATTGAATCGGCGAACCGGATTATTGAAAGCAATCCCGCTTTGCAGGGAAAAGTGGAATGTAAACTTCAGAGCAATGCGAAAGATTTTTTCTACGGAATTATCCGGAAAGACGAACTGATCGATCTGTCGATCTGCAATCCACCGTTTCATGCTTCTGAAAAGGAAGCACAGGCAGGTACACTCCGGAAAATACACCATTTGAATCTGGACAAAAAACCGGAACCGATCCTGAATTTTGGTGGCCAGAACCATGAACTCTGGTGCGATGGAGGCGAAGAAAAATTCGTCCGGAACCTGATTCAGCAAAGCAAGAAATACGCCGGAAACTGTTTTTGTTTTTCGACCATGATTTCGAAAGAATCGAACCTTCGCAGCGTTTATCGCACCCTCGAAGAAGCCGGAGCCTTCGGCATGGAAACCATCCCGATGGGACAGGGAAATAAAATCAGCCGGATTGTGGCATGGACATTCCTCAACACCGAGGAACAGAACAAATGGAAGAATACTCGCTGGAAAGCCTGATTTGGAAATAATATAATTCAATATCGAAAGCCAATAGAGCAGTCATCCTGAACCTCCTGCCCGCTCGCTTGTCAGGTGGGGTTTCAGGATCTCAAAGAAAAACAACTTGGACCCCGAAATAAATTCGGGGTGACGGGATTGGCGGGGTTTTTAAGTTTAATAAGATTTTTAGATAACCCAAAAATCATGCAAGACCAATGTCCATGCGGTTCGGGTCTCTCCTACCCGTCCTGCTGCCAGCCCATCATCTCCGGAAAGACGGTTGCCGAAACTGCTCAGCAACTGATGCGTTCGCGCTATACTGCGTTTACCCGGGCCGATGGCGCTTACCTGATGAGCAGCCATTCAGCAAAAACACGGCCAATCCATGAGGGCAAAAGCATCGAAAAGTGGGCGAAGTCGGTGAGCTGGATGGGATTGACCATTCTACATTTCGAGGATGGAGAGGCCGACGATGAAATCGGCTATGTAGAGTTCAAAGCGCTTTATCTCGAAAACGGAAAACTTCAGCAGATTCACGAAAAATCGCTCTTTGAACGCGAAAATGGGAAATGGGTTTATGCATCGGGAGAGATACCGTAATTGACATACTGATAGAATATTACAAAAATTACCTGCCAATAAAATTGCTGTCTCAAGGACAGACTACCGGAGAACAATTTAGCGAAAGCATTCAGTGCGTATTGAAGCTGGCACTTGAAAAAACCAATATATCGAAACCAGTCAACCTACACTAGATTAGGTATTCGGGAGCTTATCCCAGCGCTGACTGGGTCTATCCATCTGCTCAAATCGGCTACGGTTTTAAGTTACTTACAAGAACTGTTGGGTCACAACAGCTCAAAATCAACCAAAATCTATAATGATACATCGGAATTAAGTTCACGCAAAATAAACACAAGGTTCGATAATTTCTAATTTAATTATCATTATAATTAACAAAAATATAATCAACGATAGTTGAGTTGTAGCAAATGCTACAAAAAACACAGCAACTGGCAGTTCGCCATTTAAAACAAATTTTGTTATGGACAATCAGAACAAAACCAAGGAAGAACTCATAAGCGAGTTAAAGGAATTACTTCATGAGAGTGATTCTTTAAAGACATTAAAAGAACAACGTGAAGCAGATTTTCTAATAGCACACAATGAACTACTTTTTCAAAATAAAGAGAAAGTAAAACGGGCCTTTGAGTTAATTCTTGCCAATAACGAACTTGCTTTTCAAAATGATGAAAGGGAAAAACGCGCCGCAGAATTAATCATTGCAAATAAAGAACTTATCTTTCAAAACGAGGAGAAAGAGAGACGTGCTGCTGAGTTAATAATTGCCAATAAAGAACTCGCATTTCAAAATGATGAAAAGGAAAAACGTGCCAAGGAATTAATCATTGCAAATATTGAACTTGCTTTTCAAAATGATGAAAAAGAAAACCGGGCTGCTGAATTAAGTATAGCAAACAATGAACTGACCTACCAAAATATCGAAAAAGAAAACAGGGCCAATGAGTTGATTGTGGCAAATATTGAACTCGAATTTCAAAACAAGGAAAAAGAAAAACGTGCCGCTGAATTAATCATTGCAAATAAAGAGCTTCTCTTTCAAAACAAGGAAAAAGAAAAACGTGCAGCTGAGTTAATCCTTGCCAATAAGGAGCTCGCTTTTCAAAACAAGGAGAAAGAAAAACGTGCCGCTGAATTAATCATTGCAAATAAAGAGCTTCTCTTTCAAAACGAAGAGAAAGAAAAACGTGCTGCTGAATTAATCATTGCAAATAAAGAACTTATCTTTCAAAACGAGGAGAAAGAGAAACGTGCAGCGGAGTTGGTTATTGCCAAAGAACAAGCTGAACAAAGTGACCGTCTAAAATCAGCCTTTTTGGCCAATATGTCGCATGAAATTCGAACTCCCATGAATGGCATTTTAGGGTTTTCCAGCTTATTAAAAGATTTTGATTTTATTAGCAAGGAGCAGCATGAATATATTGAAATTATTGAGAGAAGTGGTGCACGTATGCTCAATATCATCAATGATATAGTCGATATCTCTAAAATAGAATCGGGCCTGATGGAAGTTAATTTGAAGGATTCGAATATTAACGAGCAAATAGATTATATTCATACCTTCTTCAAACCTGAAATGGATAGAAAGAAAATCCATTTTTCCTCCAAAAAAGGTTTACCTGAGAAAGAAGATATCATTTATACCGACCGTGAGAAAATATATGCGATTCTTACCAATCTTGTCAAAAATGCCATTAAATATACCGATAAAGGATCAATCGATTTTGGTTATAGCCTAAAAACGGAGAATCAGACTGAGGTATTGGAATTTTTCATTAAAGACACAGGTATTGGAATTCCAATAGACCGGCAGGAAGCCATATTTGAACGGTTTATTCAGGCTGATATAACGGATAAAATGGCGCGGCAGGGAGCAGGTTTGGGTTTGTCGATTTCCAAAGCATTTGTTGAGTTACTGGGTGGAAGAATCAGGGTAAGCAGCGAAGTAGGAAAAGGCTCAACATTTTATTTTACGATTCCATATAAATCAGAGGCTCATCCCAAAAGCGATCTTACAACTTTCGCATCGGACAATGTGGAAGAGGTTCAAATTAGAAACCTGAAAATATTAATTGTTGAAGACGATAAAATTTCTGATTTACTAATTTCGAAGTTACTCAAAAAAACAGGCCATCGGTTTTTACATTCCAAAACCGGAGAGGAAGCTATTCAAACGTGTCGAAATAATCCAAACTTAGACTTAGTTCTGATGGATATTAAAATGCCGGATATGAATGGATACGATGCTACCCGTCAGATCCGTCAATTTAATAAGGAAGTTGTCATCATAGCACAGTCTGCCTTTGGACTTTCTGGCGACAGAGAAAAAGCAATTGAAGCGGGTTGTAACGATTATATTGTAAAACCTATCAACAAAGATCAATTTTTGGCGTTAATTCAAAAGTATTTCAAGAAAAACTAAAATTAAACCGACAACTAAACGGCAGTATACAAAGCACTTGGCTATTGAACCAGCTACCCGAAACTTTTGAAGCAAGGATTTTCGGTGTGTATCATTCAGCTCAGATAACTTCTTGGCTTGAAAGGAAATCTCCCGAAATCCACCCCTGCATGACAATTAAAACGTGAGAAGGGAATCATTCCGGACTTCTTTTCTAATAATTCTAATTGGTACATCATTCATGTACCTTAATACAACATGGAAATAGTTAAAGTAACTTAGACAACTAAAACAGAGTTCTCGGAAGAATTTCAGAGATATATAAAAAGCATATTGACCGATTTTAAAAGGCTTAATTATCTTTCCATCAAATACATCGTATGTTTATCGAGCGTTAACAAAACTTTTATTCATACTGCATTGTTAAATCGGAAGATGAACAGAATCTTTTTCAGGTACAATTGAAATTAAGCGGACCAGAAGTTCTGTACAATCAAGAATTACTTGCTTTGCCCGGCTCATTACAAGACATTTTTTTAACTCAAATAAAAGAAAAATGAAAAATAAAATCGGAACAAAAGAAAAACCTTTGGTTTTAAAAACGCCACCATTGTCATCAGAATATACAATGCATGTTGACGAAAAAGATGGCAAGGAAGTTTTAGTTTGCACCGTTGGCAAAACAGTGTTGCTATACGACATAAGTTGCCTGAATGACCTTCATTCCATGCTGAAAGCACACGGTGACTGGATGGAGCTTGGAAGTGCCGACGAACAAAAGCCTGCAAAAGAAGGAACGGTAGAAGCCTGGGGGCGCTCAGAGAAAAATCCGGTTAAAGGTTGGTATGGTCTAAAGAAAGGACTTCGTGGTCGCTTTGGAATGTATATCCCTCCTTTGATGGAAAAACTTGGACTTGCGGAAGTGACGCATGAAGCAAAGGGAAACAAAATGAAAGCAATTTGAGAAGAAACGACAACTCACGACCGGAAACAGCACCTGAGAAATAGAACAGGAATTGCGAAAACAATTGCTTGGATTACGAATAAACTTTTATTGGTTTCGACAGTTTATGGCTACAAAACCGTCACCACTATTATCTGCAGTTCATTGCGCAACATTGTAAATAAACCGGAATTACACATTATGACACTGGAAAATAAAAAAGAGTTGACATCCGTGCAACGCGAAGAATTAATCAAAGCATTAAAAACCCGTTTTGAAAAAAATAAGAACCGCCATGTAGAAGTTGAATGGGTAAAAGTACAAGCCAAGTTGGAACAGCAAACGGGCGAAGAAAAACTGTGGTCGCTCAATGAAATGGAAAGAACTGGTGGCGAACCTGATGTTGTTGATCAGGATAAAACGACAGGTGAATTCATTTTTTACGATTGTTCAGCGGAAAGTCCGAAAGGCCGCAGAAGCATTTGTTACGACCGCGAAGCACTCGAATCAAGGAAAGAATTTAAGCCGGAAAATAACGCTTTGGATATGGCAACTTCCATGGGCATTGAACTTTTAACAGAGGAGCAATACCGGGAACTGCAGAAACTTGGAAATTTCGATACGAAAACATCGAGCTGGGTGAAAACACCTTCTGAGATTAGAAAACTTGGAGGCGCTATATTTTGTGATCGTCGCTACAATCATGTCTTCGTATATCACAACGGTGCAGAATCTTACTATGGTGTCCGGGGTTTCCGAGGTTCAATAAGGGTTTAATCCCGATAGCTAACTGGATTGTATTGTCAGCTATACCTGAACTCGAGAAGGATTTGCCTAATGAAATTAAAAGAGATGGACAGTATATACATACCTTCCGGAAATTTCATAAAAGAACTTGTAAAAAGTGGTTTTCAAATCCTGACTTGAATTGGAAATACGATTTAAGCATATTGGTTAAAAAAACTACCTTCGCAGATTGTGTTTTTCCATTGTTAAAAAACTTTTTGACTCTTGAATGGTTATGTTCACACTGGCTGTTTTTTACGGGGAGCATAAGTGCTCCTTTTTCGTTATTAACCAGAGAGCAAAAACGAGTCAGCTAACTTTGCTAAAAACATTGAATTACAAATAATAAAACTTAAAATCTATGGATACTAAATCCAAAACAGAACCGGCAAAAGGGATGAAAGTACTTCCCCGTATCATCATCGGCACCGTTGTGATTATCGGTTTAATATTTCTGGTGAAAGAAGTCTGGTTCGCAATTCATCATGAAGAAACGGATAATGCTCAGATTGAAATGAGACTGGTCCCAATTCTTTCAAGGGTTTCCGGATATGTTAATAAAATTTATGCCGACGACTATTCCACCGTAACCAAAGGTCAGTTGCTGATGGTGGTTGATTCTGCAGAACTCACCTTGCAGCTTCAGGAAATGCAGGCTGATTACACGCAATCTCTTTCGGATATCGATAATGCCAGAGCCTCGCTCGTCAATGCTGAAGCTTCGCTTGCCTCTTCCAAAGGAAACTTAGAGGTGATTAAATTACGACTGGCCAAAACAACAAGTGACCTGAAACGTGACAAAAGCCTTTTAGAAGGAAATGCAATCACTCAAAAACAACTGGATGATACTCAGTCGATTTTCGATGTCACATCCATGCAACTCGAAACAAGCCGGATTGATGTGCGGGTTGCGGAAACACGGCTTGCAGTGTTAAGTTCTCTGGTAAATAAAAACATAGCGCAGACGGAGATAAAAAAAGTCCGTATCGATCAGCAACGGTTGAAACTTTCATACTGCCGGATTTATGCCATAGCGGATGGCAAACTGGGAAAAAGAAACATCGACGAAGGTCAATTCATTCAGGCAGGAGCTCCACTTTTCACCATTGTAAATACACAAAGTCAGTGGGTGGTTGCAAACTTTAAGGAAAGCCAGCTGAAAAATGTAAAGGTCGGACAAATCGTACATCTTAAAATTGACGGTTATCCAAGTCTTGATGTTCAGGGTAAAGTTGTTTCCATATCGGATGCAACCGGAGCCAAATTTTCGTTGCTTCCTCCCGACAATGCTACCGGAAACTTTGTTAAAGTCACCCAGCGTGTTCCGGTGCGAATAGAAATTCTGGATGTTGAAAAATACAAAGATTTACTCCGGGCCGGTATGAGCGTGGTCGTATCTGTTCCACTTGAAAAATAACCATGGAATCTCTCAGTAAGACGGCGAAAATCTTCATCGCGATCACAACGATCTCGGCTGCCATCATGGAGCTGATCGATACTTCCATTGTGAATGTAGCGCTGAACCAAATGGCTGGAAACCTGGGTGCTTCCATCGAAGACATCGCCTGGGTCATTACTTCGTATGCCATAGCCAATGTGATCATTATTCCCATGACGGGTTTTCTGGCTGCTTATTTCGGCAGGTTGCGCTATTACATGGCTTCCATTGCAATTTTTACCGTAGCATCGGTTCTTTGCGGCACCTCAACCACTTTATGGGAAATAGTTTTGTGGCGATTTGTCCAGGGATTGGGCGGAGGTGCGCTGCTTTCTACTTCACAGGCCATTCTGTTTGAGACATTCACAGGAAAACAGCGGGGAATGGCAGCAGCATTATTCGGCATGGGCGTGGTGCTCGGACCAACACTCGGACCAACAGTTGGTGGAATTATCATCGACAGTTATTCCTGGCCATTGATTTTCTTTATCAATGTTCCCTTCGGAATCATAGCCAGTATGCTTGCCTATCGTTTTATACCACCAAGGGCTATCGCCCATTTCAAGCCCAGCATCGACTGGTCAGGGATTTTCCTGCTTACCATCGGTGTAGGTGCCCTGCAATATGTGCTTGAGCGGGGCGAAGCAGAAGACTGGTACGATTCGAGGTTGATCATCGGACTAACTGTTGTCGCGGTGGTTGGCCTGATCACGTTTATCTGGTGGGAACTGCAACAGAAAGAGCCTGTTGTCAACCTTCGTATTTTGAAGGACTGGAACCTGGCAATTACCACATTGCTCACATTTATTGTCGGGTTTATCCTATTTACCTCGGTGTTTATTTTCCCACTGATGTTACAAAGGGTTTTAGGTTACACAGCCTATGAAACAGGCATCACACTTTTGCCAGCATCTTTTTTATCCCTAATCATGATGCCTTTTATAGGTAAGATGTTGCAAAATGGAATCCGACCTCAACTATTTGTGACCCTCGGATTTATAACCCTGATGGGCTTCGGAATATTGATGTCGCAGGCAGATCAGAATGTAAGCTCAAGTTTTTTTGCGCTGCCTTTGATGATACGCGGGGCCGGTCTCGCCTTCCTTTTTGTTCCGCTGAATGCCATGGCAGTTGCGGGATTGCAGCCCAAAGACATTCCGCAGGGAGTTGCCCTGAACAACATGATGCGTCAGTTGGGCGGATCTTTCGGAATTGCCATCATCAACAATTATATCGCTCACCGGGTAGCCATTCACCGGATCGACCTGATCAGCAACATCTACAGCGGAAGTGCTCAATTTACCGAACGCTATAACCAGATTTACCAGGGACTGCAGTCGAAACTGCCGCTGGCAGCTAATTTACAGAAACAAACCTACCAGGTAATCGAGCTTACGATAATGAAACAATCCTTTTTGCTGAGTTACCTCGATGCCTTTCTGTACGCTACGATCTTTATTTTATTCGCCTTTCCGCTGATTCTGCTGGCCCGGAAAAACCGCAAACTAAACAAGCTGACAATGTTAGCCGCTGAAGAAGTTTAAAATATATTAAGAAACTGAATTAATTTTTGCACACTATGAAAGTCCTGTTTTTATTACTCACAATCGTCCTTTCGGTTTATCAAATATCTGCACAGGAACTTAAAGTTCCGGCAGAGCTAAAAACGCTGGTGGAACAGTCCTTCCAAAAATATCCAAAAGTGGGTGAAATGAATGATCTGGTTAGCCTGAATGAAGTGAAGGTGGACCTTGGAAAAACAGCCTATTTCCCTACAGCCATGGGCGATCTTTCATACCGAAAACAGTATCCGACACCAGCCATACTTTTTCCCGACGGAAATGGTCATAACCAGGAAATAAGGATACAGCCGGCTGACAATTACAATGCTTCCATTGTCCTTGCCCAGCCATTGATTGATTTGCGAGTCAATTCGTTATTGAATAAAGCAAAATGTGACCTGGACATCTCGAAAGACAATTTGGAAGGCTTTAAAATAACTCTGGCCTACCAGGTTGCGCAGATTTATTATTCCATTATTTTCCTGAATAAAAGTCTGTCCGTTCAGCAGGAACAGATTAAATTGCTTCAATCCACTTTAAAGCAGATCAGTGTAAAAGTGAACAACGGGGATGCCCTGAATTATGATCTGGTCTCGACCCAGGTAAAATATACCGTTGCCAGAAATTTTTATACTGATTTGAAGTCACAGCTCGACAAGCAGTACAATATGCTTGGAATGCTGACCGGCAATTCAGGAAAAGATTACCTGAACGATACCAGTTTTAATCAGTCTGCTTTCAACCTGGTGACCGATTCAGTTTCAGCCCTGGCATACCGTAATAATCCTGACATTCGTATTGCCGGAGATAAAATCAGATCGACCGGCTGGGACATTGTTACTGCTGAGCGCAGCCGTCTGCCTGTTCTAAACCTACAGGCCGGACTTGGCTACAAAAACGGGTACATGCCACAAATTGACGATATTAATTTTAATTATTTTGCCGGGCTTGGTATCACAATACCCATTCTTTCCGCTTCACGTCCAGCATTCCAGCGAAAACTGGCACTTATTAATCATGACGCTTCGAAGCTGGCTCTCGAAACGCAGAAAGTAGTTTTGAATAAAGACCTGTTGAATGCGCTTGATGATATCCGCCGGAATCAGAAAAAGCTGGCCAGTGCTGATACTTTGATCAATCAGGCGCAAATGGCTCAGGACCTGGCTACCGACCGCTACAAGTATGGCGTGATCACTAACCTTGAACTGTTGACCGCTGTTTCAAATTCCAAAGAAGCACAGTTGAGCCAACTTCAGTTCGAATACAACCTTTTACTTTCAGGCATGGATTTGTGCAGACTGGCTGGCATACGCTGGTGGTAATTCGATAAGAAACCATTTTTCACCGGGAAACACTATCTTCAATCGAATGGTGAAAGTCGCTGCAATTTTTAAAACCAAATGCCGGAAAAATATATCTTTGCCATCAAATTATTAAAATGGCCAAACTTGATATTACAATCACCGGCGACCTGGGAAGTGGTAAAAGCAGCGTTGCAAGGGTCTTGTGTGAAATACTAAACTTCAAATATATTTCCACCGGTAGCATCCAACGTCAGATTGGTAAAGAAAACGGGATGAATACGCTGGAACTGAATTATTTTTCAGAAAAAAACCTGGATATTGACAAGTACATTGACGATCAGGTAATCAAAATAAATGACGAAGAAGATTCCTATATTCTCGACTCAAGAATGGCCTGGCACTTCATTCGCAAATCATTTAAAATATATTTGACTGTCGATCCAATGGTAGCAGCGCAAAGAGTAATTGCAGACAATCAGCGGCAAGGTGAACCCATGATTGAAGATGCTCACGAAAAATCGTTAAACCTGCTGGAGCGGAGAGCTGCAGAGGATAAGCGTTTCAAGTCGATATACGGTGTAGATTGCGGCGATTTAAGAAATTACGATTTGGTAATTGATACCACAAATTCAAGCATTGAAGAAATCGCAAAAATGATAGTCAGAAATTATACCGATTTTTCAAAACAGCTTCCAACAAATCCGAAATAATAAAATTCTTTCAGGATATCGAATTGGGAAAATTTCTAACGGCCGATAAATCCAAACATCAAATTTTTTTTTCCCAATTCGAATACACCTTATACAATTCGAACCAGATAATGCTCGAAAATCCAAGAGCTACGCATACCACTGCTTCAGTTAAACTGATTGCTTTGAATTGAAACATATTCATCAGGAATGGAACATTCAGTATTAAAACCAGGAAAAAAGCAGCTCCGCCAACAACCCATTTTACAGTTTTGTTGGGGGTTGCAATGATCTTGAATATATTCCGTGTCCATGAACGGTTCGATAAAATCACTGCAATATTTGATGCAATCAGGGTAGTAAAAGCCAGAGCACGTACTTCCTGCTCGGAATAATTCATTTTCAGTCCAAAGAAATAAACGGCAAAAACAGTTGCCAGAATTCCGATTCCCTGGGTACAACTCAGCCAGATTTTACCTGCTCCAAAGAATGGTTCATTGATATCTTTTGGCGGACGGTTCATCACGTTTTTCTCTTCCAGCTCGGCTTCAAAAATAATGGAACAGGCCGGATCGATAATCAGTTCGAGGAAAACAATATGTACCGGCCATAGCAGAAGCGGCCAGTCGGCAAAGAACACCGGAATGAGCGACAGTCCGGCAATTGGAACGTGAATGGCAAAAATATATCCAAGCGCTTTTTGCAGGTTATCGAATATCCGGCGACCCATTTTTATGGCCCCGACAATCGACGCAAAATTGTCATCCATGAGCACCAGCGATGAAGCTTCCCGGGCGACATCGGTTCCTTTTTCGCCCATGGCAATACCAATATTTGATGCTTTCAGTGCGGGGGCATCATTCACACCATCACCAGTCATGGCTACAATTTCACCGTTTCGTTTGAGGGCATTCACAATTTTCAGTTTCTGCTCCGGAATCACACGGGCAAAAACATTCACGTCCTTGATTCGTTCGCATAATTCCTCCTCAGTCATCTGATGTAACTCGGTCCCGCTGATTGAAACCTGGTAATTTTTCAATCCAATCTCCCTGGCAATATTCATAGCGGTTACCGGGTAATCCCCAGTGATCATGATCACCCGAATTCCAGCCTGATAACATTCGCGGACCGCTTCCGGAACAGTTTCACGAATCGGATCCGACAAAGCCAGCAACCCGATAAATTCGAAATCGAAATCATGCTGTATTGCCGGCAGATCTTCAGACCCGATCATCGCTCGGGCAACACCCAGCACCCTCAAGCCGGCAGAAGCCATTTCAGAAACAGCGTCTGCAAATTTTGACTTCTCGTTTTCCGAAAGATGGCACAAATCAAAAATAGCTTCTGGCGCTCCTTTGGTGGCTATTGTTTGCTGCTGATTTTGCCTATTGGTGAAAACCCGCGACATAGCCAGCAGGTCTTTCGAAAGCGGGTATTCCTTCACCATGTGCCAGTCGGCATGAATGTGCTCGGTATTCTGTAAGTAGGAATCGCCCATATTGGTAATGGCCCGCTCCATCGGATCAAATGGATTCGTCTGGCTCGACAAAATGCCATATTCGATAATTTCATGAAACTCTTCCGGAAATCCATTGGTTTTACTGACTGCATGAAATTCAATTCCATTATACAACTGAGTGACCGTCATTTTATTTTGGGTAAGCGTACCCGTCTTGTCAGTACACAAAACTGTTGCTGAACCCAGTGTTTCAACGGCCGAAGGCTTGCGAGTCAACACATTTTTTTTGGACATCCGCCAGGCACCGAGAGCCATAAAAACGGTCAGTACCACCGGGAATTCTTCAGGAAGCATGGCCATTGCCAGAGTAATTCCGGCCAGGAATCCCTTCAGCAAATCACCACGAGTGAATGTATAAACAAGAATTACTACCACACAAAGAGAGATCCCGATTATGGCCAGTTTTTTTACCAGCGAAGCCATCTCGGTTTTCAGTTTGGTAGGTTCCTCCACCACTGAAGCCAGTGCTTTCCCGATTTTCCCAATCTGGGTATTTTGACCAATGGAAGTCACTTTCACAATTCCATTTCCCTGAACTATCATCGAACCTGAAAATACGAACGGCAATTCGTCACCTCCTGGCTGAGTTTCCAGATCACTACCATTCCATTCCGATTTACTGACGGGAACCGATTCGCCGGTCAGCAACGATTCGTCGGCCATCAGGTTCACCGAATACAAAACGGTGGCATCGGCTGGTACCCGGTCGCCCTCCTGCAGAATAACCAGGTCGTCTGTAACCACCTCGCGACCGGCAATGCGTTTTTCAACACCTTCGCGAATGACCAAAGCACGCGGGCTGGCAAGGTCTTTCAGCGCATCCAGGGCTTTCTCAGTTTTCTTTTCCTGATAAAATTCAATCCCCATGATGACGAAGACAAAACCAAGCAACATCAGGCCTTCCTGAATATCGCCCAAAACCAGGTACAAAGTACCACAGGCAACAAGCAACAGAAACATAGGTTCTTTAACCACACCCCAGGCAATGGTGAACAGATTCTTAGGTTTTGACGAGGGCAATTCATTTAGACCTTCAGCTCTTTGTTTCTCTGCAACCTGCTCGCTGCTTAATCCGTGAAATTTGTCTGATTTTAAATCGATTTTCATTTGATAATAATTTGTTTTTAAATGCCAGATGTAACTCGCCATCGTTAACCAAAGTTACGTAGATGATTATTTCACATGGCTCGTTTCATAAGCTTGTTTTAAGCTAATTATTTGATTAGAAAATACTAACCATATATGCAAATTTTTTATCGCTTCAGGAATATTTTTTCAAGGATGTTCTCCAACTGCTTCAGTTCTGTTTTTCCAACACTCTTCTTAATCAGCTCAACCATTCGTTGATGTGCCTCATCGTGCATCTGATTAATTACTTTCCCCTTTTCAGTCAGGTGCAAATGAGCACTGCGACGGTCTTCATCAGATTTAACGCGGTATATGTAATCCTTCTCTATCAGCTTATCGATAGCGACTTTTACCGTTGGTTTCGTTAAATTCAACTCAATGGACAATTCAGTCAGATTTGGATTATGAAGCTGACTGATGGTTTCCAGATAGTTCATCTGCGTCAAAGTCAAATCATTAAAATTGAATTGCTCTTTGGCAGCTTCTTCCAATTGTCCGATTGTCCATGAAAATTTTGCGATCAATTCTACCATTTTTTCCATACAGTAAATATAGGCAGTAAGTTTAAACGAACAACTAAATTAGAAAATTTTTTAGCCAACCGCTGAAGCCTCCCCCAAACCCCCTCCAAAAGAGGGGGCTTAAAAAATCGGTATTTATAAGTTTATATAATTTTAGGTGGAATCGCTCAACGTCTCCCCTGCGGGGAGATTTAGAGGGGCTTTTATTTTGTATCTTCGCCAATCATGAAAACTTTTTCAGAAATACTGCAAGACAAGGATTTTACCCGTGAAGAGCTGGTTCTTTTGCTAAACTCGGAAGGCGGGGAACGTCAGCAACTCTTTCAGCAGGCACAGAACATTAAGCTTCCGGCTGTTGGAAACAAAGTGTATTTTCGAGGTTTGGTCGAATTCTCAAACATTTGCTCCAAAGACTGCCTGTATTGCGGAATCCGGAAGAGTAACGAAAAAGTGATCCGGTACGAAGCTTCGGATGACGAAATTCTGGAAGCCTGCCGGTTTGCATGGATTAACCGGTTTGGTTCTGTAGTTTTGCAATCCGGAGAAAATTCATCTCCCGCCTTTGTTCAACGCATCAATTTACTCCTTCGGAAAATCAAGGAAACCTCCAATAACGAACTGGGAATTACGCTTTCGTGCGGCGAACAAAGTCCTGAAACCTACCGTCAATGGCACGAAAGCGGGGCGCACAGGTACTTGTTGCGCATCGAAAGTTCCAATCCGGATTTGTACCGAAAAATTCATCCGGATAATGAATTTCATTCCTTCGACCGACGACTTCAGGCTTTAAAAGATTTAAAAGCTGCCGGCTATCAGGTTGGCACTGGTGTAATGATCGGATTTCCGTTTCAGACTCTGGAAGATTTAGCAGATGATCTGCTCTTTTTTAAGCGACTGGATGTTGATATGGTTGGCATGGGACCTTACATTGAACACGAAGATACTCCGATGTACCAATTCAGGAATCAACTTAAAACCAAACAGCAGCGTTTTGATCTGGCCTTGAAAATGGTTGCCACTTTGCGACTGCTGATGCCGGATATTAATATTGCAGCTGCCACTGCCTTGCAGGCTATCGACCCGGCTGGCCGCGAAAAGGCGCTGACGATCGGAGCCAATATCCTGATGCCAAACCTGACTCCCTGCATTTATCGGAAAGAATATCAATTGTACGAAAACAAACCATGTTTGGATGAAGATGCAGAATTATGCCGGAATTGTCTGGAAGCCCGCATTGAGCTGGCCGGTTGCGAAATTGGTTACGGCGAATGGGGCGATTCAAAACATTTTTCCAAGAAATAATTTTCTACATTTATAGCTTAATTTCTTATAACCAACCAACTATGAACCCTAACAGAAGAGATTTTCTTAAAACTGCCTCCCTCGTTTCTGCAGGAGCATTTTTTATTCCAAACCTGATGAGTTGTTCACCTTCCAACCGGCTTAATGTTGCAGTAATTGGAGTGGGAGGACAAGGACAATCCAATTGGAGTAAACTGATACACCAGAAAGATCCAAAATGGAATGAAAATATTGTGGCCCTTTGCGATGTGGATGACAATCGCGCGGCAGAAGGGTACAAAGCAATGCCAAATGCAAAACGTTTTAAGGATTACAGGGTCATGTTCGACCAGATGCACAAGGAAATTGACGCAGTCATGATTTGCACACCTGACCATTCTCATTTTCCGGCAGCCATGGCGGCCATTCAGCTGGGGAAACATGTTATTGTTGAAAAACCGCTTGCACACAATATCTGGCAATTACGGACTCTTCAGAAAGCAGCAAAACATTATGGGGTAACTACCCAAATGGCCAACCAGGGACACGCCACCAACGGAATTCGTTTGGTAAAAGAATGGTATGAAGCCGGACTTCTTGGTAATGTAACTGAAGTAATTGCCTGGTTTGACGGACCAACTTTTGGACCGGACAAGTATTTTAATAAGCCGGAGAGTTTTCCACCTGTAGAACAGGCTGTCCCAGCTAATCTTGACTGGAATTTGTGGCTTGGTCCGGCTGCTTTCCGCCCATATAACCAAATTTATGTGCCAAAAACATGGCGCAGCTGGTTCGATTTCGGAAATGGTGAGCTTGGTGATTGGTGTTGCCACACACTGGATGCACCATTTTGGTCACTCGATCTGGGAATGCCTTCGGTAGTTGAAGCTGAGTTTAAAACTCCGGTTCAGGATACCGGATTTGTATCAGACCAGGCCATTATTCGCTGGGATTTTCCTGCACGAGGGAATAAAGCACCGGTTACCATGCGCTGGTATGAAGGCGGATTGAAACCAGAGAACCGTCCGGAATGGAATCTTGAAAAACTACCCGATACCGGAATGATTATGGTTGGCGACAAGCAATGCCTGATGACAGGTGGCAGACCCAATGACCCAAAACTTTTAATGAAGGCGGAGGAATGGAAAGAATTTCAGAAGAATCCACCGGCGCAAACTATTCCCAGAACATTTAACGAAAATCCACAGCGCGAATGGATTGACGCCATAAAAAACGGAACTCTACCCGGTTCAAATTTTGATTACGCCACCAAACTGGTTGAGATGTCGCTTACCGGAGTTTTGGCACAGAGGTTTAACACTCGTATTGAGTATGATGCTGCAAACATGAAAGTTACCAATCACCCGGAATTGAATGCCTACATTAAAGAACCGATGCGGGAAGGATTTGCTTATGGAGAAGACCTTTGGAAGTAATTGTAACCCTGAAAATTTCTACTAAATCTAAAAACTGTTGCTGTCTTAAATGTCAAAACACCCATGATCTTTGTTACGCCGAATTTAGTACGACCTGATCAACGACATTTGAAACAGCAACAGTCTATTTTATCAGACTATCCGCATGCCGTGCAGTTCAGTTATCCCCGTAAACTCCGCAATTTCAATCCGGTTTTCAGGAACTATTTTTCCGGCGGCAATAATCTGAATCCTTCGCTCCGGAAATTCATTCATCGCCTTCAGCACCAAACGGCCATTCCAGGCAGTGTCCTTTCCTCCTGAAGTCAGAACCCGGGTAATTCCGTTAATTTCATTAAGTTCCTGAAAGGATTTCAGGATATTGGTTGTGTAATCGATTGCCTTGTGGAAAGTAACTTCCAAAGGAAAAGCGAGTTTGGCCAGATGCCTTGTATTTTCAATGTCAATTTCACTATCACCGGTGAGCAAACCAAAAACGACTCCGGCCACTCCCGCTTGTTTGAAGAACTCAATATCCATTCCCATTTGAAGGATTTCACTTTCAGAATAAACGAAATCGCCTCCACGGGGACGAACCATGGCCATGATGGGAATCGATAAATGCCGAAGGCATTGCATGGTTAATTCAGCCGAAGGCTTCAATCCATCCTGATCGAGAGCCGAACACAATTCAATGCGATTGGCACCACGTTTTTCGGCTGCAAGCGCATCTTCCAGCGTTTCAACGCAAGCTTCGAAAATTAAGTTTTTTGTCGCCATTTTGGATTGTTCTCTTTTTTGATTTTTTTTATGACCGATGCTGTTTCGTTCGAAAAAAGGTCAATGCTTCGATTTGTTTCACTTCGCGAACGCTTTTTTTATTCGACTTTTTTCTACAAATATAACGGTGCTCTGCACCTTTGCAGTATTGCAGTATTGCAGAGCTGCAGAGCTGCGAAATATTTGTAGAAATACATTCATCAAACGTAATTTTAGGTGCAGAGCACCTTAATCCTATTCCTGAAATTATGTCCGTATAGATTTGATTTGTGCAATTCAATTAACAAACGACATTGACCAGTCTTTTAAAAAAGTGTTCGTTTGGTAGGATTGTGCTTCATTTCAAGTTCAAGCAAAATCTTCTTCCTCCAGATTCCTCCGGCATAACCGGTCAGTTTATTTCCGGCACCAATTACCCGGTGGCATGGAATCACAATGGCCAGTGGATTTCTGCCATTCGCAGTTCCGACTGCTCTTACCGCCTTTGGATCTCCCAGTCTGACAGCCAATTCCATGTATGTGATTGTTTCGCCATATGGAATCTTCAGCAATTCGGCCCATACTTTCTGCTGAAATTCAGTTCCTTCAAGTTGAAGCAACAGGTCGAAAGCAATTGTTTTTCCGGAAAAATAACCTTCAAGTTGATCTTTGCATACTTCCAAGACTTCGCATGAAATCTGCGTCTGAAGGTCGGTTTCAGAAAAAGAAATTCCGTTAATCGACCGGCCATCTGATCTGATAATCAGAAATCCCAACGGACTTGAAAGCGAAGATTGATATTCCATTCCCCAAAAATAAGAAAAGCAGCCACAAAAACACAAAACGCGTCATCCTGAACTTGGTTCAGGATCTCATCCAAATAATTTTCAGACCCCGAAATGAATTCGGGGTGACGATAGAATTCTGATTTTCAGGCTAAAATCTTTCTCTTGCTGTATAATGAGTGTGCAAAAGATGATGCGATTTTTCGCCTCCCGGACTCTCTAAAAAATCTTTGTAAATTTTTATGACTTCCGGATTTTGATGCGATTTGCGAAGTGTCATTCCGGTATCTTCAGCGTAAATGGCTTCCGCACGTTTGCGACGAATTTCGGGACTGGTCGGAATTGGCTGTCCTCCGCCGCCCAAACAACCTCCCGGGCACGCCATAATTTCGATAAAATGATAATTCGATTCACCCGTCCGGATTGAATCCATCACTTTCTTGGCATTCACCAAGCCATGTGCCACGGCGCATTTCAATTCAACCCCATCCAGAAAAGCCCATTGTTCCAATGGATTTTCAATTTTCAGAGAAGCCTCCTTTATTCCTTCCATTCCACGAACCGGAGTAATATTAAGGTTTTCGAAAGGAACATCGCGCCCTGTAACCAGTTCATAAGCTGTGCGCAAGGCTGCTTCCATTACACCACCCGTTGCACCAAAAATTACGGCAGCACCGGTTGATTCGCCCATTAAGCGGTCAAAATGTGCATCTTCCATTTTCAGAAAATCCAGACCAGCCTGCTTAATCATGATGGCCAACTCTCTGGTGGTTAATACATAATCCACATCGCGGAAGCCGCTATCGTGCATTTCGGGCCGGTTGGCTTCAAACTTCTTGGCCGTGCACGGCATAATCGAAACGGAAACTATGGTTTCAGGATCGAGATTGCGGGCTTTGGCATAATAGGTTTTGGCCAGTGCACCAAACATTTGCTGGGGTGACTTACAGGTAGAAAGATGACCCAGATATTCAGGATACATGTGTTCGATGTATTTGATCCATCCGGGAGAACACGAAGTTGCCATGGGTAGTTTCACTTCCGGATCATGATCAACCAAAGCTGCTTTCAACCGCATGAGTAATTCAGTTCCTTCTTCCATGATGGTCAGATCGGCTGTAAAATCGGTGTCCATTACCGCATCGAAACCCAATCGTTTCAAAGCAGCGACCATTTTGCCGGTTACCCGCTTACCCGGTTCAAAGCCAAGCTCTTCTCCAAGGCCAACCCGCACGGCGGGAGCAGTCTGCACAATCACATGTTTGGTTTTATCCGAAATGGCATCCCACACTTTTTCAATGTAATTACGTTCGACCAATGCCCCGGTCGGACAGTGATTGATACACTGACCACAGGTAGAGCAAACCACACTGTGAATCGGTTTCTCAAAAAAGGTTGTGATTTTCATCTGATCACCTTTGTATGCAACAGTCAGGGCATTCACTCCCTGAAGTTCTTCACAGGTTCTTACACAGCGCTGGCACCGGATACATTTGCTGTCGTCTTTAATGATTGATGGGGACAACTTATCGATGGTATAGTTCTGCAAAGGAACGAGCCGGATAAAATCCTGCTTCAGAATTTTATAATCCGACGATAGCTTTTGTAATTCGCAGTTTCCATTTTTAAAACAACTGGTGCAATCGGCATTGTGTTCCGACAATAAAAGTTCGATGATTTGCTTTCGGGAGTGAAGTACGTTCAGCGAATTGGTATAGATCTCCATTTCTTCTTCGCACGGAGTAGCGCAGGCTGCGGCGAGTCGTTTCTGTCCGGCAACTTCAACCATGCATACCCGGCAATTCCCTGCGATACAAAGGTCCTTGTGGTAGCAGAGTGTTGGAATTAGGATTCCTATCTGACGGGCTGCATCGAGAATAGTCGTTCCATGTTCCACTTCAACAAAAATTCCATTGATACTGAGTTTTATTTTTTTTGCCATGGCAACTGATTTTCAGAATTAATAAATCATTTCTTCCCTGAAATTTTCGACAATCGACGAGAACGAATTGGCTACAGATTGCCCAAGACCGCATTTGGCGGTCAATTTCATGGTATCGGTCAGGCGGAGCAATTTATCCAGGTATTGCGTTTTCTTTTCACCGCGCTTTACCGCTTTTATGCCTTTGAGCAATTGCTGACAACCGACACGGCAAGGAGTACATTGCCCGCATGATTCTTCACGGAAGAATTCCAGGTAATTATCAAGCACATTATACATGGATCGCGAGCTATTGAACAGCATCATGGAACCTCCCGTTGGCAAGGAAATGCCGACCAGTTTTCCCTGGTATCCAATCGCTGTTTCCTGAAACCTTTTTCTTGGCACCAGAAACCCTGAAGCACCGCCAACTTGCACTGCTTTGGTGTCGCCATCGCCAAATTCATCTACAAAATCATACAGGCTCATCCCCAGTTCAAGCTCGTAAATTCCGGGTTTTGGAGTATCTCCTGAAACCGAAAACAGTTTTGATCCGCGTGAATACTGAACACCCAAATCGTAAAAGCGCTTGGCACCGTATTTAAAAATGGTATAGGTATGTGCCAGTGTTTCTACATTATTAATTACCGTTGGTTTACCAAGGTATCCAAAATCAGAAGGGAACGGAGGTTTGTTCCGTGGCTCACCGCGTTTTCCTTCCATTGATTCGAACAGGGCAGTTTCTTCGCCGCAGATGTAAGCACCGCTGCCCATAAAAATCCGGATGGTAAAATCAACATTGATCTCTTTGCAATAATATTCAAACTCACTGATGGCCTTATTCAGCTCCGGAAGCAAAAAAAAGTATTCGCCACGCAGATAAATATATCCTTCCTTGGCCCCAATCACATAGCCGCATACGGCCATCGATGTCAGTACTTTAAAAGGCACCATCGACAAGATTTCCCGGTCTTTGAATGTTCCGGGTTCGCCCTCATCGGCATTGCAAATCACATATTTGGTGTCACCAACAACTTCAGCGGTAAGTTTCCATTTCAATCCTGTAGGAAATCCGGCACCACCCCTGCCCTTCAACTCAGAGCTAATCAGTTCATTAATCAGTTCCTGAGGCGTCCGGCTAAAGCTTTTGCTCATCACCTCTTCCCAATCATTTTCATTTTTAAAAATGAAATCGGCTCTTTTTAGCTGATAACTTTCAGTCATAATTTCCTCCTTCTTATTTCTTTTTCAGGTATCCACTTAAAATGTCACGGACTTTTTCAGGAGTCAGATCTGTATAAACCTCGTTGTTTATTAGCATAGCAGGTGCTTTGTGGCAAAAACCGAGGCAATTGGTTTGGAGAAGAGAAAAATTTCCGTCAGAAGAAGTTTCTCCGACATTGATTTTCAGCATATCCTGAATAGCAAGCAAAACCTGATTTTTGCCTTTCATTGAACAGGTTATGGTTTTGCAGATCCGGATGATGTATTTGCCCATTTTTTTATATTCCAAAAATGAATAGAAAGTTGCTGTGCCATACACTTCCGAGGCAGGCAGATCAAGCTCGCGGGCAATTTCGATCATCGAATATTCCGATAGGTATTTTTCCTGCTCAACAACTCCCTGGAGAATCGGGAGCAGGTTTTTCCTGTTGCGGCCATGCTGGTCCGCCAGATTTTTGATGAGATCAGAAACGGGATTCATGAGGCAAATTATTAGTTAGATGTTGAATCTTAAAATATATATATTTTCCAAAATGGATTGCCGAATCAGGATGCAGAATGTTTACTCTAAATTTAGAAAAGAAGAAAGATAAAACCTATGTAAATTGCTCATAATAAAGCATGTGATAAGCTGTTGTTCGACATATATGGCGACATTAAATCAACAAAAAACAAAAAATCAGAATTACCGGCAGTCGGAAGATTCTTCAAAATCTTTTAACTGATTTTGATTTTATTATTAGTTGTTTGAAATTCGTAATTATCGCTTTGAATTTCGTTAGAAAAGCCTGGCCGGATGGTGTTCTTTTGTATCGTGAAAATCTAACACAATCAACATGATGCAAAAGAAATCTGGCTATTTACTTATCGTTTTTATATTGCTTGCTCACTTCTCTTTTTCGCAGGAAGTGGAATGCACAAAAGTTCCCGTTCATTTGGGTGGCGCTGTAACTGTTACAAATAATGGCATTTCATTTATACCCACTTTCTCGTTGGAGAAACCGGCAGCAATATTTGATCTGTCTGTGGGCAAAAGACTCAGTTTTGATCCCCAATTCCGGTTTGCACTCGATGGGAAGCCATGGTCTTTCCTTTTTTGGTTTCGGTATAAGTTACTTAAAACCAATAAGTTTTCGTTCACGGCCGGAACTCATCTTGGACTTCCATTCAAGACAATTACTGAGACCAGGAATGGTGTTACAACTGAAACCATAACAGCAAAGCGATATCTGGCAGGCGAATTAACTCCGAATTATCATCTTTCGAAAGACGTAAGTGTTGGACTGTATTACCTGTATTCGCGGGGTATTGATGTTGGAACAACAAAGAATACAAATTTTCTAACCCTGAATGCCAACTTTTCAAACATCCCGCTTACGAAACAATTCTATCTAAAGTTTATCCCACAGGTTTACTATTTAAAAATGGATCATCAGAATGGATTTTACTTCACCTCTGCCCTGTCTTTAGCCAACCGGAAAATTCCGGTTTCAATAACTTCAGTCATCAATAAAGTCATTCAGACCGATATCTCTGCAAGCAAAAACTTTGTCTGGAATTTAAGTCTCATATACTCCTTTAATAAAAAGTATGTCGGACAATAACAAAACCATAAAATCAGTAAGTTTGTGGGAGATGAGTAAAGTTGAAAGCATAGAAGAATTTTACCAACGGAAATTCGATTGGATTCCGGATACTATCCGCAATGAGATCGGGCATTTCAATGTGTTTCAGCACGAGCCCATTGAACCCGGAAAAACGAAGCAACTTCCCTATAAACGACGTGATTTTTATAAAGTCATGCTGGTGATTGGCAACATCAATATGAACTATGCCGATAGCGTTATTTCAGTAAAAAAGCAGGCTTTGTTTTTCTCCAACCCGCAGATTCCTTACAACTGCGAAAATCTGGAACGGATTGAAGATGGGTTCTATTGCATTTTCAATCAGCACTTTTTTCATCAGTTTGGCGATTTAAATCAATATTCAGTTTTTCAGCCGGGCGGAAATCATGTGTTCGAATTGACGGACGAACAGGTAGTACAAATTTCCGGCATTTACAAAAAGATGTTCGACGAAATCAATTCCGATTACATTCATAAATACGATGTGCTGCGGAACCTGGTATTTGAATTGCTGCATTTTGGAATGAAAATTCAGCCTGCGACAAAATCCGGCAAGCAACAAATCAATGCTTCGCAGCGGATTTTAACCTTGTTTCTGGAATTGCTCGAACGTCAGTTCCCGATTGACGAAAACCATCAAACATTCCGCCTGCGATCTGCATCCGATTTTTCCGATCAGCTCAATGTACATGTGAACCACTTAAACCGGGCAGCAAAGGAAACAACCGGGAAAACGACCTCACAAATCATTGGTGAACGCATTTTACAGGAAGCCAAAATTTTGCTGAAACACAGTGCCTGGACAGTTTCAGAAATCGCCTACGCGCTGGGCTTCACCGAAGTCACCCACTTCAATAACTTCTTCAAAAAACATGTTCAGTTGAGTCCGCTGAAGTTCCGGAATATTTGAAAAATATATTAATGAATTCAAGAGTTATCAATTCAGATATTCGATCAGGACAATTGATATCTATTAAAATCTGAAAAGATTAAATCTGTTTTCCTGAATGTTGAAGACCAATAATTTTCCACTGATTATTTCGCCGTATCCGGTAATGATTTTGATAATTTCGTTAGCCTGAAGCGTCCCGGCAATTCCCGGTAAAACGCCCAATAAACCGATTTCATTTTCTTTGTAAATTCCATCAATTGGAACACTGGGGTACAAATCTTTATAGGCTGGTCCACCCTGAAAATTAAACACGCTTATTTGCCCTTCGAAATTCAAAACCGAAGCAAATGCCAATGGTTTATTTAATCTTGCTGATACTTCTCCAATCAGCGCTCTTGTTTTGTAATTATCAGTACAATCGGCTATTACGTCGTAATTTCTAAAAATATTCTCAGCATTTTCCTCATTCAGTCTTAAATCGAATAGTTGGATTTCAATTTCAGGATATAAGGCCGTTAGCTTCCGTGAAGCCACCACCACCTTTTTGAAACCCACTTCAGCGGTAGTATATAAAATTTGTCGTTGAAGATTTGAACTGCTTACCACATCATCATCAACAATACCAATAGTCCCGATTCCGGCCGCAGCAAGGTAGATCAATAGCGGACTTCCCAGACCTCCAGCTCCAATAACCAAAACCCGGGAATTTTTGATTTTCTCCTGGCCCTCCTGCCCTATTTCTCCAAGCGAAAAATGCCGGGTAAATCTTGAAAAATCTTCTTTACTCAGCTTTCTCATAGTGGTGATCATGTTTATGCGTGTGGTTGTCTGTAACACAATCGCAGTTTTGTCCCCACTCGCTGGTACCATCGGTAAAAAACTCGTGCTTCCAGATGGGCACTTCATTTTTTACCCTGTCGATGATGTATTGATTTGCATCGTAAGCTTCTTTTCGGTGCCCGGAACCGGTGATGACCACAACTGCACATCCGCTAATTTCAACCCGCCCCAAACGGTGTACGCAAACGGCCTGGGTTAGCTTGAATCGAGAAATGGCTTCATCAACAATCTCATCAATCATTTTATTAGCCATGGGTTCGTACGCCTCATATTCAAGGTGCCTAACTTCCCTGCCTTTGTTATTGTCTCTGACTTCGCCGCTGAAAAGCACCACTGCTCCGCTGTTTGGATTCCGAAATCCATCGAAAAGCTCACTGTAATTCAGGTCGGTATATTGTATGTTTTTCATTGTTAAAAATTGTAATTGGAACTAATAATGTCGCAGTTGCGACTTCTATTACTTGACTCGCTCTGTTGCATCTTGTGATGCTCTGCTACTTTATATATAAATCACGGCCTGAAAGTCCAGTATAATCTAGTCCCAGGCAACGCCTGGGGTAAAAAAAATAAAGAGAAGACCGTCCGCGCAAAGACATAAATCAAAGCGAAGTCTTTTTTCGGACGCCTGCCAGCCTCCAGCAGGGAATTGGAATTCATGCTTTTTCGTCCGTAATAAGGACAACACTTCTATAAATGTTTTCGCTCGGACGATTTTAATGCCAATAATCCAACCCAGGGCGACACTTCGTTTGCCCTGGGCATAGATTATGCTGGCCCTTCAGGCCGTTAGATTGTCTATTAATCATCAAATAGATAGGTGTAAGGTATAGCTTAAAAAGAGTGGTGGTCGACCGGTTCCAGTATGACAATATGAGTCAAGTATTAAAAAGACAAAAATTGTTTCAACTTCATCACTTCTCACCCTCCACTTGACGGTGGAATCAGAAATATCGTGTTTTCAGTTTTTAACGGCTCGTCCAACGAAATAAATTCTTCATTTACGGCAATTCTGCAACTCGACAAAACTTCAGCGGCCTCAGTGTTGATTGCTTTCAATTCATCGATGACTCGTGAATAGCTGCCCCCTGATTCAACCAGAACAGTTATTTCGCTCCCGAAATATTTTCGAAGTCCGGCAAAGCAGATTATTTTGATTGTTCTTTTATCCATTTTATCCTCCTATATTTCTCATTGATAATTCACTTCCATGAAATTTAACCGGTTGTTTCAGTCGCAGCAATCCTCGCAGTTTCTCGGTCAGAAGATCGTCGTCATCCATATATTCTGAAAGTTTTTCGCCGTGAGCATTGCTCAGACAACCATAGAAAATTCCGTTGCTGTCCATTCGCAGACGGTTGCAATCGTGACAGAACGGCGTTGATTCATTTGCAATAATCCCGAAAGTTCCACCGTTGGAAGCACGCCAGTAATTTGATGTTTCGGCATGTTCCCGCTGTATAAATTCAATGGCATACTTTTCCTGAATGACAGCCAGCATTTCCTTTTCTGAAAAGAAGAGTTCATTCTCAGCATGGTATAAATGCCCCATTTTCATCAACTCCAGAAAACGAATCTTAACGCCAAGGTCAGTAGCGTAATCCAGCATTGGAATGATTTGAGAATCGTTCTTTCCATGCATGATTACAGCGTTTAATTTTACATTCATTCCCGCTTTTACAGCAGCCTCAATTCCGGAAAAAACCCGCGATGTATTTGGATGGCGCGAAATCTGATTGAAAATATCCTGATCGATTGCATCAACAGAAATGTTGACTGATTTCACCCCGGCGTCAAAAAGTTTTGCTGCTTTTTCTTTCAGGTAATAAGCATTCGTTGTAAGGCGAATATCAGAAATCCCAATTTTCTGAATGTGACTGATCAACGGGAAAAGGTTTCCATATAGCAGCGGTTCTCCTCCGGTTAACCGAATGCTTTTCAAGCCGGTCAAACGATGGACTGCCTCAATTAGTTTTGCAAACTCTTCAGGAGCAAGTGGCTGGTTGGCAATTGTCTTATGGATTGGCTTTACGTTTCCATAATCCTCGCTGACACAGTACACACACGAAAAGTTACATTCATTCAATAAACTTATTCTCAGTTTTTCGAATCGCCTTCCCAGATTGTCTTCAAGCTTAATCATGCCTAAATTAACCACAGATGAATTGATTTGTTCAGCCATTTCACGCTTTCCCGGACCCTATGAGGCAAGAATACTTTCAAAAGATAACGTTTCGTGAACTAAATAGATTTTCCCCTTGTTATGCTATTGACTTAGAAATTCTTATCGAATTTTATTAGTATCTGATTATTTGATATTTGTAAGTTCATTTAGCCTAATAAACCCAAATTTTAGATTATAAAACTCACTTTACTATGGCCATATTTAATTTAAAGATCAATAAAAAAGAATACAAGGTAGATGTTGATCCATCGACACCAATGCTTTGGGTGCTCCGGGATCATCTGAACCTGGTGGGAACCAAATTCGGTTGCGGCATTGCTCAGTGTGGTGCCTGTACCATTCACCTCAACGGTGAGGCTGTGCGCTCATGTATCACATTTATATCTGAAGTGGGCGTCAAGGAAATTACAACCATCGAAGGGCTCTCCGAGAATGGCGACCATCCGCTTCAAATGGCATGGATTGAACATGATGTTCCGCAATGCGGCTATTGCCAGAGTGGACAAATCATGACTGCAGCCGCTTTGTTAAAGAAAAATCCTCATCCTTCTGACACTGATATTGAAGAAGCTATGAATGGAAACATCTGCCGGTGCGGCACCTATACCCGTATCAAAAAAGCCATTAAAACCGCATCCCATTCCTAAATCCAAAACTGATCGAAAAATGACAACAGCAAAAATAAATTTTGGAAGAAGATCTTTCATTAAAAGCTCTGCTCTGGCAGGTGGCGGACTGATGATCGGTTTTAACTGGTTTGCGTCACTGAATGCACAAGCTGCCGAGGTGGTTAAGCTGCCTAATGAATGGTTTGAAATCACCGGATATTTAAAGATTGGAGAAAACGGCGCGATAACCATCATGTCGCCAAATCCGGAAATCGGACAGAATATAAAAACCTCAATGCCCATGATTGTGGCCGAAGAGTTGGATGTGGACTGGAAAAATGTGCTGGTGGAGCAGGCTCCGCTGAACACGGCCATTTTTAACCGACAATTGGCCGGAGGAAGTGATTCGATCAAACAAAGCTGGCCCGGACTTCGTTTAGCCGGGGCTACCGGACGAAAAATGCTAAAGGAAGCTGCGGCGAAAAAATGGAATGTACCGGTTGCAGAGATTACAACTGAATTAGGCATTTTATATCATCAAAAAAGTGGTAAAAAAGCAGGTTATGGTGAAATGGCTTCAGCTGCTGCCCAAATTCCTGTACCCAAAGAGGTTGAATTGAAAGACCTGAAAGATTTTAAAATTATCGGGACTTCCAGAAAAAATGTGGATGGACAAAAAATAGTGACAGGTCAACCCTTGTTTGGCCTCGATTACAAAAAAGAAGGAATGCTTATTGCCATGATCGTCCATCCGCCGGCTTTTGGAATGAAACTGAAATCGTTCGATGCAACGGATGCAAAAGCCAAGCCCGGAATCAAGGACGTTTTTCGGATTAAAATCTACAACGACGATTATAAACCTCAGTGGTGCGATACAACTTCATTCACGGAACTGGTCGCCATTGTTGGCAATTCAACCTGGGAAGTAATGAGTGCAAGGGATTATTTAAAAGTTGAATGGGAACCGTTTGCAGATCATAAAATTGCCATGGCTGGCTGGGGTGGCGATCAGCTGGTCAGCGTTCCCGCCGGACTGGAAAGCACCGCCGACCATCATGCAAAAATGACTGCAGCAGCAGCCCAACCCGGAAAGATTGAACGACGGGATGGCAATCCGGAAGAAGCCTTTAAAAATGCAGCGAAGGTAATTGAACGAACATACACAGCTCCATTTCTGGCACACACACCGATGGAACCCATGAACTTTTTTGCTGATGTCACAGCGGACAATGCGAAATTAGTTGGTCCTATTCAGTCTCCGGAATCCATGGAAAAAACCTTGTCAGCACGGCTGGGTTTGCCACTTGAAAAGATCGACATTCAGATGACCCGCATGGGAGGTGGCTTCGGAAGACGTTTGTACGGACACTTTATGGTGGAAGTCGCATTGATCTCACAGAAAATGAAGGCGCCGGTTAAACTGATTTATTCCCGCGAGGATGAAATAACATTTGGCATTTATCGCCCCGCTTATCATGCCTTTTATCGTGCAGCGCTTGATGCCAAAAATAATCTCACAGCTTTTCATGTCAGGATGGGCGGCATTCCTGAAAATGCACTTCATGCCAACAGGTTTCCTGCCGGAGCAATTGATAACTATTTAGCCGAAAGCTGGGCCATTGAATCCAACATCAGCGTTGGTGCAATGCGTGCGCCCGGCTCCAACTTTAATGCGGTAGCCGAGCAGTCGTTTTTGGACGAAGTGGCTGAAGCAATAGGCAAAGATCCCATCCAGTTCCGTCTCGATTTGTTGAAACGGGCAAAGGAAAATCCGGTAGGTAAAAGGAACGATTACGATGCCGCCCGTTATGCAGGGGTCCTTGAACTGGTGCGCGAAAAATCAGGCTGGGACAAAAATTCTGCCGGAAAAAATCGCGGAGTTGCGGCTTATTTCTGTCACAGTTCGTATGTGGCCAATGTGGTGGACCTCACGGTTGAAAAGAATACCCCAATCATTCAGAAAGTGTATGCTGCTGTAGATTGCGGTATTGTGGTAAATCCGGATGCTGCCATCAACATGACTGAAGGTGGAATTGTGGATGGAATCGGGCAGGCCATGTATGGACAACTCACCTTAAGCAAGGGTCAGCCGGATCAGGACAATTTCGATAGTTATCGGCTAATCCGGCATGCCGAAGCTCCCAAAGAGATTGAAGTTCATTTTGTTCAGAATGAAATTAATCCAACAGGTCTGGGTGAACCACCTTATCCACCAGTGATGGGGGCATTGGCAAATGCCTTATACAAAGCCACCGGAACCCGATATTATCATCAGCCGTTTGTTAAGAATAAATTTGAGTGATGTAAAAGGAAAGTTTATCCGCTACGCGGAAATAGAACTCTAAATCTAAATATACTACAACAATTTATCCGCTAAGCGGAAATTTCTCCGTAGGAGATTCAGTATTGTAGAAGAAATTAGCCGCCAGAAAAGAGTACCTCGTAGAGGTTCAACAAAAATAAGAGTTATAATTTTTTAGGTGACGAATAACCCAAACTCCTGATTTACCAATGACACACGAAATAAAACTATTGTTTCAAACTGTAAAAACCTGGCAACTGCTCGGCAAGAAATCGGTTTTAGTTACGGTAGTTGCCCTCGAAGGCTCTTCTTATCGACGACCGGGGGTTCGGATGGTCTTCAACGAAGATGGCGATTCAGTTGGAGCGGTTAGCGGAGGTTGTGTTGAAAAAGAAATTGAGCGACAGGCACAAAGTGTATTTAGAACCGGCAACGCCAAACTGATGACCTACGATGGTCGTTTACGGATTGGCTGCGAGGGGATTATCCACATTCTGATCGAACCTGTTTCCCTTTCCGAAGAACTTTTGAATGACTTCGAGTCTGTATTAAAAAGCAGAAAAAATTTCAGGATAGATGCCTATTATTTTCCTCCTGTAGGCGAATATAAAAATGCCGGAACAGTGATAAGCCTGAATGAAAAAGCCTATTCCTTAAATCCTTATTTCCAAACCAGCCAAATCGAAGATCAGGATTGCTTTTCGCAATCGTTTAATCCACTTTTTCAGATCTATATATTTGGAGCCGAACATGATGCCGTTCAGTTGTGTCAGGCAGCAAAACTATTGGGGTGGGAAGTCACCGTAGTTGCTTCCACCGAAGAATCGAAATCCTGCGATTATTTTCCGGGTGCTTCCTCATTGATCACACCTACATTCGAAACTATCGACACATCAGTCATTGATGAACAAACGGCTGTGGTGATCATGACTCACAGTTTCAACAAAGACGTTCAGTACCTGATGGCGCTGAAAGATATAAAACCGGCATACCTCGGGATTGTAGGTTCAGTTCAGCGAAGAGAGCGGTTATTATCGACCCTACTCGATTATTTTCCGAATGCGCCGCTTGACTTTTTGGACCAAATTCACAGCCCGGCAGGAATTAATATTGGCGCAGAAAGTGCATCTGAGATTGCTGTTTCGATTCTGGCTGAGATTCTGGCCGTGGTTCGGAATAAAAAACCTGAAGAATTACGAAATATAGTAGGTTCCATCCATGGCTGAAATTCCAATTTTACTTTTAGCTGCCGGAAGTTCCTCACGGATGGGACAACCCAAGCAGTTGCTTCCATGGGGTGACCAAACCCTGATTGAGCATCAAATTCAGACATTATTAAAAACTGGGAATCCTGTCAATGTAGTTTTAGGTTCAAACTCAAATCTCATCATTCCTGTAATTGAGAAATTTCCCGTAACCATCTTCATAAATACTGATTGGAATAGTGGAATGGGAAGCTCCATTTCACTCGGAATTGGTCAGATCATCCAAAAATTTCCGGATGCCAATGGTGTTTTGATCACGCTGTTGGACCAACCATTGATTACAACTTCCTATTTCCAAAAAATGATTGGCACCATTCTACTTGGTACGCAACAAATCCTGGTCTCACACTCTGCTTCAGGATGGACAGGAGTTCCCGTGCTTTTTGATAAGTGTTATTTTAAAGAACTTACTGAATTGGGCAATGATGAAGGCGCAAAAAAAGTCCTTAAACGCCACGAAAAACACATAACCTTTTTGGATGGTGGTGAACTTTTGGAAGACATGGATACCCCTGAAACTTATCAACAATTATTGAAAAAATACATCAATAGAAGTTCCTATTAATTCTGAATCATATATACATCAGGTGATAAGCCGATTACCAAATATATGATTACTAGTGCACTTATAAATCCAATTTGAAGCTGACATGGACATTTTTGAAAGATTACAATCCGGGGAAACGGTTCCATTTAACGATCCCCAATATCCGAAGATCTTCGAGATCGCTTCCCGAACCATGAAATTATCGGCAGAACTCAATGTTTCTGCCGATATCGATCAGATAAGGGAACTGTTGAGTGAAATAACAGGAATACCTCTTGATACAAGCATAACCGTTCTTCCGCCATTTTATATCAATTTAGGCGTTTTTACCCGGATCGGTAAAAATGTGTTTATCAATCATGGATGTTCTTTTCTCGACATTGGCGGAATAACTATTGAAGACGATGTGCTGATTGGCCCCAAGGTAAGCGTGATTACCGAGAGTCATCCGCTAAATCCCGCCGAGCGAAAAGCACTCTTGGTAAAACCGGTTATCATCAAACGAAACGCCTGGATCGGTGCCGGTGCAACTATTCTGCCCGGTGTAACCATTGGCGAAAATGCCGTGGTTGCAGCCGGAGCAGTTGTTTCAAAGGATGTTCCTGCTAATACAGTTGTAGCTGGAATTCCGGCAAAAGTCGTCAAAACTATCTGACAGGATATGCTTTTCGGATTCCCAACTATTCAATGATGACATCTTTACTCAACCGAATATCCCGTGACGAGGAACTTGCGTGAACGATATATTGTCCTTTTTCTAAAGTCCATTTTGCAGCCTCTTCACTCCAATAAGTCAAGTCATGAACCGGAATTTTAAATATCAGATTCACCGATGCCCCAGGTTCGAGGTTTGCTGTTTTAGCAAAAGCCTTTAACTCCTGAACCGGCCGGTCAATCTTCGAATCCGGTTTTGAGGAATAGATCTGTACAACTTCTTTTCCTTTAATCTCACCTGTATTGGTGATTGTTAAATCAACCTTCATCGTATCATTCAACACGGCAACAGCCATGTCAGAATATTTAAATTGGGTGTACGACAACCCATAGCCAAACGGATAGGATACCTCAATTTTGGCTTTGTCAAAGTGTCGGTATCCAACATAAATACCCTCTTCATAGTTCGTGTAGTCATAATTCCGAACCTGATCTTTCTCGGGTCTAGTTCCCGGAGTACCTATCATATCGAATATTCCCATGGGCTTGCTATCTAATGGGAAGTTTGCAGTTGAGGCATGGTCATTCAGATGAATTGGGAAAGTCATTGGAAGTTTACCACTCGGATTGATTTCGCCGCTTAAAACATTCGCCACAGCGTTTCCACCTTCTTGTCCACCCTGCCATGCGAGTACAATGGCATCAGGTAGGTTTTTCCATGAAGCAGTTTCGATTACTCCGCCAATATTCAATACGACAACAACTTTTTTGCCGGCTTCATGAAATGCCTTGCAGGTCACTTCAATTAATTGCTGTTCCATCGAAGTCAGCAGAAAGTCATCTTTTTCTTTCCGGTCAGCACCTTCTCCACTGTTTCTTCCAATGGTGATGATTCCAATTTCGGCTGAACTTAAGCTTTGAGCGATCTCTTCAGACGAAGGAATCCATTGCGGTGGATTATACATTTGAAACATAGCCTTCATGCCTACCGGTTTTACAAAGGCCTTTGCATTGGCAGCTTTATGCGCTTCAAAACTTTTTTCGATCGCTTTGTTTATTTCATATCCTTTATTTTTCAAACCTTCTCCCAGCGATACGGTATAGGCTTCGTTGACATCTCCGGACCCGGTTCCCCCGGCAATAAAATCGTACGAGGTAACGCCAAAAAGTGCTACATTTTTCTTATTCTGAAGAGGCAGGGTATTCTCATTTTTAAGGAGCACAATACCTTCAGAGGCTGATTGCTGTGCAGTCTGTGCATGTGCCTTCAAATCCGGATTGTTTTGGTAGGCATACTGCTGCATTTTTCTGGATGCCAAAACCATCTTCAGTATTCGTTTTACAGAAGTATCAACAAATGTCATGGGAAGTTCCCCGCTCTTGACAGCCTTTGTCAAAGCATCCCATTGCAATTTTGTGCCGGGCTCCAACAGGTCGTTGCCAGCCTTTATTTGTGCCGGAGCAGTTTGGCCTCCAAACCAATCGGACATAACAAGTCCGTTAAATCCCCAATCATTGCGCAAAATATCAGTCAGCAAGTATTTATTTTCTGAAGTATAGGTTCCATTCAACTTGTTGTAGGAGGACATGATGGTCCATGGCTGTGATTTTTTCACAATAATTTCAAACCCTTTCAGGTATATTTCACGAAGGGCACGTTCTGAAATCCGGGAGTCGTTCTTGGTTCGTTCAGTTTCCTGATTGTTGACTGCAAAATGCTTCACCGAAGTGCCTACTCCATTCGATTGTATTCCATTGACACAGGCAGCTCCGATCCATCCCGTTAGCACGGGATCTTCAGAATAATATTCAAAATTCCGGCCGCAAAGTGGGTTGCGGTGAATGTTGGCGCCAGGCCCAAGAATGACATCCAATCCATATTCAAGAGCTTCATTACCCATCGCATTCCCAACTTCTTTTACAAGGTCGGTATTCCAGGTCGATGCAAGCATGGTACCAATCGGAAAAGCGGTACAGTAGTATGTTCTGGTTTCATTCTTGCGTGTTGGTTCAATTCGCAATCCTGCCGGACCATCTGATAAATAAACGGTTGGTATACCAAGTCGTGGTGTTGGAACAATGGTACCCACGGCACCTGCAATACCTGTTTGAGGATCTCCATTTCCCATGGCTGAGGCAATACCCGAACCCTTCAAGAGATGGATTTTTTCCTCGGTTGTCATCTGGGAAAGCAAATCTCCAGCTCGTTCTTCGATCGACTTTCGGTCATCTTCATAAACATCAAGCTTGCCGTTTCCATTTCGATCGAGGAATTTATATCCATCGATTGTAAGTTCTTTAAGGTCGTGATTTTCAGGATAATCTTTTTCAAACTTGAGAAACCTGGAACTCAGGTACAACCAACCCACAAGTCCTGCAATAACTAAAAGGGACATTGCTGACCCAATACTTATCAATGTAATTTTTACACTCTTATTCATATATTTATTTCGTTAGGTTCTTAGATAATGTACATCAACAATTTAATACCCACCAAAATAAGAATTTTTTCTGAGTATCTGGATATTAGTAAACTTTGGAATTTATACCTGAACAGGATTGGGGATTAGCAGATTGAATATCATTATATAATTGTTTGAATTTCGTATCTTATCGTTTGGTTTTTGTTATTTTTAAGGGTATTTCTGTTTGATATTTGTATCATCATTAAAAGCATAAAATCATGGAAACAAAATTGCAAAAACGCCAGTTAGGAAACAGTGGTCTGGAAGTTTCGGCTATCGGACTTGGCTGCATGGGAATGAGTTTTGGTTACGGAACTATTTCCGATGAAAAAGAAATGATTGCCCTGATTCGGTCGGCTGTCGAAAGCGGCGTGACCTTTTTCGATACAGCTGAAGTATATGGTCCGTATATTAACGAAGAACTGGTGGGCAAAGCACTTGAGCCATTCAAAGGTCAGGTTGCTATTGCTACAAAATTTGGCTTTAGTTTTCAGGATAGTGTAAATACAGGACTCAACAGCCGTCCGGAGAACATTAAAAAAGTAGCAGAAGAATCACTGAAACGCCTTCGGGTTGAAGCCATCGACCTTTTCTACCAGCACCGGGTTGATCCCAATGTACCGATTGAAGATGTGGCAGGTGCCGTTAAAGATCTGATTCAGGAAGGAAAAGTAAAATATTTTGGGCTTTCGGAAGCCGGAGTGCAGGTGATTCGCCGTGCACACGCTGTGCAGCCGGTTACTGCTTTGCAAAGCGAATATTCGTTGTGGTGGCGCGAGCCCGAAGAAGTTATCATTCCGACACTCGAAGAACTCGGAATTGGTTTTGTTCCGTTTAGCCCGCTTGGCAAGGGTTTCCTTACAGGAAAAATGGATCAGAACACCACCTTCGACAGCAAAGACTTCCGGAGTACTGTTCCACGTTTATCGCCGGAAAACCTGAAAGCCAACATGGCCTTTGTTGATTTGGTCGCCGCATTTGCACAACGTAAAAATGCCACGCCTGCTCAAATTGCTTTGGCATGGGTACTTGCTCAAAAGCCTTGGTTTGTTCCAATTCCTGGAACTACGAAGTTGCATCGTTTACAAGAGAATCTTGGAGCTGCAGCAATCGAATTCACAGCTGATGAATTTCAGGAAATTAATACCGCCTCATCAAAAATCGCGGTGCAAGGTGACAGGTATTCAATTGGAAATGCAAAAATGATTAACCGGTAATTGGAACACAGACGATTAGTCAGAGCGTGACTTCAAGTCACACCCTGACTTCTGTAGAATCTCAAATCTATCCGTTAATTTTTTCGCAGGCTGTTCTTATTCTGCCGATAGTCTCTGCCTTGCCAATTAATTCACAGATATCAAACAAGTCAGGGCCGCTGCTGCTGCCTACCAAAGCCAGGCGAATTGGAACCATCACCACGCCAAAACCCCATTCTTTTTGAGTCATAAAAGCTGAAAATGTTTCCTTGATGGATTCTGCTTTCCAATCCGAAATGGATTCGAAAAGTTCAGCAATTGATTCCAGTTTTTCATTGGTGTCGGGTTTCCATTTCTTCTGAATGGTTTTTTCGTCGTAACTTTTAGGAGCCTGAAAGAAGAAATGTCCCTGCTCCCACAAATCTTTCACAAATTCACACCGCTCCTGAATCATTCCAACAATCTTTTCGAGTTGATGGATTTCAGGAGAAATGCCTTTTTCATTCAGCACCGGCATAAACAAACCAGCCAATTCTGCGGGCGATTTCTGCTGCAGATAATGGCGGTTAAACCATTTGGCTTTCTCAGGATCGAATCGGGCACCCGATTTGACAACCCGCGAAAGGTCGAAGATTTCAATCAGTTCATCCATCGAAAAGAATTCCTGTTCCGTTCCGGGACTCCAGCCCAGCAAAGCCAGCATGTTGATGAATGCATCAGGGAAATAACCATCTTCACGGTATCCTCTTGAAAATTCACTGGTTTCCGGATCTTTCCAAAGCAGCGGAAAAACAGGGAATCCCATTTTATCACCGTCGCGCTTGCTTAACTTTCCTTTTCCTTCAGGTTTCAGAATGAGCGGTAAATGTGAAAAACGAGGTCGGTTTTCTGAAATACCCAGAGATTCATATAATAAGATATGCAAAGGCATGGATGGCAGCCATTCTTCGCCACGAATAACGTGCGTAATCTGCATCAGATGATCATCGACCACATTGGCCAGATGATAGGTTGGCATGCCGTCGGATTTAAACAAAACTTTGTCGTCGAGCTGGTTGGTATTGAAGGACACCCGACCACGAATCAGATCTTCCTCAACGATATCGCGATTTTCAGGCATTTTGAAACGAATTACATACGACTGGCCACTTTGCAGCCTCTCCGAAACTTCTTCAGGTGAAAGCGTGAGCGAATTCTTTAAATTGTTCCGGGTATGCAAATCGTATGAAAACACCTCTTTCCGGAGTTCAAATTCTTTTCGTAATCCGTCCAGTTCTTCTGCCGAGTCGAAGGCATAATAGGCGAACCCGTTTTCGATCAGGGAATCAGCATATTTTTTATACATCGGTTTGCGCTCGCTTTGACGATAAGGCCCGAAATTTCCGCCAACACCGACGCCTTCGTCAGGAACTAATCCGCACCATTTCAGCGCTTCGATGATGTATTCTTCGGCTCCCGGCACAAACCGGTTCTGATCGGTATCTTCGATGCGCAACAAAAAGTCGCCTCCATGTTTTTTGGCAAATAAATAATTGAACAAAGCTGTCCGAACCCCACCCATGTGTAGCGGGCCTGTTGGGCTTGGAGCAAACCGAACCCTCACTTTTCTTTCCATGATATTGCTGATTATAATTTTGCCTCAAAGATAACATTTCTGAAGGTTGTGATTCTAATTGACAAGCTATCCATTGAAATTCGTTGATACAGATTGTCGCAATTCTGTTTCCGGCAGATTTTAACTAATTTTATGACAAGTCTTCCATTAAAAGCAATTGGAAATAACCATATATCGATATCTTTGCGGTCTGTTTTCCAATAATTACAATACTCCAATTCGCAGATGAAGAAATTAATAGTACTAATCACATTCATTCAGGTATTTAATTCTGCAATGGTGCGGGCTGATGAGGGGATGTGGTTGCCGGCTTTGATTGAAAAGCTGAATATTAACCAAATGAAGAAAGAAGGATGTTTGCTGAATGCGGAGGATATTTACAGCATTAACCATTCGAGCCTGAAAGATGCGGTAGTTTCGCTTGATTACGGATCGTGTACTGCCGAACTTATTTCAGAAGAAGGACTGCTTTTGACGAACCATCATTGCGGATTTGATGAAATTCAGCAACACAGTGCCGTTGGACACGATTTCCTGAGGGATGGATTTTGGGCCAAAACAAAAGAAGAAGAATTACCTAATTCCGGAAAATCAGCTTCATTCCTGATCCGTTTCGAAGATGTTTCAGCAAAAATTCTACCCGAATTAAACGACGAGATGACAAGCAACGAACGAAGCAGAAAAATTCGCGAAATCTCTTCGACTATTGAAAAAGAAGCCACTGGAAGCGATCCGTATGAAGCACGTGTTCAATCGTTGTATAATGATAACCGTTATTATCTTTTTGTTTATGAAACATTCAAGGATATTCGTCTGGTTGGTGCACCACCACAATCGATGGGTAAATTCGGCGGAGAAACTGACAACTGGATGTGGCCAAGGCATACCGCCGATTTCAGTATGTTTCGTATTTATTGCGGAAAAGATGGAAAACCGGCATCCTATTCGGCTGATAATGTGCCATACAAACCAAAATATCATCTTCCGATCTCACTGAAAGGATACAAGTTAAACGATTTTGCCATGGTTCTTGGCTATCCGGGAAACACCAACCGTTTCAAAACCTCCTTCGGAATTGAATTTACGATGAATGTGACCAATCCGATTGTGATCAAAGTTCGGGAAGAAAAACAACGTATCATGAAAGATTTTATGAGAACATCTCAGAAATCAAAAATCATGTATTCTGCCAAATTTGCGCAAAGCTCAAATTATTACAAATACAGCATCGGGCAAAACAAAGGACTTGAAAGCCTGAATGTGATCGAAAAGAAGAAACAGCTTGAAGATCAGTTTACGCAATGGGCAAATAGCGATACGCAGCGAAAAGCCAAGTATGGCGAGGCACTTAGCCTGATTGCCAGTGCATATAAAGATGTGGTAGATGAATCAGCTTCGGAATATATGTCGGAGGCCATGGTTCGCGGACCTGAAATTTTTTATTTCGCTTACCGCACCCGTCCGCTATTCGAAGCGTTGAAAATGGATAAAAATTCAGAAAAAGTTAGTCTGGCCACCGAACGGGTAAAAGGTGGTTTGGATGAGTTTTTTAAAGATTACGACTCAGAAACAGACCAAAAAATTGCCGCAGCACTGTTCCATATCTATCAGGAAAATGTTGCGCCACAATATCATCCGCCTTTTTTCAAAATTGTAAAAAGCAAATATGGCAATGACTTTGACAAATACATGAAGGATTTGTATTCCAGATCAATCTTTGGAAGCGAAGCGAAGTTGGTTCACTTTTTCGAGGCGCCAAAGGCCAAAATTCTCGAAAAAGATCAGCTCTTTCAGGTCGCTCTTGAAATTTTCAGAATGAGGGCTATGATTGGAGAAGAAACAGAGAAAACAAAAGACGCGCTAACAAAAGGAAATCGCCTTTTTGTCGGAGGATTGATGGAGATGGAAGCCGGCAAAAATTTCTACCCGGATGCCAATTCAAGCATGCGTCTTTCATACGGAACTATCGGCGGTTATATTCCGCGAGACGGGGTTAAATACGACTATTTCACCACCTTGCAGGGTTATGTGCAAAAAGGGATTCCCGGAGATGAAGAATTTGACGTGCCAGCTAAACTGAAAGTTCTCTATGACTCAAAAGAATATGGGCGATACGCCGATTCTGACGGAAGTCTTCATACCTGCTTCCTTTCGAACAACGATATTACTGGCGGCAACTCCGGAAGTCCGGTTATCAATGGAAAAGGCGAATTGATTGGAATTGCTTTCGACGGCAACTGGGAAGCGATGAGTGGCGATCTGACCTTTGAAAATGACCTGCAAAAATGCATCAACGTCGATATCCGTTTTGTACTTTGGACCATCGATAAAATGGCGGGAGCACAGAACCTCCTGGATGAAATGACCATTGCCAACTAAAGATGAATTCAGGTCATTAGTGGTCATTACCTTCGCGTCATTAATCGTCATTTGCTTTGCGTCTGCAAACTATCAATAACTACAAATGACCAAATGACAATAAATGATCACGAATGACCTAATGACTATAAATGACTAATTCATACATTTTACTTTGAACATTACCATTTATACCGATGGCGCAGCACGCGGGAATCCAGGTCCTGGCGGATTTGGAACAGTCCTTCTTTCCGGAAAATTCAGAAAAGAATTATCGGACGGATTTGAATTGACAACCAATAACCGGATGGAATTACTGGCGGTTATAGTAGGTCTGGAAACCTTGAAGGTTGAAAATTCGACGGTGACAATATATTCAGATTCGAAGTATGTTGTCGATGCTGTTACCAAAGGCTGGATTTGGAACTGGGTAAAAATACGCTTTAAAGGCAAAAAAAATGAAGATCTCTGGCTCAGGTTCCTGAAAATCTACCCAAAACATCAGGTGAAATTTGTCTGGATAAAAGGACATGCCAATATTCCTGAGAATGAACGGTGCGACCAGCTGGCAGTTGAGGCTTCGATGCAACCAAACCTTAAAAAGGATACCGGATATTTGGCAAGCCTTTGATCGAAGTGAAGATATTTCGAAGTAATCCATTATTTTTACCGATTCAAAAGAAAACCTGAATGAAGGCCCTTTACAACATTTCCATTTTTTTGTATTCCATTCTGATTAAGCTGACGGCTCCCTTCAACATCAAGGCGAAGCAGATCAACACCGGACGTTCACAGGTTTTTCCCGGAATCCCGGCCAAAATTAAACACGACAAGCCAATCGTATGGATTCATTGTGCTTCGTTGGGCGAATTCGAACAAGGCCGGCCGGTTATTGAGGCCATTAAAAAGCAAAATCCTGAATACCGGATTTTTCTGACATTTTTTTCACCATCAGGATATGAAATCCGCAAAAATTATGATCTCGCCGATTACATTTATTATTTGCCTGCCGATACAAAAAAGAACGCTCAAAAACTCATTGAATGCATTCGGCCTGAAATTGTGTTTTTTGTAAAATATGAATTTTGGTTTCACTACCTTAACGAATTAAAGAAAAGAAATATACCCGTTTACTTGTTTTCAGCCATCTTCCGCGAAGAACAATTGTTTTTCAAAAACTCACCCTGGGGAAAATGGTATCGGAAAATGCTTTTCAATTTCAATCACTTCTTTGTACAGGACAATCGTTCGGTTGATCTGCTACATTGGGTTGGAATAAAGAATGTCACCAAAGCCGGTGATACCCGATTCGACCGCGTGGCTGAGATTGCCCGCAACGGGAAAAACATTCCACTGGTCGAAATTTTTAAAGGGAACAGCCAATTGGTGGTTGCCGGAAGCACCTGGAAACCCGACGAAGAATTACTGGCTCAATTTATTCATGACAATCCCGAAACCAAATTCATCATAGCGCCCCACGAAACAAAGAAGGGAAATATCGAGCGGTTGATAACCCTGTTGAAAACACCGGTTATTTGTTTTACCGAGGCAACCGAAGTTTCAGTTATCAACAAGCAGGTCATGATTGTTGATACCATTGGCATCTTGTCATCGATATACAAATACGCTGATCTGGCCTATATCGGAGGTGGTTTTGGAGTCGGTATTCACAACACACTTGAGGCTGCAATTTTTGGAATGCCGATTGTATTTGGCCCAAATTACATGAAGTTTAATGAAGCCACAAGTATGGTTCAGTTAGGTGTTGCATTCCCTGTCAATGATTACCCGGAACTTCGGACTATACTTGTTAAATTGCTTACTGATGCTGAAAAACGAGCTTCAATCCGATTGGAATGTATTAATTTTACTAAACAAAATATTGGAGCAACACAGCTAATTTTAAACAAAGTTTTTAACAATTCCTGAAATTCGAATCCATCCGATTCACTGAAATAGTGATCATTCTCAAACTGCTTTATTACAGCTTCTTTCCGGAATAAAAATTTCATTTCTGCAGAATATAAATTTTCATTTTTGCAAACAATTTCCAGTTGAAAAAATGTTAATATATTCTTTTTCAACATACTAACATCGTTGCGTTGATAACTTTCGAAATTTTTATTGAAATAAGTATTCGTTTTTTTAATTACAGACCCTATATTGCATACAGCTAAAACAAACGAACGTGAGCAAAATTTCCGTCACGTTTTCAATCGATTATCAATTATTAAAGATCAAAATTTTTGGGTTATGGCATTCAAAAACGTGGCAGTTGAGCCCCAAACGGGGAGAGTAACGTACTCCCAAAATGAAGCATTTGAAGCTTCTCGGGACTATTTTAAAGGAGATGAACTTGCAGCTACTGTATGGATCAACAAGTATGCATTAAAGGATTCATTCGGCAATCTGTATGAAAAGACTCCTGATGATATGCATCGCAGACTTGCATCAGAAATTGCAAGAATTGAAAAGAATTATGAAAATCCACTGGCCGAAGATGAGATTTTTGATCTTCTCAGAGATTTTAAATACATCGTACCTCAAGGTGGTCCGATGACAGGCATCGGCAACGACTTTCAGATTGCCTCGCTGTCCAATTGTTTTGTAATCGGAAACGATGGAGACTCTGATTCGTACGGAGGAATCATGAAAATTGATCAGGAACAGGTACAACTGATGAAACGGCGTGGCGGTGTCGGACACGATCTTTCACACATCCGCCCAAAAGGTTCGCCGGTAAAAAATTCGGCACTCACTTCTACAGGTATTGTTCCTTTTATGGAACGCTATTCCAATTCGACACGCGAAGTCGCCCAGGATGGCCGTCGTGGGGCACTGATGCTGTCAGTATCAGTTAAACATCCTGATGCCGAATCTTTCATCGATGCCAAACTCGAACAAGGTAAAGTAACCGGTGCAAATGTTTCAGTTAAAATTCATGATGATTTTATGCAATCGGTTGAGGCAGGCACACAGTACCACACCCAATATCCGGTTGACTCGAAACATCCAAAATATGTCAAAGAAATTGATGCAGACAGTCTCTGGAGTAAGATTGTACACAATGCATGGAAATCTGCTGAACCAGGTATCCTTTTCTGGGACACCATTATTCGGGAATCGGTACCCGACTGTTATGCCGACCTTGGCTACAAAACCGTTTCGACCAATCCATGCGGCGAAATCCCGCTGTGTCCATACGACAGTTGCCGGCTAATTGCGGTCAACCTGTACGCTTATGTTGAAGATCCGTTCACGACAAAGGCCAAATTTAATTTCGAACTGTTCAGAAAACATGTCGCCTATGCCCAGCGCATGATGGATGACATTATTGATCTCGAATTGGAGAAAATCAATGGAATACTTGGAAAGATTGATGAAGATCCTGAAAACGAAGATCTGAAACACATCGAACGATCCATGTGGCTGAAGATTCAGACCAAAGCCAAAGAAGGACGTCGTACGGGAATAGGTATTACCGCTGAGGGCGATATGCTTGCAGCTCTGGGATTGCGCTACGGAAGCGATGATGCAACTGATTTCAGCGAAGAAATACATAAAACTACGGCCCTGGAAGCCTACCGTTCATCGGTCAATATGGCCAAGGAACGCGGTGCTTTTACTATTTACAGTACCGAGCGCGAGAAAAACAATCCAATGATCAAACGACTTCGTGCAGCCGACGAAGAATTGTATCAGGATATGGCAAAATATGGCCGCAGAAACATTGCTCTGCTAACCATAGCGCCAACAGGAACAACCAGTTTGATGACCCAAACCACATCAGGAATTGAACCCGTTTTCATGCCGGTTTATAAACGCCGCCGGAAAGTAAACCCGGGCGATAAAAATGTTAAAGTTGACTTTATTGATGAACTGGGCGATTCGTGGGAAGAATATGTTGTTTTCCATCACAAATTCAAAGATTGGATGGAAGTGAATGGATTTGAACTCAAAAAGAATTATCCTGAAGCTGATTTAGATGAACTGATTGCCAAATCACCTTATTACAAAGCCACTTCGAACGATGTGGACTGGATGAATAAAGTGCGCATGCAGGGAAAAATCCAGAAATGGGTTGACCATTCCATCAGCGTAACCATCAATTTACCAGCCGACGCTGATGAAGAACTGGTTGGAAGACTCTATTTTGAAGCATGGAAAAGCGGGTGCAAGGGCGTAACCGTATATCGTGACGGATGCCGTTCAGGAGTACTCATCTCCAATAAAAAGGAAGAGGAACAAGAAGACGAAGCCGTTTACAGCGTATTCCCAACTAAAAGGCCAACCGAACTGGATGCAGATATCGTGCGTTTCCAAAATTCAAAAGACAAATGGGTGGCATTTATCGGAACCATCGAAGGACGTCCATATGAAATTTTCACCGGGCTTTCCGACGACGAAGACGGGATTTTGTTGCCGCGCTCAGTCGTAAGTGGAAAAATCATCAAAAATGTCAATAACGACGGATCGAAACGCTACGATTTCCAATACACCAACAAACAAGGCTACCGGACAACAATCGAAGGTTTATCTTATAAATTTAACCCGGTATTCTGGAACTATGCCAAGCTGATTTCAGGTGTTCTGCGTCACGGAATGCCTATCCATAAAGTGGTTGATACAGTTACCAGCCTTCAATTCGATAACGACACCATCAACAGTTGGAAAGCCGGAGTCGCCCGCGCCCTGAAAAAATATGTTCCGGACGGAACGGTTTCGGAAAGCGCTGTTTGCGGTGAATGTGGTTCACACCACGTAACTTATCAGGAAGGTTGCCTGATTTGCCCCGACTGCGGAACTTCCAAATGCGGATAAACACATAGGTTTGTGTGTTGCCATAACCAAAATTTCAGGAGGCTGTCTCAAAAGGGCAGCCTCTTTTTGGACAGTCAGAATGCCTTGAAGTTTGAAAATGTAATCTATATTTAGTATTCTATTGACATCAATTCACTTCTAAATACTTAATAATGAAAAATTTGAAAATAGCTTTTACGCTTTTTCTATCCATGTTTGTGGTTGGATTAACTTTTGCCCAGGATTGGTCGAATACAGCACGGTTCAAAGACGACAATGCAAAAATCGGGCTGCCTGCATCAGGAGAAAAACGTATTGTATTTATGGGAAACTCCATCACTGAAGGTTGGATCAATACCTGCCCTGACTTTTTTTCCGGCAAATCCTTTGTCAATCGTGGAATTAGCGGCCAAACCACACCTCAGATGCTGGTTCGGTTCCGCCCCGACGTAATCAATCTTAAACCGGCAGTTGTCGTAATTCTGGCTGGCACCAACGATATTGCCGGAAATACAGGCCCTTCAACTCTGGAGATGATCATGGATAATTTGATTTCGATGTCCGAACTGGCAAAAGCCAACCAGATAAAAGTAGTCCTGAGTTCTGTGTTGCCTGTTTTTGATTATCCATGGAAACCAGGTCTCCAACCGGCTGAAAAGATAATTGCCCTGAATTTGATGATCAAAAACTACGCTGAAAAGAACGGATTCGTTTACCTCGATTATTTTTCAGCCACGGTCGATGAACGAAAAGGACTTAAAAAAGAATTATCAGGTGACGGGGTTCACCCCAACTTAGCAGGATATAAAATCATGGAACCATTGGCTGAAGCAGCAATTCAGAAAGCACTGAGCAAAAAGTAAATACTACCGGATGGTTTTACCAGATTTCAACATTTCAGGAGGCTGTCATAATAGGCAGCCTCTTTTCATCTCCACGAGAAAAAAATAGTTGAATTCGATTAAAAAATTGGACATTCTGAATACATTTCGCCCGATTCTATTATCTTGTTTAAGCGCCAATGATTAATTGGCTGTCAAAAAAAACAAAGAATCATGATTTCGGAAAGCAGCCTTGAGAAACTGAAAATTTTAGCCGGAGCGGCCAAATACGATGTATCGTGCGCATCGAGTGGAACCCAGCGAAGCAATACCAACGGAGGAATCGGAAATGCTTCGGCATGGGGAATTTGCCACAGTTTTACCGAAGACGGGCGCTGTGTTTCACTCCTGAAAATCATGCTTAGTAATTACTGCATTTACGATTGTGCTTATTGCATCAATCGCAAAAGCAACGAGATTCCGCGAACTTCATTCACTCCGGATGAAATTGCCAAGCTCACCATCGAGTTTTATCGCCGGAATTACATCGAAGGACTTTTCCTCAGTTCCGGAGTTTTGGTCAATCCGGATCATACCATGGAGCGGATTGTTTCGGTTGCCAAATTATTGAGAACAGAACACCGCTACAACGGATACATTCACCTGAAAGCCATTCCCGGAGCAAGCCCGCAACTGATTGCCGATGCGGGTCGCTGGGCCGACCGACTGAGCGTGAACATTGAAATCCCAACAGAAAACAACCTGAAACTATTGGCTCCCGACAAAGATTTCAAAAGTGTTTTGGAACCCATGAAAATCATTTCAGCGAACATTCTGGAATCGAAAGCAGAGCGAAAAATTCACCGGAATGCACCGCTTTTCAGTCCGGCCGGACAAAGTACCCAACTGATTATCGGGGCCACCGACGATACCGATCACACCATCCTGAAACTATCGTCAGCGCTCTATTCCCGTCGCGATTTGAAGCGGGTTTATTATTCGGGTTACATTCCGGTGAATAGTTACGATACCCGACTTCCGGTATTAAACGCTCCCCCACTTCGCCGCGAACACCGCCTGTATCAGGCCGACTGGCTGTTGCGCTTTTACGGATTCGGAAGCCAGGAGATTGTGAATCCCGAGAATCCGAACCTCGACCTGGAACTCGATCCAAAAGTCAGTTGGGCATTGCGTAATCCACACTTATTTCCAATTGATATCAATAAGGCTGACCCGGCGATGTTGTTGCGAATTCCCGGAATCGGCACCCGATCAGTTCCGCTCATTTTGTTAGCACGTCAGCACCAGCGGTTGAATTCGACGCATCTAAAAAAAATGGGTGTGGTAATGAAACGGGCACGGTATTTTATCACCTGCAACGAACTCCGTTCGCAAAACATTCAGGAGTTGAAACCGGAACTGGTTCGCCAGCTTTTGCTCGAAAAGAAAGCGATTGGTAACGATGGAGCTGTTCAGCTCAAACTGTTTCATCCGATGATGCCCGCACTGAGATAGAGGCAAGTTGGCAAAAAAGAAGTCCGAAGAACCGCTCCCTGAGTAGCGCAGCGTATCGAAGGGAGCAACACTAAACTCCACCACACAACCCGCATCTAATGAACGTTTTTTCATTCGACAACACTTTTGAAGGACTATTAACACTGATCTTTGAAAGCTACCGGCAAGGACGGTTTCCCGATGAAATCCTTTCCGGAGAAGGAAGTCCGGGCGTTTTGTTTGGTTCGACGATACTCGTTGAAACCGATGACCGGAAAGCTGAACGGGTATGGAAAGGAATCATTTCTCACTCTTCGGAAGAAAATGCACACCGCATTTACCGTGTTTTTCTGGCCGATATTCGGGATACGCCTTTGCTGTTGGCGAAATTCATCTGTTTTACCATCGATTCTGTCAAAAACGAAGAAACTAATTTTGCTGAGCCGCTTGTACTCGAGGTTCACAAAATCCATCAGAAGGTCTGCAAGGAAGCCCATCGGGTTCAGATGTTTGTACGGTTTCAGAAAACGATCGAAGCAAGTTATTACGCTTCGTTTGCCCCCATGTACGATGTTCTTCCTTTGTGTATTCCACATTTCCGCGATCGGTACGCCGACCAATCCTGGATTATTTATGACCTGAAACGCAATTACGGATTTCTTTATGACTTGAAAAACGTTTCACGGGTTGTGTTTGACGAGCTAAAAGTAAACACCCAAAACGGACAATTGCATTCGGCTCTTCTTGCTGTTGACGAAATTCTGTTTCAGAAGTTGTGGAAACAATACTACCGGAGCATCTGCATTCAGGAGAGAAAAAACGACAAGGTCCACCGTCAGTTGCTTCCCAAACGATTCTGGAAATATCTTCCGGAGAAAGGAATACTTTGAATTTTTACTTTACAAACTGCTCATCGAATCCCTACATTTCCAACTCAAAACCTTCAAGTTTAGGACTATTCGTTTGAATGCTTAATTCTGCTATCTTGCAACAGATTTGAACAGTGATTAATCATTCAGCTGATTGAGGATGACAACTAATTTTTTCAATCATATAGCTCAGGAATTTGACAGGCCATTCCAAAACCCTGTACTGGTTTTTTCTGTCATTCTATTCATTATCCTGCTCTCACCAATCTTGCTGCGAAAACTCAAAGTTCCGGCAATTATCGGGCTAATTATTTCAGGAGTAATTATTGGACCACACGGCATCAACTTACTTGAACAAAATTCGGCCGTCAAACTTTTCTCGACTATTGGTCTTTTATACATCATGTTTATTGCCGGTCTGGAGCTCGATTTGCAGGAATTTCAGCGCAATAAAAACAAGAGTCTGATATTTGGATTCCTGACTTTTACCATCCCACTGGTATTCGGATTTCCGGTTTGCTATTATTTTCTTGGCTATGATTTTACCGCCAGCCTGCTCATTTCCAGTATGTTTTCGACTCACACCATGGTTTCGTACCCCATCGTGAGCAAGTTCGGGATTTCAAAAAACGAAGCTGTTGCCATTACTGTCGGCGGCACCATTCTGACTGATACCGCAGTATTGATTCTTTTAGCTGTTATTTTGACTTCAGACAAAGGAGGACTGGGAGTTTCCTTTTGGGCTCAATTGATTGTGTCGCTTGCCGTATTTGCAGGAATTATGTTCTGGATCATTCCAAAAATCACTGCATGGTTTTTCCAGAAACTTGAAAGTGAGAAAACCTCCCACTTTATTTTCGTGCTGTCGGTTTTATTTTTCTCGGCTTTCCTTGCAGAACTCGCAGGAGTAGAGCCAATTATCGGAGCATTTGTTGCAGGTCTTGCACTCAATAAACTAATCCCATATTCGTCCACTTTAATGAACCGGATAGAATTTATCGGACAATCAATTTTCATCCCATTTTTTCTGATTAGCGTGGGAATGCTGGTCGATATTTCTGTCCTTCTGAATGGACCAACCGCTGTAATTATTGCAGTTACATTATCTGTAGTTGCCTTGATTGGGAAATGGCTGGCCGCTTCGGCTACCAGTACAATTTTCAGATATACATCCGATCAGCGAAACCTCATTTTCGGATTAAGCAGTTCGCATGCTGCAGCTACTCTTGCTGTAATTCTGGTTGGCTTCCAAACCAAAATAATCGACGAAAACGCACTGAATGGTACTATTTTACTGATCCTTGTAACTTGTCTGACTGCGACTTTAGTGACAGAGAACACCTCGCGGAAAATACTTTCAAATGAAAAAGACGAACCTGTCGCTGGAGAACCTTCGCCTGAAGTTGAGCATATTATGATGCCAATAGCCAATTTGAACAACATGGAATTGTTGCTCGAGTTTGCACTTTATGTGAAAAATAAAAAGTCCGGAAATCCGATCACCATTTTATCGGTTGTTCCCAATAATGAGGAGGCGGAGAAAAATCTGGAACGGGCCAAAAAGAACCTTCAATCGCTCGTTAAAATGGCTTTGGCAAACGACACAACGGTCAATATCATTGCTACCATCGACCACAATATTGCCGGAGGGATAATCCGGACGTCACGCGAAATTATGTCGGACACGATTATGATTGGATGGCCCCGGAAAACCGGAATGATTGAGCGGTTCATTGAAACAAAAACCGATTCGATTATTTCACGGACAAGCAAAGCCGTATATATTTGCCATTTTGAAATTCCGCTGGTCGGTCACAAAAAAATCGTTTTAGTTTGTCCACATTTGGGAGAGTTCGAACCCGGTTTTGACATCTGGCTTTCAAAAATATTAGTTCTTTCCAAAGAGCTAAGTATAAATATCCTGTGCTATTGCAATAACAAATCGAAGGAAGCGATTACCAATCATTTCAGCCAGCAAAAACTCAACGGCGGATTTGCTTTTTCTGATGAATATGATTTACCAAATTTCAAGGTTCTTCAGAAGTACGTTTCGCCTGAAGATCTCCTGATATACATCGCTGCGCGCCGCACTTCGGTTTCATTTGATAACTGCATGGATAAAATTCAGGAAAAGCTTGAAAAGCAATTCGGCAGCCAAAGCAAGATCATTGTTTATCCGGGGACCTTCAACATCGACAGTAAATTCAGTGAATACGGCGATATCAACCCTGAACCGCTAAATCAGGGTTATGAACAAGTTCAGAAATTTGGTAAGAATCTGGGGAATTTGTTAAAACGTGATCATCGCAAATCAAGAAACAAAAGTTAACTGACACCACAAATTTGATTTTTTAATACACCCGCCATAGAACCTGCAAAATTAAAGCACTGAGCACTCCGTTTTTGAAGCTGCGCCCGATTGGTAATTTCTTCCTCAGAATTTCAATGGTGTTGGCGGTAAACGCCTCGATCTTACTGACAGAAACGATGAATGATATATGAATCCGAAGGAAATTTTCGCCGGATAATTTCTCTTCCATCTGTGCCGTGCTGGTTTTGGTGATGATTTTCCGTTTCTCGGTGAATATCTGCACATATTCGCTCAGCCCTTTGATGTGCCTGATTTCGGAAAGATGTAACTTAATTCGTAGGTTTTTAATACTTCATTTCCAATTTTCTACGTCGTTCACTTTTCAGAAACAAAAAAATAGTTCTTCAAATTCGTAACCTTAAATAAAAAAAAGCCTCCGAAGTCGGAAGCTTGATGGATTTATACGAATTCCCGATGCAGGAAAATAACGGGTAATTGCCTTTAAAATCAAAATTTCTGGCAATCAGGCCGCTCTCATTGCGAATGCTTTGGTCAGAATATCAGGATAAATCTCAAGGAAATTCTCATAGCACCATTCTTTCAAAGAGTTAATTTCTGATTCTCCAACCCAGCTGATGCATTTGGCAAGTTCCTTCCTGAATAATTCACGGCTAAAACTAACTTTCGGTAAAATATCTTTTGCGTATTCTAACATGATTGCTGTTTTTTGTTTTCTACAATTGTTTCTTAAAAATAACGAATTTTCATCAATCCAAAGTATGTCCAAAATCAGGATTAACAGAGTTTAACAGTACTTTTCGGAAGTGTTTCAGATAAGCATCTGGAATACAGCTGGCTATCGAAACTGCGTCCCAGGCTGCTTCTAAACATCTTTGATGTCAAAACTTAATTGCACAAACAAACAGCTTTTGGATTACGATTCAGTAACAATTGAATTAATAAATCGCGACACTTTTTGCTCCAAAAGGTCAGTTCCTTCAAGTGCTTTTACAAATGCACTTCCTAAAATGGCTCCGCTTGCATATTGACAGGCATTCCTGAAAGTTTCGGAATTTGATATGCCAAACCCAATCATCCGAGGATTTTTTAATTTCATCAAATTGACCCGTTCAAAATAATCTTTCTGGAAGTCGGTTACACTCGATTTGGCACCTGTAGTGGCATTGCTCGAAACCATGTAAATAAATCCTTCCGAAATTCCATCAATGGTTCTCATCCTATCTTCCGAAGTTTGGGGAGTGATCAGGAAAATGTTGTGCAGATTGTTGTTTTCAAAAACAGACCGAAAATCTTCTTCATAAACCGATAATGGCAAGTCCGGAATAATCAGCCCGTCAATTCCGACTTCCCTGCATTTTTCACAAAAAGCTTCCACACCATATTGCAGCACCGGATTGATATAACCCATCAGAATCAGAGGGATGTCTGTCACTTGCCGAATATCTTTTAACTGGTCGAACAGTTTGCGAATACTCATTCCATTCTGCAATGCAATCAAACTACTGTGCTGAATCACCGGTCCGTCAGCTACCGGATCTGAAAATGGCATCCCAATCTCAATCAGGTCAACGCCATTTTTCACCAGTTCCTTAATGATTGGAACAGTATCCTCCAAATCCGGGTATCCGGCCGTAAAATAGACGGAGAGTACTCGTTCTTTTTTCTCCTGAAAGAGTTTGTTTATTCTGTTTTTCATAGTTTTAGAAGCCCCCTAAATCCCCCGAAGGGGGACTTGGATGATGGCATATTTTAAGGTTTAAGCGCCCTCTAAATCTCCCCCGAAGGGTGAGACTTGAGGCGGTACATATTCACGATATTTTATTTTTTTACAATAACTTCAGAACTCAGCTTTCACATCCCCCTCCTTCGGAGGGGTTAGGGGAGGCTTCTAATATCCAAAATGATTTAAGTATGTTTCCATGTCTTTGTCGCCCCTTCCGGAGAGATTAATAACTGAAACTTCTTCTGGCTTTAGCTGAAGCTTTTTTAGTGCCGCTAAAGCATGGGCAGACTCCAATGCAGGAATAATTCCTTCCAGCCGGGTCAGTTCCAAAGCGGCATCAAGCACTTCGGCATCGGTTGCCCAAAGGTATTTGGCACGTTTGCTGGTAAACAAATTGGCGTGCAATGGTCCAATTCCGGGATAATCCAATCCGGCAGAAATCGAATAGGGCTCGGTAATCTGACCATCTTTGGTTTGCATCAGAATCGAACGTGAACTGTGCAAAACTCCCGGAGTTCCAAGAGTCAAGGTGGCTGCCGTTTCGTGGGTTTCTATGCCTTTACCTGCAGCTTCGACCCCAATCAGTTCCACATTTTCCTGATCCAAAAAATGATAGAAAGCACCAGCAGCATTGCTTCCACCGCCCACGCAGGCAATCACACGGGTGGGATTTTCGCGCCCGGTTTGCTCCTCGAGCTGCCAGCGGATCTCTTCTGAAATCACAGACTGAAACCGTGCTACCATATCAGGATACGGATGCGGACCGACAACCGAACCAATAATGTAATGCGTATCCACGGGATTGTTGATCCAGTCGCGCATGGCCTCGTTGGTAGCGTCTTTCAGCGTTTGGTTGCCGCTGACGGCTGGAATAACTTCAGCTCCCAACATCCGCATCTTTTTGACATTCGGCGCCTGACGCTCCACATCAACTGCTCCCATGTAAACAATGCATTCCAAACCCATGAGAGCGCAAACCGTGGCAGTTGCCAATCCGTGCTGACCTGCCCCAGTTTCAGCAATGATGCGGTGCTTACCCAATTTTTGTGCAACCAGAATTTGTCCGATCGTGTTGTTTATTTTGTGGGAACCGGTATGATTCAAATCTTCACGCTTCAGATAAATCTTGCTTTGGTATTTCTCTGAAAGCCGTTTGGCAAAATACAAGGGAGATGGCCGCCCCACGTAGTTTTTCAACAAATCAACAAATTCCTGTCTGAAATCATACGAGTTGATGATTTCGAGATAGTTATGTTGCAATTCTTCGATATTTGGCACCATCATTTCGGGGATGTATGCCCCGCCGAATTCGCCATAATAACCTTTTTCGTTTACCTGATAACTCATATTTTTAAAATATAAGCCCCCTTCTTATTCCCCCGGAGGGGGAAAGATTTGGGCTATTGAATTAAACTTTGATTCTCTTTAAATATTCTCCTTTAAACTCTTATTCCTGATATAAATTCTCTGACTTTATCAACATCTTTCAATCCAGGAATGATTTCAAAACCGCTGTTGATATCTATTCCATACCATCGGAGATGTTCAAAATTACGAATGGTCTGCAGATCATCCGGACCAATTCCGCCACTCAAAAAGAACGGAACAACGCCAGTGTAATTTTCGAGCAATTTCCAGTTGAATTTCTGCCCGGTTCCGCCCGGTAACTGGCCTTTGGTATCGAACAGAAAATAATCACAGACTTTGGAATAAGCAGTTAAACCTGCAAAGTCAAATTGTTCATCAACCGAAAAGGCTTTGAAAACGACCATTCCGGAATTCTTTATCAGCTCACAATATTCCGGAGTTTCATTTCCATGGAGTTGAACTACATTCAATTTCCAGCTCGCAGCAATTTCCAGTACTCTTTCTCGAATTTCATCAACAAAAACGCCTGCTTTCTTAATCGAATCAGGAATAGCTTCCAGTATTTCTGAAGAAGGTTCGAATCCTGCAAATCGTTTGCTTTTCGGATAGAAAATGAATCCCAGAAAGTCGGGCAATGCAGCAACTACTCCTGAAATGTTTTCAGGATCGCGCATACCACAGACTTTTAGTTTTAAGGTGTTCATAGTTCTATATTTTATTCACGGGGTGACTTGGAGTCACCCCGTGAATAGTAGAATTACTATTTCAATTTCTCAATAAACTCAGCACAGGCTTTACCCGGGTTATCGGTTTTCATAAAAGTTTCACCAATCAGGAAGCCTTTAAATCCGGCAGCACGAAGCTGTAAAATGCTTTCAGGATCAGAAATTCCACTCTCCGAAATTTTCACAAACTGTTCCGGAATGAGCTTGCTCAACCGGACTGAAGTCTGAATATCCACTTCAAAAGTTTTCAGGTTTCGGTTGTTCACTCCAACCAAATCGATCTGGGGATTCAGCTTTTCCAGTTCTTCAGCACTGTGAACTTCCACCAAAACTTCCAGCCCGATTTCCTTGGCCGTTTGGGTCAGTTCGAGCAGCAAACTTTTGCTCAGACTTTCGGCAATCAGCAAAATCACATCGGCGCCATGTGCGCGGGCTTCGTAAATCTGATATGGATCGAGCATAAAATCTTTACGCAAAATCGGAGTGTTTTTATTGGCCCAACGTGCTGATGCCAGATTCTCAAATGAGCCTCCGAAAAACCGTTCATCAGTCAGAACCGACAATCCGCTTGCCCCGGCAGAAACATATGTGGCGGTTACTTCCAAAGCTTCGGCCTCAGCATTTATTACCCCTTTTGAAGGCGATTGCGTTTTGAATTCGGCAATAACTCCACTCGCCCCTTCGGCCAGCAATGCGGCTTTCAGCGAGTTCGTCTTCCGCTTAAAATAGGGCGATTCCTTCAATTGTTCCAACGAAACCTTACTTTTTGCCTCAGCAATTTCGGTTCTTTTATTGTTGTTAATCTGATCGAGTATATTCATAAGAGCCTCCCCAACCCCTCCGAAGGAGGGGCTTTTGGTACTACATTAATTTTGATTAATATTTCACATTCATTTCTTCGACTTCAACGCCATTTTCACCCGCAATGCGATTCCGGCTCCCCTTCCCTTCGGGGAGGGATTGGGGGTGAGGCTTCATTTATTCATTGTCATCAATTTTTTAAAAGCAGCCAATGCCTTTCCTGATTCTAATGATTCAGAGGCTTCAGCAACACAATCGACCAGCGATTTCTCCGGATTAATACATTGAATTCCCAGGCCAGTATTGGCAACTACTACATTTTGCTGTGCTGTTGTCCCAGTTCCTTCCAATACACTTCTGAAAATTGCTGCAGCGGCTTCAACCGTTTCACCGCCATAAAGTTCTTCCGGAGAAACCTGCGCCAGACCAAAATCAGCCGGAGAGAGATTATCTTCCGTCAGGTTCGAAACAAAACGGGCATCGCCGGTAAGCGATATCTCGTCGTAACCATCCAGACTACTCACGATGATATAATTCTGTCCGCTTTCCCTGAAAACCTGATGATATAAATCCATGACATCCAAATCATACACGCCTACTAATTGATTTCTCGGGAAGGATGGATTGATAATTGGCCCCATCATATTGAAAAGTGTCTTTACTTTTAGTGTTTTTCGAACCGAACCAACACTTTTCATAGCCGGATGAAACAGCGGAGCATGTAGGAAACAAATCCCTGCATCTTCCACTTCACGGCGCAACTTGCCCTGATCGCTGCTGAATTTGTACCCAAAATACTCAAACATGTTCGATGATCCACTCACTGACGACAATCCGTAATTACCGTGTTTGGTTACTTTATAACCCGCTCCGGCCAAAACAAATGCGCTGAGAGTGGAAATATTAAAAGTGTCTTTTCCATCGCCACCGGTACCAACCACATCAATGGTGTTGAATTCCGAAAGGTCAATGGCAACACACAGCTCGAGCAATGCCTCCCTGAATCCTGCCAATTCTTCGCCAGTTATCCGGCGCATCCGGAATACAGTCAGAAATGAAGCAATTTCACTATCCGAAAACTGCCCTTCAGCAATTCGAATCAGCATCTGGTGAGCCTCAGCTTTCATTAGGTTATTCCCTGTAAACAGGTAGTTCAATGTATCTTTCATAAAAGCCCCCTTCATATTCCCCCGAAGGGGGAACGATTGGAAAATGTTACCATTTATATATTACAATTATTTCGAAGCCTTTAACTCCCCTCCTTCGGAGGGGTTGGGGGAGGCTTTTCCCAGCCAGTTTGCAATCATCTGTTCGCCGAGTGGTGTCAAGACTGATTCAGGATGAAACTGAACTCCTTCAACATCAAAAGTAGTGTGTTTCATCGACATGATCATGCCTTTATCGTCATAGCTGGTAACCTGCAAACATTCCGGAAGATCAGTTTCGTTGACAATCCATGAATGATAGCGACCGACTTCAAAAGTAGCAGGTAAACCATCAAACAATCTGCTTGCAACTTTGGTTGTGGTAACCGGTGTTGAAATACCATGCAGAACACGGTTCATGTTGGTCAGTGTGCCTCCAAAAGCCTCGCCTATGGCCTGATGCCCGAGACACACGCCCAGCATACTTTTGGTAGGTCCGTATCTGCGTATAATATCCAGCAACAATCCGGCTTCCTCCGGAATTCCGGGACCGGGCGACAACACAATTTTATCGTACTGATCCAGATCTTCCAGTGCAATTTCATCGTTCCGGAAAACATCAACCTGCAAACCCGATATTTTTTTGATGGCATGCACCAGGTTGTATGTGAACGAATCGTAATTATCTATGACTACTATAGAAGCCTCCCCCTTCCCCTCCGAAGGAGGAGTGAAAGAACCGGGATGCATATTTTTGGGGTTTGAATTTGTATTCATTATTTAAAAGTTTAAATGTTCTGAACTTCCATTATCCAAAAGTCTCCCCTTCGGGGAGATTTAGAGGGGCTTCTTATTTAATTAATCTCTTTCGCAATTTCCAATGCTTTTTTCAAGGCGGCCAGTTTGTTGTTCACTTCCTGGAGTTCACTTTCTTCCACTGAGTCGGCAACGATACCGGCACCAGCCTGATAAAACAGAACATTTCCTTTACTCAGGAACGAACGGATCATGATGGCATGGTTCAATGAATTATCAAATCCGAGATAACCGATACAACCTCCATAATAGCTGCGACGCTGGTTTTCGTAGGTGTCGATCAGTTGCATGGCGCGATGTTTTGGTGCTCCGGACAAAGTTCCGGCTGGAAATGAATCGCCTAATACGGTAATCATATTGGTATTCTCCGGCAGCTTACCTGAAACTTCGGACACCAAATGGATGACATGCGAAAAGTACTGAACCTGGCGATAGCTGTCAACCTTAACATCGCTGGCATTGCGGCTCAAATCGTTCCGTGCCAGATCAACCAGCATCACATGTTCTGCGTTTTCCTTCGGGTCGGCACACAAACGCTCTGCTGAAACGCGATCTTCGTCATCATTTCCGGAGCGTTTAAAAGTACCTGCAATTGGGTTGATGATGGCGCGATCTTTCTTAATCCGCAACTCAGCTTCAGGACTTGAACCAAATATCCGGTATGTTCCGTAGTCGAAAAAGAACAAATATGGTGATGGATTTACCGAACGCAAGGCACGGTAAACGTTGAACTCATCGCCTTTAAATGGCTGTGAAAACTGTCGCGAAAGCACAATCTGGAAAACGTCGCCCCGGAAACAATGTTCCTTTCCTTTACTGACCATATACTTATACTGCTCATTGGTAATGTTAGAAACTTCTTCGCCTACAGTATCAAATTGTGTTGGGGAGAATGTCAGGTTCCGCAGCAACGATTCAATTTGTCCGATTTCTTTAGTTTCGCCCTCCATCAGATTTTCGATCAGGTAGATCATGTCTTTGTGATGGTCGATGGCCACGATGTATTTATAGAAACAGTATTTTACCTCGGGAACCGAGTAGGCTTCTTTGGCGGCAGCTGCAATTTCAATCTTCTCAAAATATTTCACAGCATCGTAACTGATGTAGCCGAAAAGTCCGTTAGCCGGAAGGTTCTCAGTTTCTCCGGATAAATTAAACGACTTGAAAAAAGCTTCCAGTTGCTGATCTACCCTGCATTCCTGAGAAATGGTTTTGCTCAGCTTCTCACGACCATTGTATTCGATGGTGATTTCGCCCGAATCGGCTGTAAAGCAAGCCATAGGCTTGATGCAAATAAATGAGTATGCATTTTCATGACCATGGTAATCGGAGCTTTCGAGCAAAATTGAATTCGGGAATAAATCCCTGAATTTCAGGTAAACACTCACCGGGGTCAAAGTATCGGCAAGTATCTTTTTTACACTGACTTGTACATTAATTTGTTTCATGCGATATATGGTTTTAAGCCCCCTCAAAACCTCCCCCAGAAGGGGAGGCTTAAAAGCATTGCGATTATTTTCCGTTATATTCTCAATATTCTTGATTTCATTTTTCCTTGATTGAACATTCTTTAAGTCTCCCCATCGGGGAGATTTAGAGGGGCTTCCCTAAAAAAAAACGGCTTACCGTGTTCCGATAAGCCGCTTTTCCGTTCAATTTGAACAATGATAGCTACTTCCTTCCACGGTATTGTGTAAAGTTTCTGTGCCACCACCAAATATTTCTCATTACATTCATCCTACTCAGCTTAAATTAAAAATCTGCCAATCCGAAGAGAAGCAGGCCTTAGTATCGTTTAAAAATACCAATATGGCTCTTACTTCTTACTTGTTAGAAAGAAGACCCCACCACGGAAGCCATATTGTATTTGTATTTTGAATCATGTTTTAAATTCTGGTGTAAAAAAATGAAATTAATAACAGAATAACAAGGGTTCGGAGATAAAGTTTAAAAAAAGTCAATAGCCACTCGAAAAATGGGAAAAGAAAAGAGGAAAAAGGGAGTAAATCGATTGGTAATTGATATTCCTTTTTCCACTTTCCTATTTACTCTTATGTAACTGCTTTTTTGAAGGCCAATATGGTTTCGTCCGAAAGAAGGTTAATTCCTTGAAAACCATTTTGCGCGGACAATGTGGTCCTTTTCCCATATAACACAGGGCGAAGCCGTTCGACTGAGCTCACGCCGAAGCCCTGTGCTATTATCTGTCACCCTTTCAGGGCTGAACCCCAAGGCCCTTCCCATTTTCAAAGTTATTCGTTTATGAACTTTATGCCAACATACTGAGCGACTAATGACCCTTTCCTTTTTCTATTGTGCCAGCGTAAACCGGAAGCTAACCCCGAAATTTGTATTTGAAGTATTGAATGATCCAACCTTTGGCTTATTCAGGATTTTGTCGTAGTAAACCCGTAACTGAAAACGGTCGCTAAGCTGGTAATCAGCCGTAGTCTTTAATGTAATCGCATCCTGGCCGGCTGTCAGATCGTCAACACCTTCCACAATTTTCCGTAGAATGGTTTTGTTTTTCCGGAATGAAAGGTCGGCACGAATATTTAAATCATTCGAATAGGCCTTTTGTGATTTTTTTGTTTTAACGATCAAATCCATACGGGTAAAGCGATAACCCGTTCCAAATACCATTTCATTACTCAATACTTCAGTAATCTGGTTATTGGCAAAACTCAGTGCAAGGTTCCGGGAGGTTTTAAACTCTGCCCGGGTTTCGAAATCGTTGATCCAGGTAATATCGATATTCAGTAACGGACTAAACTGCTCTGAAATGCTTACTGCACTAATGTCACTCGGGCCGATGAAATCTCCTAATTTATTCCTGATATAACTAAAGCCATCATCGTACATTTTCTCATCGTAGTCGAGATTAGAGATGAATGAACCAACATTGTAACTCGACCGATAGGCATGGTTAAAGCTTAATGTTTTAAAGTACTTTTTCAAAAGTTCAGACTTGGAGACCACACCCTCGTAGGTAATCCGCCAGTTCGGACGCATATATTTCAACGACGGGAAAGGGTCTAAAGCAACTTTATCGGGAGATTGCCCGGTGTATGCTGCAATAAATGAAGGAATCAATACTTGTGGCGAGGTCGGTCCATATCCAGCTGGAAATCCTGTTGCCGGATCAAGTGCTCCGGTATATCCATTCTTACTGCCGGCAGTTCGCTGATTTGCAAGACGTTCAGCTATAATCAACCGGTTATCTTTCAGGTTTTGAAACGCCTTCGATGCCGGGATACTTTCTTTCCCCATTTTGCTGAATGAGGTACGCATGGAATTTATCGACATGGTGAAATTGCCACGGATCGAGCTGTTTACAGCATCGAAAGTTCCTGAATTGTTGTTGTAATTTAAAAATTCAGTCATGCGTTCTGAATAGGTTCTGTTCGCATTCACATCAATTCGCAAATCAGGGATTGGTTCCACATTGGCACGGAAATTCCACGTTTCACTGCGGGACATAACAAAAGGAGCATTAAGCGACGAATCACTTGTAAGCCAACCGCTTTTGGCAGCTTTCATCGCAAATGCCTTGTCCTGCCATCCAAGAAGAAAAGGAACCCCCGGAGCAAATGACGGACCTGAAGAATTACTGATTATGTTTCCAGAAGGCTTAAAACTATTGTTTCCAAAAACTTTAGGTTCAGGCATATATCCCGGCAGAACAGTTCCATCGGTTGTGGCGTAACTTCCGGAAATACTTCGGACACTCATTAATAATCTGGCAGAAAACAAAACCAGTTTCTTTCCAAGGTCTCCTTTTACCTCAACCTTGCCTTTCACCACAAATTTAACCCCTGACATATTTTTATCCGAAGTAAAACTAACCCGGTTTTCATTGATCACAACCGTTTCTCCTTCAATCTTTGTCCCATCCTTAGCCGTGGCTATAACTTCAACTTTCTGAGTGCCCAGTTTATGAAATATCGATTTTGGCGTTTTTGCTTTGAGTCTGACATTTTCGATGATATACTGAACTTCCTTGATTCGTGGTTCAGCTTTCTCCTTTTCGGTACTTGCGGGTTTCGACTGAGCAGGCTGTCCTTTTTTGGGCGCATTCTGTCGCTGTACGCGCTGTTGCTGTTTAGAACTGGTTCCGTATTTCTGGTTGATTTCTTTCAAATACCCTACCTTATTGTACAATGTCACCAAATTGAGCTGACCGTTCAACTGAACTTGCCGCGAATTTTCAATCACATTGCCAAGTACCACCGATTTCTCTGTTATAGGTCCGGCCTGCCAGTTGTACATGGCCTGATAACGTGCCGAAAGAGAAGTCCAGTCGAGAAATGGAAGTTTGTTGATCGGCAACATATAGTTCGCATTGACGGTGTGATGATATAAAGTTGGTCGTCCGCCTTTCATCAGATTTCTGATTATTGAATCTTTCTTCATGGCATAACCATCTTCATATTTATTCATACTTCCGGCAGGCTCATCAATTCGGGCAGTATTTTCAGAAGAAAAATCGAGTTCCAGACTACGTGTCAGGTTATAGCGCAAATCGAAATAGCGGTTCCAGATGAAGTCTTTATTAAACGTAGGCTGAATAATCATATTTGGATTCGCGATGTTTCGGGTCTGCGACTCGTTATAATGCCTCCACATGTCGGTCCTGAAGGAGAATTGCGACGGAAGTGGATAAAAATTAAAATCACGGATCAGCCTGAAAATATTTTTCTTCAAAAGTTTTGAGTTTTTAAATGGCTCGATAATTTCAGGGCGCCCATTGTAACTGTAGCTGAACAAACCCCGGTAATTCTTATCCAGACTATGTTCAATATTAATACTCCTCTTGGTCAACTCGTTGTATGAATAGGTCACCGAGAAGTTGGCCGGATCATATATTTTTGGTTTTCCCGATTTACTTGTTTTATCAATTTTTACATTCGTAAAATTGATGCTTTTACGGGTAACCACATCCTGTGCAATTCTATTCACCGAATCTTTCTCGGCCTTAGTGTTAGCCGAATTCAGGGCTTGTTGCATCGTAATATCCGGATCAAGAGGGTTGTATTTCGGATTGCTTTTGCTTTGCGAAAAACCTAAATATACCGGTATTCTGACCTGAGCCTTTTCAGGGAAAAATTTCCCCAATTCAAGGTTTGCCGAAAGATCCACTTGGGTCAGTTGGTCCATTGCCCGCTGATTCATTTTCTGATCGATGCTCCCGAACCCGGCGCTTCGGGTCCTTCCGGCAAAAATAACCGAACCCAAATCAGCCAAACGGGCAGAAACCCGACCGGTAGCAGCCCATCCGCCACCTTCCTCGAAATCGGATAAGCGGAGTTCGTTTACCCAGGCAATAACTGAAAGCGGATCAGGATCTATGGTGCTGCCCTTATTATGCCGAATTCCGATCATGATTCCTTCAACACCGCCCAGATTTGGATTTCCCTTGATTTTTATCTTCCGGATTCCATCGTCAATAGAAAAAACTGTCGACATATTGACTCCGGAACCAGACTTTCGCATTTCATCGTTCCGTTGCAACTTCAAGTTAGAAAAAACATCCAGGAGAATGTCGAGCCGGTTGGCATCAGGCCAAACGACTAAACGGTCGGCTTCATTATCACTACTGTATCTGCCATATGGAGTAAGTGACAGTGGAATTTCGTATTCATAATAGTTAAAGTTGTAGTCGGAGCCCAGTCGTATAAACAATGACAAATCATTGTTTTTGAGTGGGTAACCTTCTATCGCCTCTGCGTGAACTTCCATCTTGAGCCGTTTATAATTACGGAAATCCATGCCAATGCTTTTATATGCAGCTACCCCCTGTGCCGATTCCAAATCAATGGCCCGCAGCAACAGCGACTGTTCATTGAGCTTCTGAAGCTGAGGATTGGCAGGATCGATCACCCTCTCGATGCCCGGAGGAAGCACGTAATTTACTGGCTTACGACTGGCATTTTCTTCAATGTTCACTGCAGTAATATCGAATTGAGTCTTCAAATTACCAACTCCTACATTTCCATCCACCGATTTGGTGTATTTGCGCCAATCGGCACGAACCAGATCAAGAGTTGCAAAACGTAAAACCGTAGGTTCTGAAAAGCCCCTCATAAACATCCTCAAGAAACGGATGGATTTAAAATCGGTCATTGAACCGAAAACCTCGTTGGGACTCCGAACCGGGATTTTGAACTGATACCAATTTACTGTTTCAGTTTTGCCATTCTTCAGTTTAACCTGGGCTGTGCGAATGTCAGCAATCGAATTTCTCCCGATGACCATATCTTCGCGCCGCACGCTAATTTTATACTGATAGTAACGCTCATATTCATTCAGCGTATTGTCGCTGTTAATGTCTTCCATATCGGGCTGTGTGGAAGCAGTTGTCGGGTAGGATTCGGGAGACATTTCCGCTGTAGGCGAATTCCCGTCGGGTCCGTTAAATTTTTTGTACCGCTCCAGAATTCCCAATTGCTGCTGATCGTAGTCCGAACCGCGGTAATAATGGTAATCGTCGCCGGCCGGATCCTTCATCAGATTGGTGAAGGCATCCTGGTTCAGGATTGACTTCATCGACTCCAGGTATGTTTTATTAAATGACCGCTCATCCGTATCGTTCAGTCCATCAAAACCTATGTCCTGAAACTGCCGGCTTTGAACATTGTTGTCAAATTCATGTACCAGCGACTGAAGTTTGGAAACACGGCCCCAAACAGTTGTATCGACATTAGCCACCGTGGCTGTGGTAGGCAAACCATTTTCGAACGATTTTCGCGAGTCTTTCAAAACATCTTCAGAAACATCACCCAGGTTAAAAAATAAATCGCCACCCTTACTTTTTTGCAGGGTATCGTTAATAAAAGGATCCATCACCCAGAATTCAACAGACTCGATATTTGCCGCTTCAAAGTCAGTGGTTTCGATCTTCCGCATGATACCGGCCCAGCGCGATGCCGGATCCTTCAATGTTCCGTCAGGATTTACGCCCCGTGAATATGCAGATGGCTTGTTGTCAAAATTATACGGTCCTTTTTCAACCGGATAAAATGCCAGATCGAAAACCGGAATATTGGTTGGCAAACCTACCGGGGTTTCTTTGTTCGGAAAAACTTCGTTTTCGTACACTTCGCGAACCAGGTGGTTCGACTGAAGGTCTTTATCGTTTTTAATGTAATCGGGAGTCGTTGGGCTACTTCTTAAAAACAACGGATCGATGATATACCAGGCCAGTTTTGCGCGGTTGTAGCCATATGACAAATCGTCGTTCGTTTCCGCTTCAGGAAACATTCCTTGTTTTTGTGGCGTACTGGCCAGCATCCATGATGAACGTGATTTCAGATCGATCGAAGTTTTAGTAGCCTCAAAATCATCGATGTACGCCGTTCCGGATTTACTGATCACCTTAGAATGACCTGGAACCAATTGGGCAAACTCACCTTCAAACGCTATGGTAGATTTTTCTTTAGTGGAGTAAAAAGGGAGTTTATCAACCAGCGTAGTGAGCAACTGCGACTCATTGGAATAGCTGGCATCAAGTCCAAGCATGGTATTCGAAATCGGATCATCGCCGTAATTCACTTTCTGTGTCAGTGGTCTTTCCTGCATATGCAGAACTGTTGCACCCAAGTTAAACCGTTCGTTGATCGCATAATTGGCATGCGCACCAATCAGTGTTTTTCGCTGCATACTGAATAAATCCTGACTTTCGGTTGAAACTTGAAGTGGCGTACCGGATTCAAGTAATCCAGAGTTAATAACTTTCACGATTCCGGAAGTATAGTCAACCGTATAATCGACGTTTTCGACAAGAGTACGACCACCGGCAGTTACTTTCACAGAACCTTTGGCCAGATTCTGAGAGCCAATCATAATTTCGGAACTTGATGCTCCTTTATACGAACCTTTCAGCCGGAATTTATTGTGTTCGGCATCCTGTTCAGCAACGGTCCGGGTATCGTTGTAGAGTGTCGAATACACATATTTATTAATAAAGGCCGGATCACCAATTGAATCTGCGAGGCTTTTTCCAAAAGGCTCCAGAACCGGGAAAATAATTTTTCCCGTGGAAGAACTGACTGTGATTCCCTCAACATAATCGAAAACCCCATCAGGCATTAAATCCTTCTGCGAATTCAACTTATCAAGATTCAATACTTTGAGCAAAATGTGGTTTGCAATTCTCGATTCAGGCAAATAATTAATGGTTGTTCCTGTCTGGTCATTCTGATACAAAACATCAAGAACAAATTCCTCCTTTGAAAGCTGATAGGCATTCAGATCGTAAACGTTTTTCATCATCAGTTTCCAAGTTGGAATTTTCGGTGACAAATTGGTTCCCTTGAGCAATTTCAGAACCAGTGTTTCCGGAGCACTGATTCCGTCGGTTGAAAACTCCCCAACCTGGTATGTTTTTCCGTTCGCGGTGTAGTTAAAGGCAACGGCAAGTACTTCGTCCGAATTTAAGGCCGACCTTAATGAAATGAATCCAAGGTTTAGGTTGATGGAATATTCTGATTCGCTCAGCAAACGGGCCTGCTCAATTTTTTCAAAGTCCTGTCCACCCACAAATTGTGGAGCTAATGGTGCAAGCGTTTTATTGATGTTGTCAGATTGACGGATTCCGGCATACCTATTTGTCAATTCTTTGTACAAACCGTTTGCATCGTTGAATGGATATATACTTTCGGGATACTGATGACCGGAGGTTTCCTGAAAAGCACCGACTTTATTAAAAATGTTTGGGTCGTGCTCGCCCATGTCCATAAATGCAAGAATATTCCGGGCTTCTTTAAAATTGCTCGATTTATTGGTTACCCAAACTTCAATTTTATTGATCGTAATCGACGAACGTACAACTGGCAGCGATTTAAGTGCCTCATTATACTGATCACGAAAATACTGAGCCAGGAAGAAGTGGCGGTTGGCATCGTAATTGGACGCCACAATATCAAAGGTCTTTTTCATGGCACCACCTTCCGATTGAACCACCTGCGTTTCGCCTTTGTGCTGCGAGAAAATAGTCGTCACATTCAGTTTTCCAAACTGCAATTCGGTTTTTACCCCGAAAAGGTTGGTTCCACCGGTAATCAACGAACCGTTCAGCGGAAGTGAAACATTTCCGGCTTCGATCTTTTTAACAATCTGATCTTCATCGCCTGTATAGCCGAGGTACATCTTGTTTTCGTAATCAAAAGTAGCTTCGGTATTGTAATTGACGCGCATCTCCATGCGGTCGCCAATTTTTCCGGTCACATTCATCTGGATTTTCTGGTTGAAATCGAAAGTGGGAACTTTACGCAACCGTTCGGGAATGGAAGGATTCTCTGTTGAATTCATCTGGTAACCAAAACTAACTTCGACGAATCCCTGTGGACGAATATCGATGGTGTTACTTCCAAATATTTTATTGAAAGTTTCGCCTCCAACTGTTAGTCTGGGAATCAGACCACCTTTAGCTTCAATGCCTTTGATGCGGGTTTGCTCACGCCAGTAATTCTGAACTGCCCGGTTGAAATCGTATTTTTGAAACTCTTTTTTGGTCATTGATTTGGGTAACCTGAAATTCAGGTCTCCCACTTTTTCAGTAAAAATGTATTCACCGGTGATCGGATCGTACTCAATATCGGTCTTTATATTTGATGGTTTTTTCAGGAAAAGTTTAGCGCTGTCTTTCTTATCCGGATAGGCAAATGCAGGCTCATCCTTAAACGGATAAGGCAGAACTCCTGTAGTATCAATCTTTACTGTGTCTGCCGGAACTGGCAACAGGGTCATCGCATTGTAATTCCTGATGGTAGTTCTTGATTCGGAGGGACTTCCGGCAAGGGCATAAACAATAGATACAATAAGAAATAGAAGTATGTTTCTGACGTACTTTTTCAATTCCGGATTCTTTTTCTGATTAAAGGCTTTTAAGTGCAAGTTTGATCACACTTTCAACTGACAGATTAGGTTGAGCGGCAAGAATTTTATCCAATTCCTTTTCAGCCGATTTTTTCACAAACCCCAACATGACTAAAGCAGATAACGCTTCATTTCTCAATGTATTGTCTGCTGAAGCTACAATTTGTTCGCTTGCAGGCGACTTTCCAACCTTATCCTTTAAATCGATAACAACCCTTTGCGCTGTTTTTATACCAATCCCTTTGATGCTCTTCAGAAGGTTGATGTTTTCGGTCAGAATCGCGCTTCTGATTTCATCAGGCGAAAGCGATGAAAACATCATGATGGCCGTATTCGATCCTATTCCGCTAACTGAGATGAGCATTCTGAAAAGTTCGCGTTCGGATTCGGTGGCAAAACCATAAAGCGGATGCGCATCTTCGCGAATCACTTGATGAATAAACAGTTTGACGTTTTCTTTCCCGTTTAGCTGGGTATAGGTATTGAGCGAAATGGTTATGAAATAGCCAACAGAATTGGCTTCGAGTATGATATGTGATGGCTTTAAAGTGGCAACTGCACCCTTAATATATTCGAACATACACTGATAAATTATGAATTCCCTTCGTCAATCGCTTCAAAATCAATCGACTCATCAACCTGACCCTGATTAATTTCGTATTTCTTCAGTGGGTTTTTGGTGATTTCCTTATACAAAGCACGGTTTTTATGAATATCGATAGCCAAATACAATGCTTCGCGGAAGGAGTCAGGCGATGCTTTATCTTCGCCGGCAATGTCAAATGCTGTTCCATGAGCCGGTGAAGTACGGATGACCGGAAGACCGGCAGTATAATTTACGCCCCGTTCGAAAGCAGCCATTTTGAATGGGATAAGTCCCTGATCGTGATACATGGCCAGAATTGCATCAAATTTAACGTAGTCGCCTGAACCAAAAAAGCCATCCGCAGAATATGGACCAATGGCAATAATGCCTTCATCTTTGGCCCGCTGAATCGCCGGAATGATAATGTCAATTTCTTCTTTCCCCAACAAACCATTGTCGCCGGCATGTGGATTGAGTCCAAGCACTGCTATGCGCGGACGTTTGATGAAAAAATCTTTTTCGAGGCATGAATTAATAATCCGCAGCTTGTTCAGGATAGCACCCTTGGTAATTCTGGAAGGCACTTCTGCAATCGGCACATGACCCACCACAACGCCTACTTTCATCGATTCGCTCACCATGAGCATCACAAAATCCTTGGCACCAAACTGTTCGGCCAAAAATTCGGTGTGTCCCGGGAAATTAAATTTTTCAGACTGAATGTTGTCTTTATTGATTGGGGCAGTAATCAATGCATCGATCTCACCGCTTTTCAAATCCTCAACAGCTTTTTCCAAAGCCATGTAGGAGGCTTCGCCTGCCATTTCGCTCGATTTACCTAATTCCACCCGGATATTGTCGTCGATGCAATTGATAATGTTGACTTTCCGTGAATCAGCTTCGCTGGCCGAACGGATATGATTGAAGTTAATCGCCTCGATATTCAATGCTTTTTTATGGTAGGCAGCCACTTTAGGCGAACCATACACAATTGGAGTACACATTTCCAGAATACGAGGTTCCATCAGCGTTTTAATAATCACCTCATATCCAATTCCGTTTATGTCGCCCTGTGATATCCCAATAATAATTTTATCCCTTTTCATATACTGATTCTCCTCAAAGTCCTTTTTGTGTGAAACTACTTTAACCTGACGTCAAACTTTAGTCGGGCAAATTTAATCTATTATTTAAACTTTCTTGAAAATGAACAAACATACTGAATGAAAGAATTTATTCTTTCCGGAATGGGGAAAAGACCCTTTGTTGTTTGCCCAGTAAGAAATCTCATCGAATAAAATACCAACTGAATTTACTCTTTATGCTGAAAAGCAGCCTAAAAAATAACAATCAGCAGCAGAATTAAAATCATCAGCATAAACAAAATGAACTGGTTACGAACAAAAAGACCAAGGAGAAGAAGTATCTCGATTTCCTCGGTACATGCCGTGAACACGTCGATGCTGCCTTTATCTTTTGATAGGAATTCGTTGCTTTGGTAAGTAATCAGTTCATCACCGTTAAATTTCCATGACCAGCGCGATTGCCAGAAATTCTTCACTTCCAGTTCAAAGCGCTTTCCGTTGATGATGATGTCACTTTTGGGGTTGAAGAGATTAATCATGATGCTTCCTAAAAGCGCCTGGTTATTGGCATCGTATATTTCCAGTTTGGATAGAAAGAATTCGCGGTTCAGTACAAAGCGGCGACCTTTGATCATTCCATGAGCTTTCGAACCCACCAGGCTTTCCCACACGATTGAACCAATCTGTTCTGAACCATGTAAAATCTCCAATTGGTTCTTAAAAATTCCCTTCGACCAAAAATATCGTTCCATAAATTTGCTCTTTAAAAGCACATGCAAGTTACGAAAAAAACTATTTGCAGTCGTCTCCCAGATTCAGAAGTTCAACCTTTCGGAAATCAATCGGGTGACTTTCAGACTGAAGTGAAATTGAACCTTTTTTCAGCAAGATATTCTTATCGGGCGGGAGTAACTTCTGGAAGCTTGGATCCCTTGGATCGAGCTGTGGTTTTGAATATTGCATAACAATCTGTCCGTCGATCATGTGTTTAACGATCGAATCGCCCTGAACCTCAACTTCTGCTGTAACCCACTGGTCGCCATGGAAAGTTTTTGAGGTAGAATTGGTACAATGTTGTGTCCACACGGTGTCTTTGAGCACAATATTGGTGCCCGGAGTACAAACATTCAGGTTTGGACGTTCGTCTTTCCCGTTTCCTCCCAAGAGTTGGACTTCAATCGAAACCGGAAAATCCTGCTTGACATCCATACTTTCGGCACTTTGGCCATGAATCATGATTCCGCTGTTCCGATAAGCCCAACCGGCACCTCCTGGACATTGGTCACCAACAAAACGGTACTCGACCCTGATTTTATAATGTGAATAAGGCTGTTTGTAGAAAATGTGTCCGAAATGTCCGTTGAAGTTTTTATACTGATCATACCTGACTTTCATGAGTCCATCCTCAACCCGAAATGTGTTTCCAAAGTTTTCATTCAGCGGGAAGCCGGTAATCTTGATGTTCCAGTCTTTCAAATCTTTGCCATTGAACAGCTGTATCCAGCCTTCATTTTTCGGTTTGGCTGGAGCACAAGCCAGAAACACCGAAAGTGCCAGAATAAAAAAGGTAATTTTCAGGAATCGCTTTTTCATTTTCAGAAGTAGTTTTATTGATTTCTATATACGTAACAGAGCTGAAAGATAACTATTTTTTGATTGCCAGAATAGCGCAAAAAACAAAGAGCTGGATTGAAATCCGGCTCTTTGCTGAACGAAAAACACTGAAACAAAACAGACCCTACTTTTTGTCTTTTTTATTCTTTTTCTCTAATCGTTTTTCTTTTAGAGTTTTTGTAGGTTCCTTTTTTTCGTTCTTTCGGGTATCTACTCCTTTTGCCATGATGGTAATTTTTAAGGTTATTCTACTAATTATGAACTCGTAAGGTAAGCTGAAAATTCAGGAATCACGACTACCATGAATCAGATCAAATTTACCAATTTTCGGATAGAAACAATAGGGTTTCAGACATTGTTTAATAAATTTTATCCATATTTAACCATCCGGTTAAATTTTTTAGTTAAAACATTTGGTAAATTCAATTTCAAGATTTATTTTTGACCACATGATTTAACCAAATAGTTAAACCGAAAAGAAAATGGAAATAAAAAAGGATAGTACCGAAGATAAAATTCTGGAAGCAGCTAAAATCGTTTTTGTTACCAAAGGCATGGAAGGTGCACGAATGCAGGAAATTGCCGATGAAGCTGGAATCAATAAGGCACTTTTGCATTATTATTTCCGGACAAAAGAAAGACTGTTTGAAGCCATTTTCTCTGAAATATTCAAATTTGCTTTCCCGAAATTGTCACGGATTATCCTTTCCGATGCAGGAATTGTAACTAAAATAGAACATTTCGTTGATGCCTACATCGACATCTTGATCCAGCATCCATTTATCCCCGGATTCGTGTTAAAGGAACTCAACCGAGATCCTTCCGGTCTGTTCAAGTTGGTGGTGAAACTTGGACTGGATCCTCAACCGGTATTTACCTACATTCAGGAGGCGATGGATCGTGGCGAAATCATTCAGATGAACCCTAAACATCTGGCTTTAAACGTAGTTTCAATGTGTATTTTCCCATTCGCTGCCCGTCCGATATTAAGTTTTCTGGTTTTTAAAGATGACAAAGATGCGTTGGAAGCTTTTTACGCCGAGCGCGCTGAGGTCATTAAGAAATTTGTTATCAACGCTATCGTAATCAAAAATTAGAATATCATGAGAATGAAAACAGTCAAAACCATGTTCTTAATTTTACTGTTTCCTGCGCATTTGTTGATGGCTCAGGAAATAGTGACACTTGAACAATGCCAGACCTGGGCACGCGAAAATCACCCGGTTTTGAAACAACTGGATTTGTATCAGCAAATTCTGGATCTCAAAAACGAGAACAATGCCACCAGCTTTTTGCCTCAGGTAAATCTGAACGGTCAGGCAACCTATCAATCGGCAGTGACTAAAATTGCCATTCCGCTCCCAAACATCAAAATTCCGACGGTTGACAAAGACCAGTACAAATTCTACCTCGATTTTAAACAAACGATTTGGGATGGTGGATTGAGCAAGGCCAAAGAGCTGATAAACAATGCTGAAAATGCAGGGAATCTGCAACAGACCGAAGTCGAACTATACCAGTTAAAAGAAAAAGTAAACCAGTTTTTCTTCACTTCCTTCCTGATTCAGGAGAATCTGAAAATTCTGGAAAAGAAAAAAGAAACGCTGGCCGAACGCCGGAAGATAGTGGAATCGGCAGTCAGCAATGGCATGGTTTTGTCTTCCGAATTAGATCAGTTGCTGGCCGAATTAATTAAAACAGAACAGTTGGTGATTGAATTAAAAAGCAACACTGAAACAGTTTTATATGCCATGTCTATACTTACCGGAAAAACTACCGAACAACTTAAAAATCTGATATTGCCTGAAGAGCATGCAGTTGCAGACCTCCCGATGAAACGACCTGAACTGAATTTATTCAGTAGGCAAAACGAAATTTTAAATGCCAATTCTGAAATTCTTCAGAAACAGCGCAATCCCAGGCTTTTTGGTTTTGGACAGGCCGGATACGGAAAACCCGGACTGAACATGCTCAACAACAAATTCGATACCTATTATCTGGTGGGTGTTGGATTTAGCTGGAATGTTCTGGATTGGAAAACAACCAGTCGTCAAAAGCAAATGATCAAACTTCAGCAAGATATTGTTCAGACCAAACAACAATCCTTTCTCCAAAATATTGATCTGGCAAGTGATCAGCAAAACAAACAGATTAATCAGATTACAGAATTACTGAAAACCGACCAGAAATTGATTTCTATTCGTGAACGAATCACCAAAACCACTGCTTCAAAGCTTGAAAACGGGAACATAACTATGGCCGATTATATTCAGGATCTGAATGCTGAAACGACTGCCCGATTGATGCTCGAAACCCGAAAAATCCAATTGAAAGAAGCACAAATTAAATTGGCAAATATCAGGGGAAACGAATAGAATGATGAGTGATAAATTATAAATGATACAATTGAAATAAACAAACACGATACAAAATGAAAAAAATACAATTGATCGCAATAGCCTTTCTGATGCTTGGAGCCTGTAAAAACGGGGAGAAAAAATCGGATGCCTACGGAAATTTCGAGGTCGTGGAAACCATCGTTTCTTCGGAAACTGCAGGGAAACTTCTAACCATGGACGTGAAACAAGGAGATCTCCTTGAAAAGGGCAAACTCATAGCCCTGATTGATACCACAGAATTGGAGCTTAACAGGTTACAGGCTCAGTCTCAACTTACAGCAAGTGAAACAAAAAGACAAAATGTAACCGCTCAGATCAATGTACTGAAAGAACAGAAGAAGAATGTGCTTATTATGCAACAGCGCATTACCAGGATGTTTGCAGAAAAAGCCGCGACCCAGCAGCAACTTGACGAAATTAACGGGCAAATGAACGTTTTGGACAAACAGATTTTAGCAACCGACACCCAGTTTCAGTTGATTGCCAGTGAAATGGAAGTGATTCGACGTCAACTTGACCTGATTAGCGAAAAGTTGACCAAATGCCGCATCATGAGTCCAATAAAGGGAACCGTACTGGAGACCTACCTTGAAAATGGAGAATTGGCAACACCAGGAAAACCTGTGCTGAAAATGGCTGATTTGAGCAGCCTGGAATTGAAAGTTTACGTTTCAGGAGCCCAGCTTTCAAAAGTGAAACTCGGAAGTGACGTCAAAGTACTGATCGATTCGAATGCCAAAGAAATGCAAGCACTCACTGGTAAAATCACCTGGATTTCCTCCGAATCAGAATTCACTCCAAAAATCATTCAAACCAAAGAAGAACGGGTAAAGTTGATGTATGCCGTAAAAGTTGTGGTTTCTAATGATGGAACTCTGAAAATCGGGATGCCCGGCGAGGTGGCTTTTTAAAAGCCCCTCCCAAACCCTCCCCAAAAGGGAGGGCTTAAAAACCCAAACGACAAATTACACTGAGATGAATAAAATTAAAATAGAAACTTCGGGGATCGACTCAAGTCTCCCCTCCTTCGGAGGGGTTGGGGGAGGCTTCCTATGATTAGTATTCAAAATATCAGTAAATCCTATAAAGACGTCCCCGCCGTTCGGGATATTTCATTCGAGGTACAAAAAGGTGAACTTTTCGGACTGATTGGCCCCGATGGAGCAGGCAAAACAACCCTCATGCGAATCCTGATGACTTTGCTTATTCAGGATGAAGGTAAGGCGACGATGAACAAACTGGATGTGGTGAACGACTACAAAGAAATCAGGAAAATTGTTGGCTATATGCCAGGTCGTTTCTCGCTTTACCAGGATCTGACGGTAGAGGAAAACCTGAACTTTTTTGCCACAGTTTTTAAAACCACAGTGGCCGAAAATTATGAACTAATTAAAGACATTTATATCCAGATAGAACCTTTTAAAAACAGATTGGCCGGGAAACTCTCCGGAGGAATGAAACAAAAACTCGCCTTGTCGTGTGCCCTGATTCACAAACCTGAAATATTGGTTCTGGACGAACCAACGACTGGTGTTGATGCGGTTTCGCGTAAGGAATTCTGGGATATGTTGAAGAAATTGCAGAAGCAAGGCATTACCATTTTGGTTTCAACGCCATACATGGACGAAGCCGTTCTTTGTAACCGCGTGGCTTTGATGCAGAAAGGGAAAGTCCTTGATATTAATACTCCTCAGAAACTAATTGAAAATTATACCCGGAAACTATATGCCATCCGGTCGAAAGATATGCACCAGCTGATCCAGGATTTGAGAGCCTGGGAAAAAACCGACTCGGCGTTTGCTTTTGGTCAGTATCTGCATGTAACCGGAAAGGACGATGAGGTGGAAGCCACTGAATTTGAAAACTATCTGTTGAAGAAAAATCATCTCGAATTGCAGGTTTTCGACATTCCGCCAACTATTGAAGATGTTTTTATGGATAGGATGGCTGAACAGTAGAAGCCCCTCTAAATCTACCCGAAAGGGAGACTTTTTGCTATACCGATTTGATAAATTATAATTCTCTATTTATGAACCCGTATCCTGATTTTCGTCAAAAATCCCCTCCTTTGGAGGGGTTGGGTGAGGCTAATCAAAAAGTAATTGAAGTTCGCGATCTGGTGAAGAAATTCGGAAGTTTTGTAGCGAACGACCATCTGAATTTTGATGTGTACAAGGGCGAAATATTCGGTTTCCTGGGAGCCAACGGCGCAGGAAAAACCACTGCAATGAAAATCCTTTGCGGCCTTTCATCGCCAACTTCAGGAAAGGTGAAAGTTGCCGGCTTTGACATCTATAAGGAAACTGAAAAGGTAAAGAGGAACATCGGCTACATGAGCCAGAAATTTTCGCTGTATGAAGACCTGACCATTGCCGAAAACATCCGTTTTTACTCCGGAATATACGGTATCAAGCCTGCTGAACGAAAGGTGAAGATGGAGCAATTGCTAAAAAACCTTGATATTGAGTCAGCCCGGGATTCACTGATTGGCTCGCTGCCACTGGGCTGGAAACAAAAATTAGCCTTTTCGGTCGCCATTTTCCACGATCCGAAAATTGTTTTTCTCGACGAACCAACCGGAGGGGTCGACCCGATTACCCGCCGAAAGTTCTGGGATCTGATTTACGAAGCTTCCGACCGTGGAATAACCGTTTTTGTGACCACGCATTACATGGACGAAGCCGAGTATTGTAACCGTGTTTCGATCATGAATGAAGGAAAGATAGAAGCACTCGATACTCCCGAGAACCTGAAACAACAATACGGAGTCAAAAATATGGATGAGGTATTTCTGAAAATTGCAAGAAATAAAGAATGAAGCCCCATCCAAACCCTCCCCGAAAGGGAGGGCTTAAAAAATGCAACTCTAAAGTTTTGCAAAAATGAGTACACAAATTTTAAATATGCACTACAAAAAACTCCCCCTTTGGGGGATTTAGGGGGCTTCTTTATGAAACAATTTATAGGATTTCTCAGGAAAGAATTTTTGCATATTTTCCGCGATCCGCGGACAATGGTCATTATTTTCGGAATTCCGATCGTCCAGTTGATGTTATTCGGGAAAGTAATCAGTACCGATATTCAGAATGTAAAAATTGGCATTCTTGATCAATCCCACGACAATACCACCAAAAAAATCACTTCCAAGTTGCTTTCATCCGGCTATTTTGTATTGGCTAAGGAATTGCAACCCGGTGAGGATGTTGAGGAGGTTTTCCGCAAAGGAATTGCAAAAATGGTCGTCAATTTCGGACCCAATTTTGAACAAAACCTTGAGCGTGATGGCAAACAGGATGTTCAACTGTTGGCTGACGCATCCGACCCGAACACCGCCCGGATTTTAACCAGCTATGCCGGTGGAATTATAAACGACTACGTAAAAAAGGAAAAACTTCAAAACATACAGTTGCCCAACCAAATTAATATTGAAGTCAGGATGCTTTACAACGAAGGATTGAAAAGCGTTTACATGTTTGTTCCGGGCATTATGGCAATGATTCTGATGCTGATTTCGGCCATGATGACTTCCATATCAATCAGCAAGGAAAAAGAGCTCGGAACCATGGAAGTTCTGCTTGCTTCGCCACTGAAACCTATCCAGATTGTTTTGGGTAAAGTGACGCCCTATTTGCTGTTGTCGTTTATCAATGCGCTGACAATCATTCTTCTGGGTGTTTTTGTATTTGGAGTCCCGATTAAAGGAAGTTTCTTCCTGTTGATGGGTGAATCGTTTCTGTTTATCATGATGGCACTCAGCCTGGGAATTTTGATCTCTACCGTTGCACCGAACCAGATGGTGGCCATGTTTATTTCCTTACTGGGACTGATGTTGCCTACCATTCTATTATCAGGATTTATTTTTCCTATCCGGAACATGCCGCTTCCTTTGCAAATCGTAAGTAATATTATTCCGCCCCGCTGGTTTATTGTGATTATCCGCAATATCATGCTGAAAGGCACAGGAATCCTCTACATCTGGAAAGAAACTTTGGTCCTGGTTTTTATGTCATTCACTTTTATTGCGTTGAGTATTAAGAATTTCAAAATAAGATTAGAGTAAAAGAAGTTCGGAGTGAGCTAAAGTTCGGAGTGCCTAAAGTTTGAATAAAAACAAATCAAATTAAGACATTATGGAAAATAAGGAATTTGCTAAACAGTTAGAAAAACGGACCAGAGCTTTTGCAATATCTATTATAAAATTGTCTACATCTTTACCCATTACTCCGGAAGGCAGGGTAATCCGGAATCAGGTTACCAAATCGGGAACAAGCATTGGAGCAAATTACCGGGAAGCAAATCGGGCCAGAAGTAAAGCCGACTTCTCCAATAAAATTAGTATTGCAGAAAGCGAAGCCAGCGAAACCGTTTACTGGCTTGAAATTATTGAAGAATTGGGATGGATAGAGATTTCGATAATTCAGGCTTCAAGAAAAGAAGCAAATGAATTGCTGGCAATTTTTACATCAATTGGAAAGAACATGAAATAGAAAAAGTTCGTAGTGAGCTAAAGTTCGTAGTGCCCGGAGTAAAAGGTGCAACTACTTTAGGCACTCCGAACTCCAAATTTTAGGCACTTATTATGAGAACACTTTTTTACGTTTTGCAGAAAGAGTTTATACAAGTCAGGCGCGACAAGGTTATGTTGAGGATGATCATCATGCTTCCCATCGTGCAGATGCTGGTTTTGGTTTATGCATCTACTTACGACCTGAAAAATGTCAATATTTTCCTGGTCGATAAGGATATGTCGTCTACTTCCCGTCAGCTTGCTTCCAAGATCGATGCATCGCCATTTTTCACCATTAACAATACTTCCTTTAATCCTGAAGAAGGTGAAAACGAAATATTAAACAACCGCGATGATATGGTTTTGGTCATTCAAAAGGGTTTTGAACGAGACCTCATGCGCGAAGACAAGGCAAAGCTTCAGCTTTTGGTCAATGCCATCGACGGGCAGTCCGCACAGATAGGTTATTTTTACGCGGCATCGGTAATCGGCGATTTCAACAAGCACATCATCGCCGAATGGAAAGGTCTTCCCGATTTTAAGCCACCCTATCAAATCAATACACCATCGCGGTTTTGGTATAATTCCGAACTCGAATACAAATGGTATATGGCTCCCGGCGTCCTGGCACTACTGGTAACATTGATCGGTTTGAATCTTTCAAGTACCAGTTTAGTCAAGGAAAAAGAGCAGGGAACCATTGAACAGCTGAATGTGACTCCGATCAAAAAAATACAATTTCTGGCCGGAAAACTCATTCCATTTGTCGTGATAGCCCTTTTCGATTTGTCGTTTGGGTTGTTCCTTGCCCGTATGGTTTTCAATCTGCCCATTGTCGGCAATCTCGGACTGGTTTTTAGCTTTGGTGTTCTTTACCTGATTGGCATTCTGGGCTTGGGTTTGTTTGTTTCGACCGTTGCAAACACGCAGCAGCAAGTGATGTTTGTAACTTTCTTTTTCATGATGATTTTCATCCTGATGAGTGGAATTTTTACGCCCGTCGAAAGCATGCCTCAATGGGCGCAACTGATTGATCAGGCCAATCCGGTTTACCATTTCATGAGGGTATTGCGCATGGTGATACTTAAAGGCTCACATTTTGAAGACCTGATCCACGAATTCGTCGCACTTTGCATCCTTGGAATTACCTTTCTGACCTTGGCATTGAAGCGATACCGGAAAACGGCATAAGGTTCATTGTTCAAAAATGATCCAATAAAAATCCCGCAGAAATTAAATTGCTGCGGGATTTTTTATTGAGACTGGGAATCATACCGATTGAAGAAATGTAACAGTCCAATCTTCGCTCACTCGATTGGCCTTAACATTCCCGCCTGCCGTCGAGCACGTCTATTCATCGGCATTATACCAGAATAACTTTGGACTGATTTGAAATTGCACTTGGTATCATTTATCCAATTTGTAAATTCGTTCCATCAATTGCCATTTTTCATCCGCTCTCGCTTCGGCTGAGGTTTGCTGAAAACGCGAAACATAAGCTTCCCATTCACTTTGGCGAGGTTTCGTGGCCAATTCTGACATGGCTTTATCATGATCAAAATCGAAAACCGTATCCATAATCATAAACAGCCGGGTTCCGAGTAGATATATTTCCATATCGATGATTCCGACTTCGCGCATACCTTGTGTAATTTCAGGCCAGGCACATCCCGGAGCATGGATTTTTTTGTAATCCTCTATCAGTTGAGCATCATCTTTCAATGACAACGTTTTACAATATCGCTTGAAAGCAGGAATATGGGTTGTTTCAGTGTATTTCATAGTAATGCTTATCTAATCAATGTCCTGATCCAATCTTTACGCTGGTCAATCCTTCCGAACCACTGAGTTTAGTCCAGAAGAATCCATACAGTGCAATCGCCATAAAGCATACAGCCGGAACAATATATCCAGCCGACATGCCATCCTCATCGGCAATTGCTCCCATAACCTTGGGCAACACAGCACCACCCATAATGGCCATTACAATGAATGACGATGCCAGCTTTGATTTTTCTCCCAATCCCCAAATTCCAAGTGAGAATATCGTTGGGAACATAATCGACATAAAGAAAAAGCTTAGGAATACGGCAGCTACTGATATCCAGCCTAATTTGGCAACAATTACAAACATCAGAATGACATTAATAAATGAATACAAGCCAAGCATTTTATGCGCTTTCGTAACCCTTAAAATAAAGGAACCTGTAAAACGACCTACGAGGAATAACGGGAAGGCCATCCACGACATGAGGGAGGTAGCCCCTTTTTCGGTCAGGAAATATGCACCATCCCTGAGAATCGATCCATTTTCACCACCAATAAAGAAGCTTGACTTCAAACTTTCACTAATTGCCGGGACTTCTTCAACCATATAATTGATAAAGAAACTGAATATGCCAGCTTGTGCCGCAACATATAGGAACTGTGCAATAGTTGCACCGGTAAAATGAGGTGCTGACCACAGACTGTTTTTATGAATCAGTTTTTCCCGTTTCAGCGCAATAAAAATAATTGAACCGATACCAACAATTCCGGTCACACTGTAAAATACCCGGGTTAAAATATGGTTTAATGCGACCATCGCTTCAGGATTTCCAAGTGTCTCCCGGTCCATATAAAACAACTGAACAAAGAAGCGGACAATCATACCCAAAGCAAAACTCAACATAACTGCGCAAACATACAGGAGAATAGTCGATAAGCGGCTTTGTTGGCCAAATACATCAACTATGGCTTTATTACTTTCAGAATTGCCTTTATTGTGATCATGTTCAACTACATCGGGCATCTTACTTTTGATAAAAGCCAGAATAAGAATTCCTATAATTATCGCTATACCGACATATGGCACCCACATTGTTTGGTGGGCTATCACAGCATTTTGCTGAGCATTCAGCGCATTGTCGGTATGGTAAAAATATAATCCACCAATATAGGGAGCAATTGGCCAGCCAATGGCATTGAAAGATTGAGCCAGATTTATACGGGAAGCTGCATATTTTGAATCTCCTAAAACCGTCGTATAAGGATTGGCAACTGTTTCGAGGAATGAAAAACCCATGGCAATCAGGCAAACGCCTAAAAGTACAGCCCAAAAACCATCTATCTTTGTAGCAGGATAAAACCACAAACAGCCCAGCGCTGCTAAACTCAGTCCTAAAATAATACCCCATTTATAACCCAGTTTATGAATAAACCATCCGGCCGGTAATGCCATGAAAAAATACCCCAGATAATGCGAAAACTGAACATTGGCCGAGTCGGCTTTTGTCAGGTGGTAGTAATCCTGAAAATGCTTATCCATGGTATCTATCAGACTGTTACCAACGGCCCACAAAGTAAAAAGAAGAGCAACCAGAAAGAAAATAAATATATGATTTCTTCCGTCCTCAGTAGTAAAAAGACCTTTTTTTGTTTTTTCCATTTCTAAAAGAATAAATGTTGAGTTCTATTAGGTTAAATCTATTTAAAAAATTCTGTTTGTCAAAAGTCAATAAACTAATCCAATTTGCCAAGTCAATTTTCAGAACTAAGGTATTGCAAAGCTTTGCAGTTAGTAAAAGATGCTGAGGAACATTTCAAATCTTGCAAAACAGAATGTCCGATTATACTTATTTATACAAGGATCGAAATATAGACGAGATAATCCATCCTGTACTGTGCTGATTGGATGTCAAATATAGAGGTAAAATTCAGAAATTTTTACAAAGTATTGAAAATTGATCATCCGTCAGATCAATCCAATTTCAGATTGACCAAAATGTTGTATTTTTGCAGCCAATCATTAAAAATTTTAAAAATGAGCAAGGCAGAAATTTATACCAGCAAAGGTGTTATGAAATTAAATTTTTTCGATGAAGATGCACCTGGCACCGTCGAGAATTTTACCAAACTATCGAAAAGCGGTTTTTATGATGGATTGACTTTCCATCGTGTAATCCCTGATTTCGTAATTCAGGGTGGTTGTCCAGATGGAACTGGCGCCGGTGGTCCGGGTTATAAAATCAAATGTGAACTGGATGGCGAAAATCAGTTCCACGACCGCGGAGTGCTGTCGATGGCTCATGCCGGACGCAATACTGGCGGCTCACAGTTTTTTGTTTGCCATAGCCGGCGTAATACGGCCCATCTCGATCGCAATCATACTTGCTTTGGCAAGGTTTACGAAGGGCTTGAAGTAATTGACGCCATTCGTCAAGGCGATGTCATTGAAAAGATCGTTATTATTGAAGAATAGATCATCTCAACCCCCGCAAATCGCGGGGGTTTCTTTTTTGCTTTCCATTGACTCATTTTTTTTATTTACATAAACTGGTATTGAAAATGCGATTTTAATTGCAGATATTTGGCTGACCTAAAAACCTGAAAATGGCTAAATTTATATTCAAATTCGCATTTATTATCCCGTTGTTAATTCTTGCCTGCAACGCATCTGCCCAACGAGGTTATTATGATGCACCCTACAAACGTTACGAAGCAGACAAGGGCACATTAACCAATGCCACAGTAACTCCAAAATCATATAAACAATCTGATTTGCAATGCGAAGCAACTGATCAGATTTGTGTTGACTTCTCGAAAACCGATGCCTCACTTGAATGGACTTTGGATGAAGCTGCTGATGGTTTAGTGGTTCGTTATTCTGTTCCTGATGGAGAAACAGGAGTAATTGGGGTGTATGATGGAAGCACCAAAATTACAAGTTTGACGCTGACATCAAAATGGTCATGGGAGTATTTGTGGAGCAATGGCGACCCAAACAATACTGGGATTAAAAACAAAAATCCAAGAATGCGATTCGACGAAGTTCGATTCAAATTACCCAATAAACTTTCGAAGCTAAAAATAGTCAGGGAGAGCGGAAATATCTGGCTCGATTTCGTTGAAATGGAACCTGTACCTGCAGCTATTACTGCACCTGCGGGTTCAGTCGTTTACAATGGCAATGGCAGTACCTTGCAGGCCTTCATCGATGCAAATGGTGCCAAAACTATTTTTGTACCTGCAGGTATTTACAACATCAATAGCCAGATCTACTTTGGAGTTGCCAGAACTAAACTTCAGGGTGCCGGAATGTGGTATACTCAACTGAATTTTACTGTCACCAATGCCAGCAATGGCGGTTTGCGTGCCGATGCTCCCAATGTTAGTTATTCCGATCTGTATTTAACTACGGATATGACCACCCGAACCAAAGGATATGGAGGAATCATTGGTGTTTATACCTCGGAATCAGTCATTCAGAACATTTGGGTGGAACATTGTGCAACCGGATCATGGATAGCGCAGTTTACCGGTGGATTAGGACCAGCCTATGCCGATGGCTTTTTAATGAAGAACTGCAGGTTCAGAAATACCTACGCCGATGGTGTCAACCTGTGCAAAGGGACAAGCAATGCCATTGTTGAGCACTGTAATTTCAGGAATAACGGGGATGATGGCATGGCAATCTGGAGTGCTGAGGGATTGGAATGCATCAATAATACGTTCAGGAATAACACAGTTGAAAATGTTTGGCGTGCTGCTGGCATTGGCTTATATGGCGGTAAGGATAACAAGTTCTACAATATCATTATTAAAGATAATCTGGAAATCGGTATTACCGTCAATAACTTTTTTGCCGGGGTTGGATTCAATGATAACGGGATGCACGATTTTCACGAAATTTCTGTTATCGGATGCGGAACTTTTAATGACACCGACAATTCAAGAGTAGGAGCAATTAATATCTCTTGTGCAGCAATTGCCGGAACAAAAGTTCAGAACCTTCGGTTCAACAGCATCGATATAACTGATTCTAAATGTGATGCCATCCGTATTGCAAAAAATGCAGGCAATGGTATTTTTAATTTAAAATTCGAGAATGTAACAGTCAATGGAACTGGAAAGGAATACCCCAACAACAATGTCAATAATGCAATTTCCCAGACTGGATTTGCTGTTATTTTTGATCAGTATCCGGTCGGAAACGCGACCTATTGCAGTTTGAATTATTCAAATTTGGGCGGAAATTCAAATGGTACTGCTTTTAATACGACGCTAAAAGGAAATTTCTCGTGGACTGCCCTCACCGGCTGCGATCTTGCAGCTGTTACCGGTGTCAAACTTATGCCGTCAGACACCAGCATGGCCGGTGGAGCATCGTTGCAACTTGTCCCGAAATTTTCTCCGACGAATGCTACCAATAAAATTGTAAGCTATACATCAAGCAATACTGCAGTCGCTACGATAAATTATAATGGACTTGTGACAAGTTTATCCAAAGGACAAACTACCTTGACCGTAACGACTCTGGATGGAAATTTCTCTTCCACCTGTAATTTGAATATAACCAGTACTCCTTTAACTGTTTACAAGATCAAAAACCGATGGCAAAACACCTATCTATATGACAGTGGTGGCCTGGTGAAATATTCGGGTACGGCCAGTGACAAAACTTACCAATGGAAATTAGAAGACGTTGACGGAGTAAAAGAAATTCAGAATTTTTCTACCGGCGATTACATGCACATCGAAAATCTTTTGGGTTATGTACAATGTACTTCCAGAACTCCCGGAGCGATGAGTTCAAGATGGTCAATTGAAGATGCCGGAGATGGATTTGTCAGGCTGAAAAGTGAATGGAATACGCTGGATTATATGAATGTTGAAAAACTGCAGAATCAGGCATGGTACAGCACCATCGAACCTTCGTGGTGGAGCGCCATGTGGTTACTTGAACCAATAATCATTCCAACTTCAGTTCCAACCTTATCGCTTGAAAAAACGGCAGGTATATATCCCAATCCATCCAATGGCGATTTCAACCTTATGATGACTGATTTTGCCTCGAACGAAAAAGTTTCAATAGCCATTTTCAACCTTGCCGGCCAGGTTCTGTACACCAATTTCTGCAGCGTCGATGAAAATGGTTTTAAGAATTTGAAAATCTCTGCCGGAAACATTCTTCCTTCCGGAGATTACCTTGTTGAGGCCAAAGGAAACCTGAATTTTTCACGAGCTAAACTGCTTATAAGCAAGTAGATATTCCGGGTAGCAACTTTTCAGCTGAGAAAAACAAAAACCAGGAATGAATTCATTTATAATTACCTTGCCAGACCATTTTTGTCAGGTTTCTTTAGGATAATTTCGGTATTTTTACGAACCCGTTTTTAAGTTGTATGTATGTCCGATAATTCGAAAGGTGTCCTTTTAACTTTAGGTTCAGTGGTGTTCTTTGCATTGATGGCAGTATTGGTAAAGGCAATTCCTCACGTGTCGAGCTATCAGACCACCTTTTTCCGGTTTGCAATCGGCCTTGGAATCATCGGCATTTTATCCCTTTTTGGAATTATCCGACTTCAGTTTAACGACAAGAAAAACCTTTTTTGGCGCGGCCTGGTTGGCGGAATCGCGGTTTACCTGTTTTATCTGGCAATCCTGAAATTAGGAGTTGGCAAGGGTTCTGTGTACATCTACTCGTACCCCATTTTTGCCACTTTATTCAGTATGATGATCCTGAAAGAAAAGGTAGAACGAATTAAGTTTGTAGTCATTTTTATTTCGTTTGCCGGATTGGTTTTGCTCTCGTTAGGCGGCGGAAAAGATTCGTTGGCCGGAATGGGGATTTACGAATTGATTGCTATTGCCGGATCAGTAATTACCGGGTTGGCAGTTGTTTTTGTAAAAAAACTTCACGACAGCGACAACTCATATGCCATTTTCTTTTCGCAGTGTATTGTCGGTTTCTGGATGTTTTTAATACCTTCGGGGGTTACACAAGCCGAAGGAAACCTGAATGAACTTTTACTGCTGGTATTGGTAGGAGTGGTTGCAACGATCGGGCAGCTGTTTATGACTGAAGGTTACCGGTATGTCAATGTGGCGACTGGATCCTTGCTCCAATCCATGGTTCCGGTTTTTAACCTGATTTCCGGATGGCTCATTTTTCATGAACAATTCAGCACCATCGAATTGGCTGGGGCTTTTGTAATTGTAAGTTCCTGTTTTGCACTGGTAATCATCAATTTCAGGATTGGAAAGAAAACAAGAATACTGAAACTGGTGGAATAAAACTGAAAAAGTAATTGTCTGAATCAACAAACTATAAATCCAAACATCTTCGAACCATGACACCAATGAAATTTAAATTTTTCGTGCAGTCTGCATTGGCTTTGAGTGTACTATTTAGCCAACCTGCTTGTACTCCGTCCGATCTTTCCAAAGAAAATATGATTCCACTTCCTGTTTCCATTGTTTCGGCTGGTGGTTCATTCAATCTGACCGACCAGACCAATATTTTCGTTCAGGGCGAATCGGCAGAAATGAAACAAATCGGTCAGTACCTTGCCGACAAACTGAACCCTTCAACCGGTTTGACGATCAAGGTTAAAACCACGACAGATACTCCTGCACCCGGGAATATTTTTTTATCGATTTCAGGAAAAGACACCGAACTGGGCGACGAAGGATACCAACTGACTATTTCGGACAAATCGGTACATCTGGAAGCAAACAAACCGGCCGGCTTGTTTCACGGAATTCAGACTATCAGGCAAATACTTCCTGCAAAAGTTGAAATGAAAACAGCACAAAAAGGACCCTGGAAGTTGGACAATGGCGTTATCCGCGACTTTCCTGAATACGGCTACCGCGGTTCGATGCTCGATGTTGCCCGGCATTTCTTCGGAATTGACGATGTGAAAAATTTCATCGAGCAGCTGGCCTATTACAAAATGAACGTTCTGCACCTTCACCTTTCAGATGATCAGGGTTGGCGGATTGAAATAAAATCGTGGCCAAACCTGACCGCACATGGCGGAAAGACTGAAGTCGGGGGTGGCGAAGGGGGCTATTACACACAGGAACAGTATAAGGAAATCGTAAAATATGCACAGGACAGGTATATTACCATTATTCCTGAAATCGATATGCCGGGTCACACAAATGCTGCACTGGCTTCTGTTGCCATGCTCAATTGCGATGGAAAACCGAAAGAATTATATACAGGAACCGAAGTCGGATTCAGTACGCTGTGCACCAGTAAAGAAACAACCTACCAATTTATTGATGATGTTATCCGTGAACTGGCAGCAATAACTCCGGGTGAGTACCTGCACATTGGCGGTGACGAATCGCATGCAACTAAAATCGAAGATTACATTCCTTTCATGAACCGCGTTCAGGACATGGTAGTTGCTCATGGAAAAAAAGTTCTGGCATGGGACGAAATTGCGTTGGCAACTGTAAAACCGAATACCGTGGTTCAATACTGGGCCAAAGCCGAAAACGCAATCAAAGGTGTGGCACAAGGAGCAAAAGTTCTGATGTCGCCGGCTAAAAATGCATATCTCGACATGCAGTATGATTCGACCAGTACTTACGGATTGCATTGGGCAGCTTACATCGAAGTTGACAAAGGTTACAACTGGGATCCTGCCAATCTGGTTCCTGAAATCAAAAAGGAAAACATCGTGGGAATTGAAGCACCTCTTTGGTCCGAAACTGTCGGAGCGCGTCAGGAAGCCGAATACCTGATTTTTCCACGTCTGCTTGGCTATGCCGAAATTGGATGGACTCCGGCAAAATTGCGCAGCTGGCCTGCCTACAGGGTCCGGTTGGCCAATCATGGCGAACGGATGAAAGCCATGAATATCAACTTCTATCCTTCAAAAATGGTTCGGTGGGAAACAAATGATGTGAAATAACATTCAAGGATATAAAATTTAGAACAAACGCTCCAACACCGGGGCGTTTGTTGTTTACTATTGAATATATTTATACATTCTTGTACTATTCCTGATGAAAAAATTAACTGTCCTTTTCCTTTTTAACCTTTCATTTTTGGTCAGCATTTCGGCCCAGGATATCAAGAGTTGGGCAGATTCCAAAAAACCTCTGCTCTTTGAAAAGTTATATCTCCATGTGGACCGGGAATTTTATGCTCCGGGAGACAATATCTGGATCAAAGTTTATCAGGTTAACGGAATTACCAACCAGTTGAATTCAAACTTCAGGAATATATTCGTTCAGCTGATTTCTGAAGAAGGTAAAATCGTAAAAGAGAATATCCTGTTTTCGATTAAAGGTCAGGCACGCTGTGAGTTCAAAACCGAATCATTAAAAAGCGGATTGTACACCATCAGGGCATTTACCCGATACCTCGAAAACTTCGGGGAAGATGCTTGTTTCCATAAGAAAATCTGGATCACGGGATCGCTGAAAACGGCAGATTTGACTGACAACGATCAGACCGACTATTCAAAAATTGATATGAAATTTTTACCTGAAGGAGGAAATCTGGTCCTGAATGTTTTAAATACGGTAGCATTTAAAGCAGTCGATTCAAAAGGAAGAGGAATATATGTCAGTGGGAAAATCCTCAGTGAACTTGGAGATACAATTTCCTCTTTCAGCACGAGATATATGGGAATGGGAAAATTTGTCATGATGCCCGAAGATGGGGAAACCTATTTTGCTACCATCGATCAATGTCCCGAAATGAAGATCCCCATCGATCAGGCCAAATCAGAAGGTATCAGTATGAATTATAAGGAGAATGCTGATTCTCTCACATTTGAAATGTCAGGTAATAGCAAGCTCCCCCGTCATCCGGATTTCTATTTTGTGGCATCACACAAAGGCATTGTACTCTTCTATAAAAAACTGGAAATGCACGATTTCGCCGAAACGCTTCAGGTGGGTAAAAATCAGTTTCCAAAAGGTATTTCAAAAATTTCGCTGCTCGATACTTCCCTGATTCAGATTGCCGAACGCCTGATATTCGTTGACGACGGTAAAGATGATCTGATCAGACTTCAATTAACTCAGAAAGATTTCAGGCCACGTGAGGAAGTGAAAATTGGTGCCGAAGCCTTTCTTCCACCGGGTGATTCGGTTAATTCAACGCTTTCGGTCGCTGTGGTAAACAAGAACTATTTCAGCGCATCGGGAAACAGCCAGAACATCAAAAGCTATCTGCTGCTCGATTCCGATCTAAAAGGAGCCATTGAATCTCCGGCTTCGTATTTTATCCATGATGAACTCCATACGAGTTCCGAAAAAATCGATTTACTAATGATGGTGAATGGATGGAGCAGCTATCTGTGGGACGACGTCGAAACAGTCAGGTCAGCTGATCTGAAAGACTGGAACGATGCGGGAATTGAAATTAAAGGGTTGGTAAAGAAACTTCTGTTTGAAAAACCTGTTTCTGAGGCCCAGGTGGTTTTGGGGCCTTCGAGCGGTAGTTCATTGTTCGAAAAGACAACATCCGATATAAATGGCCGGTTTAAATTCGAACGTATGTATCTCAACGATTCAACCTTAGTTATGTTGAATGCCAAAACAAAAGGAGGAAGTAAATACACAGAAATCCGGTTGGATCCTATCTTTCCTTTGGATTCAATCGTATCGCCGGTTTTAATGAAGAATACCGCTTTTACTATCGAACTGAATCGCAAGTTTATTGCAGAAAACTCAAACCGGAGCATGAAAGAAATGGGGTTCAACCCTGAAAAGGGTAGTATATTATTGTCGGACGTTGATATCATTGAAAAACGCATAATTAAAGACGATGGTCATTTCAGAATATACAACATGCCTGATAATTCATTAACTGTTTCAGAAGCAGACTATACCTATAATAATGTTTTCGACTATCTGGAAGGCAAAGTCGCCGGATTGACCGTTAACGGCGATGAGATTTCCATCCGGGGTGGTGGCTCGCCTCTTTTTCTTTTGGATGGAATGGAAGTTTCAGATTTTCCTCCTGGCAGCGGAAGTGATGTGAGGGAAATCAGGAACATTCACATGAGCGAAATTGAGAAAGTAGAAATATTGAAAAGCGGAGTGAATATGTCAATTTTCGGTTCAAAAGGTGGTAACGGGGTGATTGCAATTTACCGAAAAACAACAGACCCAAATCATGGTGAAAGCCATTATATCAAAGGCCGGATCACGCAGCGAATCAAAGGATTCTATCGCGAACGGAAATTCTATTCGCCCAGATATACGCTTGAAAACATTCATGATGAAATGCCCGACTACCGGCCAACTTTGTACTGGAATCCGGATTTAGGTTTTGTAAACGGCAAGTCTTCCATTGACTTTTTTACTTCAGATGATATCGGACAGTATCTGGTTTTTGTAGAAGGCATCAGTAAAAACGGCAAGATCTGCTTCGGAACAACCAGTTTTAAAGTCAATAAAAAGTAACCAAATCAGTTAAGCTGTCTCAAAAGTCCTTGATCTTGTCATCCTGAACTTGTTTCAGGATTCCAACGCATTGTATATCAGATCCCGAAATAAATTCGGGATGACCGAACACACAAGGTTGTTGCCTTTTGAGACAGCCTCGTAACTAAAATTATGATTGTCCATAAACAGCAGCAAAGACAGGAGCAAAAGCTTCCAACTTTGTTTTTCCGAATTCGGATGGTTTTTTCTTCAAATAGTCTGAAGCCATTTCGCCACTTCGCATGGCAGCGCCCATTTCAGCATAGTTTTTGGCGACATCTTCCGGTAATCCGGCCTGCAACATACCTCCAATAGTATCCTCATCTTTAAAATTTAACCATGGAAGTTCAGGCTTTCCAATGGCTTTCCCCAGAATGGCAGCCACTTCATTGGTGGTTTTTTCGTCACTTGCAATGTAGCGGATGCTTTTCCCTCTAAAAGATAGGCTCAGCAATTCTTCAGCAGCAACTTCAGCAATATCGGCAGGATGAACCAATACGAGGGTAGCGGCTTCTCCATAGTTTCCCCCGATTATTCCCATATGTTTTACCATTCCAACATTCGCTAAAAAGTTGTTATAGAAAAATCCCGGACGGAGATGTCTTACGTTTACTTTGTCGAGGGCATTCAAAGCCTTTTCAACAAAGTACAAACCACTCACCGGTCCGCATCCTTCAGACATATGCGCACCCATACTACTCAGGTTAACCACATTATTTACACCTGAAGCATGAATCGCCTCAGCATAGTTTTCTCCAATTCCAGCAATAAATTTCTTCCAGTTACCAGAGCCAAAATTAGGAGGCACCATGATGTAAACCGCATCAGCTCCTGTAAATGTTTTAGTCAGAAAATCGACATCTTCAACTGAACCGATCGCTGCTTTGGCACCCAATGCCTCAATTTGTGCAGCTTTTTCAGCTTTACTGCTCACTACGGTCACCTCATGACCTGCAGCAACTAATCTCTCAGCAAGTGGTTTGCTGATGTTTCCCAATGAACCTGTAACAACGTATTTCATGTGTTTTGTTTTTATAATTGTTTCAATATTTGAACATTGAATTAGAATAAAAAGTTCATTCAAATTTTAGTTTTTATAGCCCATCATTTGAATTAAAAATGATTACCAAATCATAGCCCTCCATTTCATTCCGGACTATGCTAATGCATGTCGGGGCTTTGCCCCTCTTGCGAGTGCAAGGTTCATTGATAAAAGGTCTGAAAGACCGACCGGTGACAGCACAGGGTGATGCATCGCGAAACCCTGTGATTAATAAATACGAAACCCTGTGATATTTCCAAATACACCCCAATAAATAGTTCGCCATATTTCCAAAAACCGCACCTTTCAACTTGCAACTTTCTTGTTATCTTTGCGGCTCATTATCAGAAACCTTAATCACTCGCATCAAATGGAATACAATTTCTCTGAAATTGAGCCGAAATGGCAGCAATACTGGGAAGAACACCAGACGTTCAAAACCTTAAACGACTTCTCAAAACCCAAATATTACGTGTTGGATATGTTTCCGTATCCTTCCGGAGCGGGTTTGCATGTGGGGCATCCTGAAGGTTATACCGCAACCGATATCATTTGCCGGTACAAACGCATGAAAGGCTTCAACGTGCTTCACCCGATGGGATGGGACGCATTTGGATTGCCTGCCGAGCAATATGCCATTCAAACCGGAACTCACCCGGCGGTTACAACCAATAAAAACTGCGACAATTTCCGCCGTCAGATCAAATCACTGGGTTTGAGCTACGATTGGGATCGTGAAATAAATACCACCGACCCAAAATATTTTCGATGGACACAATGGATCTTCACCAAATTGTACAATTGCTGGTTTGATCCTGAAGCCGGTAAAGGCCGCCCGATCAGCGAACTGCCAATTCCTGCCGATATTCAGGCTCAGGGACAGTCTGCTATCAATAAATACATTGGAGAAAAGCGTCTGGCTTATTACGACAATGCTCAGGTTTGGTGGTGCCAATCGTGCAAAACGGTTTGTGCCAACGAAGAAGTGCTGACCGATGGTTCGCACGAAAAGTGCGGCAATCAGGTGACCCGCAAAAACCTGAAACAATGGTTACTCCGGATACCTCATTATGCCGAACGTTTGCTCGAAGGACTGGATAGCCTGGACTGGCCGGAAGGTGTGAAAGACATGCAGAAAAACTGGATCGGTAAATCGACCGGTGCTGAAGTTGATTTTGCGATCGAAGGAATGGCTGAAAAACTTCGGGTTTATACGACTCGTCCTGATACTTTATTTGGAGCAACATATATGGTTGTTTCCCCGGAACATCCGATTTTGGAAACCTTGGTTACTCCTGAAAATACAGAGAAATTCAAGCAATACATACAGGCTGCCTCGCTGAAATCGGATTTGGACCGGACGGAGTTGGCAAAAGATAAAACCGGAGTTTTCACCGGACGGAATGCAATCAACCCGATTACAGGTTTGCCAATCCCGATCTGGGTTGCGGACTATGTTCTAATGGGCTACGGAACCGGTGCTATCATGGCTGTTCCGGCGCATGATAACCGCGACTTTGAATTCGCTCAGAAATTCAATATTTCAATTGTCTGTATTCTCGATCCGAAAAGTGCCGATGAGGAAACCCGTGCCAAAGTCTTGGCTGGCGAAGCTTGCTGGACCGAAGACGGTGCCTACATCAATTCGGCCAATCCGGCAATTGGGCTCGAACTGAATGGCCTGAACAAAAAAGACGGAATTGCCAAAGTAGTTGAATGGTTGGGTGAAAAAGGAATCGGTAAAGCCACCATCAATTTCAGACTGCGCGACTGGCTGTTCAGCCGTCAGCGTTATTGGGGCGAACCATTTCCGGTGATTCACTGGGAAGATGGCGAAGTGACTTTGGTTGAGGAAAATCTTCCGGTTGAACTTCCGGGAATGGAAAAATACGAACCGGGCGAAGGCGGCGAATCGCCGCTGGCCAACGCCACCGACTGGTTATACGTGACTGACGCGAATGGTCGCAAAGGCCGCCGCGAAACGAACACCATGCCCCAATGGGCCGGCTCGTGCTGGTACTATTTGCGCTACATCGATCCAAAAAATGATGAAAGTATTTTCGATAAAAAGCTTGAGAATTACTGGATGCCGGTTGATTTATATGTTGGTGGTGCCGAACATGCAGTTCTTCACTTATTATACTCGCGTTTCTGGCATAAAGTATTGTTCGATTTGGGCATCGTTTCAACTTCAGAGCCTTTCCAGAAACTCTTCAACCAGGGAATGATTCTGGCTTTTGCATACCAAACTGCTACCGGAGCCAAAGTGGCCAGTGATTTGGTTGAAGAAAAGGAAGGCAAATACTTCCACACCGAAACCGGTGAGGAACTGAGTCAGATAGTCGCGAAAATGTCGAAATCGTTGAAAAACGTGGTGAACCCTGATGATGTGGTTGCAAAATTTGGTGCCGACTCGCTTCGTTTATACGAAATGTTTATGGGTCCGCTCGACGATACCAAACCATGGGCCGAAAATGGTGTGAAGGGAGTTTTCGGATTCCTGAACCGTACTTCACGTTTCTTCGGAAATCCGGAGAATATTGTTGAAGAAGCTGATGACAAGGAAACCCTGAAATTGTTACACCAGACTATCAGTAAAGTAGCTTTCGACATCGAAAATATGAAATTCAATACCGGAATTTCTGCTTTAATGATTTTCAATAATCTGGCCATGAAAAAGGGAAAAGTCAGCAAACAAACGGCTGAGACTTTTGCGAAGATTCTGTCACCATATGCGCCTCACCTTGCTGAAGAGTTGTGGCAATTGTATGGTAATCAGGAAACACTGGCTTATGCACCATGGCCCGTAGTTGACCCGGAAATGCTGACTGAAGATGTGTTTGAATACCCGGTTTCGTTTAACGGAAAAGTTCGCTTTAAATTGGAATTTCTGGTTGGAACACCAAATGCTGAAATTGAAGCTGCAGTTCTGGCGCACGAAACATCCATCAAATGGCTCGAAGGAAAGACACCTAAAAAAGTCATCGTTGTTCCGAATAAAATCGTGAACGTGGTAATCTGAAAGATGAAATAGGAAATAGGAAAAGCGCGGAATGAGGATTCTGCGTTTTTTTTGTTTTGAATTGGCCTGAATTCGTATTAACCCTGACAGGTTTTGAAAACCTGTCAGGATTAATTGCAAAATGAACGTCTCCTCTTAGTTCTTATACCACATTCAACTTAAATTTCATCAGAATCAGGACAATCAGGATCAGTCCAACCACAATACGATACCAGCCAAATACTTTGAATCCGTGTTTCTGAAGAAAGGTTATGAAGGTTTTGATGGCGATCAAAGCCACAAAAAATGCGATGATATTGCCGATGAGTAAAGTCGTTAAATTTTCTTTAAGCATCGATACACCACTCGGATCTAAAATCAATTTAAGCAATTTATATCCTGAAGCTGCAGCCATAGTTGGAACTGCCAGAAAAAATGAAAACTCTGCGGCATTCGTCCTGCTCAGTTTTTGTTGCATACCTCCAATAATGGAAGCCGCCGAACGCGAAACTCCCGGAATCATGGCGATGCACTGCCAGAATCCTATTTTAATAGCGTTTGGATAAGTAACTTCCTGATTTTCTTTTTCTTTACTGAACCACTTATCTACAAATAGTAAAAGCACTCCACCAACAAACATTGTGATAGCCACCACCAAAACACTTTCGAGTAATTTGTCTATGTAATTTTTGGCCAAAAATCCGATCACGCCTGCCGGAAGAAAGGCTATAAATAACTTTTGGTAGAAGTTCCAGCTTTGCAGAAACCGCCGCCAGTACAGTACAACTACCGAAAGGATTGCGCCGAACTGAATATTCACAGTAAACGCTTTGGTAAACTCATCGATGTTCATTCCCAGCAAGGCTTCGGTAATGATCATGTGTCCGGTTGAAGAGATGGGCAGAAATTCGGTAATTCCTTCAACAACGCCAATTACAACAGTTTCAAGTGCAGTCATGATGTTATTTTTATGTTTTTATTTCCGGATGTAAAAATAGGTTTTTCCTTCGCTTCGGTCGTCAAAATTATAAATTTCCTTGCCCCGATGTAAATTATAAAATGCCAGCATAGCCATATCGCCCGCGCAGAATAATGAATGCAGGCACATTACAGTCATGAAAAAATAGAAAACCTGATTGTTGCAAGTGCTTACAATCACCACCAGGCAAATCAACTTCACCGCCAATAACGGAGCCAATGCAACGATATGAAAAGCGCGTGGTGCAATGACCTGACGATCGGCCAGCGCATAAAAAACGAACTTTTTCAGGATTACACCGAATGATATTTTTCTTGCTCCAATAAGCAGATAGGCCATGGCATGAAGCAGTTCGTGAAAAACAATAAGTATAGTGAATGAAAACAGGATTGCATACCCAACACTTAACAGAGTTCCCGGATGCCCTTTTAGCGAGAAAACAATACTGCGGGTGATGAAAAAAACCAGTAAAAAAAGCATTATAACCTGATAGGCAGAGTAAACCCGGATAATGTATCTTTCTTTTTTGATTTGCTCCATAACAAATTCGCGCAGATTCTGGTGTGAAACCTCGGCCAAAAGTTCGAAGCCGCTGTTGCTTTGTAAATCTTCAGGGACTAATTTCCTGCTCATACCAATCATTTATCGAGAATGATTTCCGTTAAAGCTTTCAGGTTAATCAGTCGCGTTAAGAATGCGAATAAAAGACTTGATCCGATCATGATAAAGTAGCCCAAAACCCAATTGTTGATTTGCCTGCTGAAGAATCCGGCCAGAAAAACAAATCCAACAAAAAGGAGCAATTTGCCAATGATTGGATAATTGACTTTCAGTTTTAAAATCATCATAGCCAAAATGGTCTGGGCAAGTGCAGTAAAAAGCTGGGTTGCCAGGCTGGCCCAGGCTGATCCCATCGCCTGAAAGTGTGGTATCAGGATTAAATTCAGGCCAATATTGATGCCCATACCAGTTACGGCCATCCAGTTAAGTTGTCGTATACTTCCATTGGCAGTAAGTAAAGTTCCAAAAATATAGGTAGTTGCAATCCCCAGAAAACTGACCATGAGTATCTGCAGGATGGATGCTGACATTTCGATATTTCCGTTATAAAGCAGATCCATGATTTCGGTATCGTAGAACCCTGACGAAGAACTGATAATTATTGCCGGAACAAAAAGCATCAAAAATGAAAACTGAACCATGGAACCAATATCCTCCTTTTTTTTAATCATCCGTGCAAAAATAGGAAGCAGTAATCCGGCAAACAGGACACCGAACATCGAAACTGCATCAAACAAGCGGAAAGCCTGTGCATAAATCCCGGACTGTTCCTTGCCATTAGGCAATAATCTTTCGAGCATGACCGAATCAATGCGGTTATAAAACGACATCAACAGGATCAGTAAGGCATATGGATAACTTTTCTTCAGAAAAACAACAAAAAACCGCCGGTCGAAATAGAATTTCAACTTTCCGGTGTGGGATAAAACAACGGCCAGAGTAATCAGGCTGGCCGTGAGATATGCTGCAGATTGCGCATAAACAAACCACTCGATCCGGAAGGTATGGTTAGTCACATTGGTAAATAAAAGAACCGAGCAAATGAGAATCATTAGCGAACGGTCGAGTACCGACAGAAAACTGTCGGTGCGGAACAAATGTAATCCGCTGATGTTTGATCGCAGGTATAGCGTGAATGAAATCAGGAATTGGTTTACTATAAGAAAAATAAGAAGATGTATTTGAATTTCTCGGTACCCGATGATCAATGCAACACTGATGCAAACAATGGCATAAACGCCTGCCAGTAAAAACTTCAGACCCACAATGTTACTGATGTGTTTTTTCATCAGGTGATGATGCTGGGCGATATTCTTATTGTTGTAATTGGTAATCCCGAGATCGAGCAGGATGTTCAGAATCATGGAGAAATTCAGCAGAGAGAAGTATAACCCATAGCTTTCGACCCCCACCAGGTTTTGCACATGGCGATCGATTCCAAATATCCAGAAGGGTTTGATTAAAACATTCAGAAAAAGGAGCAGCAAAAGATTTGTAATAAACTTCCGTTTCAAGCGAGCGTCTTTTCCGGGTTTGATTAAAGTGTGTCAAAAGTAGTAATTTTTTAAACAGACTTTGTACATTTGATTAGATTTCGACACCAGATCCAGAACCTATGATTATTGCCGTAAATACCCGTTTGTTGATTCAGGGAAAGCTCGAAGGAATCGGGTGGTTTACCCGGGAAACCTTGTCCCGTATCACCCGCGATCATCCGGAACATCAGTTTCTGTTCATTTTCGACCGACCGTTTGCCAGTGAGTTTATTTTCTCCGAAAATGTGACCCCGATTGTTTTATCACCTCCTACCCGGCATCCTTTTCTCTGGTATATCTGGTTCGAATTGCAGATTCCGCGGATTTTAAAAAAGTACAAGGCCGATTTATTCTTTTCTCCTGACGGCTACTTGTCGCTCAGTACGCGGACAAGGCAACTTTCTGCCATACACGATATTAATTTTGCTCACCGTCCAAAAGATTTACCCTGGCTGAAGGCAAAATATTACAACCATTATTTCCCGTTATTCGCTCGGAAAGCCAGACGAATTGTAACCGTTTCATATTTTTCGAAAGAAGATATTAACCGTACCTACAAAATTGACAACGATAAAATTGATGTCGTTTACAATGGTGTAAACACTTTATATACACCAACTTCGGACGAAGAAAAATTAATTATTAAAGAAAGATATTCAGAAGGAAAGAATTATTTTCTGTTTATCGGGTCCTTGCATCCGCGTAAAAACATTTGCGGATTGTTACGCGCATTTGATGCATTCCGAACCCTGATAGATTCGGATATGAAACTGCTGATTGTTGGCGAAAGTATGTTTAAAACGAGCGATATCGAACTGACTTACGAAGGAATGCGATACAAAGATGACGTGGTATTTACCGGACGGTTGAACAATGAGGAATTGCATCAGGTCTTGGGAGCGGCAATGGCTCTGACATTTGTGCCATTCTTCGAAGGTTTTGGCATCCCGGTAATTGAAGCCATGAATGCCGGGATACCTGTAATCTGTTCAAATACAACTTCATTGCCTGAAGTTGGTGGATATGCCGTTTTATATGTCGATCCGTTTTCGATGAGCCAGATCAAAGATGCTATGATCAAGTTGTTTTTGGAAAAGGAACTTCGGGATTCATTAATCACCAAAGGTTTTGCACAAAAAGACAAATTCAGCTGGGATAAAACCGCCGATCTGTTGTGGGGAAGCATCCAGATTTGTATGAATACCTGATCCTTCGACAAGCTCAGGAGCCGGTTAAAGAATTGAGACCGGAGCCTCGCATCCTGAGTAGCGTGTTTCCTGAGCGTTGAACTGAGCTTTAGTCGAAGTAAGCGAAGCGTATCGAAGGAAAGCGCATTGAAGGGAGTACTTAACACAGAAATCGAAAATTGGATTTAATGGTCAAAAACAAACTTCAACTATTTTTACAAAAGGGCAGACTGGAGGCAGGTTGTGATGAAGCTGGCCGGGGATGTTTGGCAGGACCAGTCTTTGCTGCGGCTGTTATTCTTCCGGAAGATTTTGAAAACGAAATGCTGAATGATTCCAAAAAGCTGACAGAAAAGCAACGGTATTTGCTTCGTCCAATGATTGAAGAACAGGCATTGGCATTTGCAGTCGGGATTGTTGACCATATGGAAATTGATCGGATCAATATTTTGAATGCTTCTTTTCTGGCCATGCATCGCGCCATTGACCAACTATCAATCAGACCCGAACATTTGCTGATCGACGGCAACCGGTTTAAAGGCTACCCTCAGATTCAGCATACCTGTATTGTTAAAGGCGATGGAATATATTTATCGATTGCGGCAGCTTCTGTACTTGCAAAAACTTACCGCGACGATTTCATGGATACCATTCATCAGCAGTTTCCGGAGTACAATTGGCTGAAAAACAAAGGATACCCAACATTATTTCACCGTACAAAAGTGATGGAAATCGGAATTTCGTCCTATCACCGCAAATCGTTTGCAAATCAGGGCAATCAGCTTTTGATCGAATTCTAAAAAACAAGAAGTCAGTAAGGTTGGTCGCGTAAAAAGGTTTCGGCTAAAACGAACTAATCTTCGTCGTCGTCTGCATCTTCATCTGAATCTTCGTCGTCATCAAAATTATCATCTGCAACTTCTTCGGCCTCTTCGGCATCCGCAGCGAGGAATTCATCATCAGCATATTTGCTTTCGTATTCTTCTTTTGCGCTGTCTTTTAACGAACCTGTGCTATCGTAATCATCATCTTCTTCGATAATCTTTTCAGCTTCGAAAATTGTCATCCGGACCAGATAATATTTATCGTCTGTCTCGAAAGGTAATGCACTGACCCGCTTACCGTCCTTGTTGTTGAAATAGATTAGGTTTTCACTAAATCCGCTTGGGTATTCAAGTTTAATCTTTTCCTGAATTTCCGGATCTAATTTATCGTAATCTTTAATTACTCTGGGTTTACTTGGATTCATTGATAGATAATTTTACTGCAATTATATGAAAAAATTTGGTAATACTCGAGAATGGAAAATAAATGAAAAACTATTTTTTGTGCAACTTTTTTGCCTGTTCTTCTGCTTTTTGGGCAAAGAATTAGTATTAGGAAAAATCGATCATCGCTTTAATCACTCCATCCCGGTAATTTGAAACCATCTCAAATGCCTGCTGGGTTTCCTCTGGAGCGAATCGATGGGTCACCATTTGCTCCACAGGCAATCCATTCTCAATCAGCCGAATAGCCTTTTCAACACAGTGGTTTTGTCTCCTGACATTCTGAATCGAAATCTCTTTCCGTCGCATTAAATCCATGTCGAAAATATACTTTGCATCCGGAGGGATACCTACCAGCACCAGTTTTCCTCCCGGCTTCAGGATATTGGTGGCATCATCAACTGCTTTTTGTTCACCGCTGCACTCGAAAACCACATCAAGTAAAAGCGGTTCTATCTTGATAGTTGTCTCAATAACATTCGATTCAATGGGATTAATTGCATAACTGGCTCCCAGTTCAATTGCCTTTTGCCTCCTGAAATCCAAAGGTTCAAAGCAAAAAACAGAGCCTGTCGCCATAGTTTTCAGAACCATTAATACCGAAAGACCGATTGGTCCTGCGCCGAAAATACCGATTGTCTGATTCTGAAAATCAGTTTTTGCCATTTCGACACTGTAAATTCCGATGGTTAAAGGTTCAATCAGTGCGGCAGAGGTCGGATTAAACTTTTCATTCAAAGGGAAACAGGTAAATTCAGGCATCACAATGTATTCGGCAAGACAGCCTTCAATCTGTCCGGGGCAACCCAGGAAGCGGTTATTCCGACAGGTGTGAGGCCGGCCGGCCAAACACTGATCACAGGTTCCGCAATGAATGCTCGGATCTACTGCCACCAGATCGCCAGGTTTCACACAGGTAACCGATGCTCCGGTTTCAACCACAATTCCTGAGCATTCGTGCCCAACGGCAAAAGGAAATTCGACCACCTGTGACCCGATTTTTCCTTTCGAGAAATAATGGACATCCGAACCGCAGACTCCCACCGATTTGATTCTGATCAGTACGTCATCCGGGCTGGTCAACAATGGCTTATCACGGTCAATCAAACCGATTTTTCCGATTCCGGTTAAAACCAATGTCTTCATAATCTTGAATCTTGAATTTCCAGAATAAATAGCCAATTAATGAAAAAAAAAGTTGATACAGACCGGAAATCCGGAATATTTTCATGATTCCTGAAAATGAATGAGCTTTCATCAAAATGCCTTGTGCCGGAACAAAATTGAACTGCGTTTTATCACTATTTTTCACTCATTGAATCCATTACTTTGTTTTCAAATAAAACACAGGAAGCATGTACGGAAAAATTAAACAAGATTTGACACAAACCCTTCAGGAATTGAAAACACAGGGTTTGTACAAAAACGAGCGGATCATCACCTCATCACAGAGTTCACAAATATCAGTTGCAGGTGGAAAGCAGGTTTTAAATTTCTGTGCCAACAACTACCTGGGTCTGGCCAATCATCCGGAAGTGGTAAAAGCTGCTCAGGATACCATGAATACCTGGGGTTTTGGACTTTCCTCAGTTCGTTTCATCTGTGGAACCCAACAGATTCATAAAGATCTGGAGCAAAAAGTGTCTGAATTTTTGGGTACGGAAGATACCATCTTGTATTGTGCTGCTTTTGATGCCAACGGAGGTGTTTTTGAACCTCTTCTGGGTGAAGACAGCATCATCATCTCTGATGAATTGAATCATGCCTCAATCATTGACGGGGTGCGCTTGTGCAAGGCTCAGCGAGGCCGTTACAAACATGCCGATATGACCAAACTGGAAAACTGCCTGAAAGAATCACAAAACCTGAAATATAGGCTGGTTGTGACCGACGGAGTTTTTTCGATGGATGGCGATTTAGCCAAACTTCCTGAAATTGTTGCCTTGTGTGAAAAATATGATGCACTGATCATGGTCGACGATTCACATGCATCGGGTTACATCGGCAAAACCGGGCGGGGAACGGCTGAACATTTCGGATTGCTCGGAAAGATCGATATCATCACTACAACTTTTGGAAAAGCACTTGGTGGTGGAAATGGCGGTTGTACTTCAGGCCGGAAAGAAATTATTGAAATGCTTCGCCAGCGGTCGCGACCATATTTATTCTCGAATACACTTGCACCGGCAACCGTGGGTGCAACTTCAAGAGTGCTCGATCTACTCACTGAATCAGCTGAATTACCAGCACGAACTATGGCGAATGCCAACTATTTCAGGAGTAAAATGGAAACTGCCGGATTCGATTTGGTTAAAGGCACCACAGCAATTGTTCCGGTCATGATTTACGATGCGCCATTGGCCGTAAAATTTGCCGATGAATTACTGAAAGAGGGAATTTATGTGATCGGATTCGTTTTTCCGGTAGTACCAAAAGGACGGGCCCGGATCAGGGTGCAATTGTCGGCAGCTCACACCAATGAGCAAATAGATCAGGCTGTTGCAGCATTTATAAAAGTGGGAAAATCACTTGGAATTATTTGATCTAACGATACACAAAAAGTGAAAGGCTGTCAGGGTATTTCCCCCGACAGCCTTTTTATATAGAGTACAACTTCATCGGACTTATTTCTAAAGTCCTGCTAAATTGTCCGGAAATTCATGCATTCCCTTTACTATATGGATTTTCTCATGGCTTTTACTCAATTTGCTCAGGAATGCATGATGTATTGAACTATTTTACCTGAATGACTGCATACTTTGAAATCCTCCAGAACTCTTCCGGATTTTCGATTTGCAGGTAAGCAATCTGTCCTTTTTCTTCAACCAGTTTATATGAACTGCTTGGATGTTCAGAAATCAACACTGCTTTTTTCACATTTAAAGGGATGGTTTTGGTTATGCGAATGTCCACGTCGGTGAAATATTTCGTATCAAAGTTCCCCTGAATAGCTTTGCCACCGCCGAGTCCAAGAATAGCACCTTCGCGGCTCAAAATTCCTTGTTCTTTCAGTTTCTTAAAAGTTCCCAAGGTAAAGTGAGCGGTATTCAGTTTGTCGGTTTTGGCTACAATCACTTTTTGTTTGTAATTAATGGTGTCAGATTGTTGCTGGATATTGGAATTCAAAGCTTTAACTTTTACACCATATTCAGCCAGGCTGGTATTTTTACTTTCGATTGTCTTTTTCAATTCAGCAATCTCAGCATTTTGAGTTTCAATGGTTTCGTTCAGAGCCAGAATTCTCTTTTCATACGATTTTACATTCATACCAGACTTTCTCAACTTTTCTTCAAGTTCGGCGATTTTCTTGCTGCTTTCGACCAGCATGGCATTCATCAGTTTTACATCTTCGGCAATTAACTGTTTCTTATTTTTGCCGCCTTCAGTCTACATGGTAGCGATCTGGCTTCTTTTCTCCTTTATGAAAGTCATGTTGCTTTCAATTTCAGCAAAAGTGCCTTCCATATCGTTCACCACCGAATCTCTTTTTTGAATCGTTTCGTTCAAACCGCTTTTTTCCATGGTCAGCGTTTTGATTTCAGCTTCTTTTTGGTTGTAAACATATACTCCGCCAACGATTCCGGCAATCAGGATAAAAGCTGCAATAATGATTGTTGTTAACTGTGTTTTTTGTGCATTTTCCATTTCAATTTGTATAAAGTAAGTAAATGATTATCGGTGCAAAAATCAACCAGCACTTCTCTCTTCTAAAATCCGACACACAATATTTCGTGCTGTTTGATTTCGGGATTGATAATAGCAATGCCTGTGCCATTGGTCTGGAATTTATAGAATAATCTGAATACTAACAAGATAGATGTTTTTAATTGGAGATGAATTTTCTCAAATTGATCAACTCGGAATCGAAATTGATAAGAATAAGAAAGGGAGACTTCCTTTATTCTTTGTTGTTTTCTTTCAACATCCGGTAGATGGTAGCCACACCAAGCTCTAATTTTTCAGCAACCAGTTTGATGTTGTTGTCGTATTTATCCAAAAATTTCCTGACAATCCGAAGATCATATTCCCGGAGACTGAGTTCCTGGCTAAATAAATCATCAAGCAAATCCTGGCCTCTTCCCAGAATGATGTGATCGGAAGTAATTTCATCCTGATCAGCCAAAGTAACCGCCAGTTCAATGACCGATTTTAATTCACGGATGTTCCCTGGAAATGAATACGAAAGTAAGCGGCTTGATGCTTCAGAAGCTAAAAACTTGACAGTCATATTGTTCTCCTTGCAGAATACATTGATAAAATGTTTTGCCAAAATAATCACATCGTTTTCCCGATCGCGCAGTGGAGGCAATTCAATCGGAAGTCCATAAAGCCGGTAATACAGATCCTGCCTGAAATTTCCCTTTTTTATTTCTTCCTGAAGATCTTTATTCGTGGCAATAATGATCCGGCAATCGAATTTCACGGGAGTATTGCTGCCAATCCGGTTAATTTCCTTTTCCTGAAGTGCACGCAATAATTTAGCCTGAAGTGAAATATCCAGTTCGGCCATTTCGTCAAGGAATAATGTGCCGCCATTGGCTTCTTCAAACTTACCAATCCGGCGGAAAGCAGCCCCGGTGAAGGCACCTTTTTCGTGTCCGAAAAGTTCACTTTCAATCAGCTCTTTTGGAATTGCAGCCACATTTACTGCAACAAACGGGCTCTTCGAACGATTCGAACTGTAATGTATCGCCTTGGCAACCAATTCCTTCCCTGTTCCGGTTTCGCCTGTAATTGTAACGGTAATGTTGGTTCGGGTAGCTTTCTCAATCAGCTCGTATATTTTCCGGGTTGAGGCGCTGTTCCCAATGATAGTTTTCTGATCAGTATATATTTTTTTGACCTCCTGCCGCAGATTCACAATTTCTTTTTTCAGATTGTTACCCTGCCTGATGTTGCTGACCGTGTTCAGCAAACGTTCCCTGATATCTTTCGACTTGACAATGTAATCGTAGGCACCGAGTCGCAATAAGGTAACCACCATTTCAATATCGTCTTGTTCCGAAATTAGAATGACCTGTATGTCTTCGTTAATTTCCTTGATTTGTTTGAGCACTTCCAGACCTTTCATATCAGGAAGCCGGTAATCCAAAGTAACGACATCCGGTGCCTGATGCAAATTAGCCAGACAATCCTTCCCCGTTCCGAAGGACTGTATTTCGTAATCAGGATTGAGCGAGAGGGTGTGTACAAGCAAGCGGCTGTACCATTCGTCATCTTCAACAACAAATATTTTGAAAGCTTTCTCTGGCATTTTTACCACGATTCTTAACTTTGAATTTCAGTGAGCAACGGCAAGTTAGCAAGTTTTTATATGAAACTGATTTCCCGATTCCTGTTTTGAAAAATTCATTCAAATTAAACCTTTTATTCCCCAAGTTTTTGTTTCAGTATTGAATTGATGCTCTTAATTTCCCTCTCAATTTCATTGATCAGAACCTTTATTTCTTCCGGATTACTCCTTCCCGTATTGTTTTCAAGTTCTTTCAGATGATTGTACAAAACGGTTGCCTGCATATGTTTCGCTGGTGCTGCCAGTTTATGAGCTGTTTCTGACATGGAATTCCAGTCTGCAGTTTGAAAATTCATCTGGATTTTGGTCAATGCTTCTTCACTCGACCGGATAAAAATCCGAAGCATCTCTTCAAAAAAAGCGGCATCACCACCGGAAATTCGCTCCAACTCATCCAAATCAATAGTTGTTCCTTGTGCGATTATTTCCTCATTTGAAATCTCTTCTCTCTCCGGAAGTAAATCCAGAACGGTATTGAATAAGTCGGCTTCCTCAAATGGTTTCTGTAAAAAGGCATGCATTCCTGAAGTTCCCATTTTTTGAATGTCTGCGGACTTGTTGGTGGCAGATAAAGCAATAATTCGGAATGACGGACGATGCTCTAAAATCAGTCTGGCTGCTTCAAATCCATTCATTACAGGCATTTGAATGTCCATGAGAACCATATCATACGTGTATTTTGCGGCCAGATCAACTGCTACCCGACCATTTTGAGCTTCGGTAAACGATACTCCCCAGGAATTCAGAATGTCTTTAATCAGGTACCGGTTGAATTCCTCATCGTCAACAATCAGAAAATGAAGTTTTCGAAACCACGAAGGAATCACCAGTTGTTCAACTGCTTGCGTTTTAATAGAGTCCGAATTTCCTTTCTGATAAGGTATTTGGATCATAAAACGCGTCCCTTTTCCCGGTGTGCTATCCACTTCAATTTTCCCGTTATGAAGCGTGATCAGTTTTTTAACAATGGATAGTCCCAATCCTGCTCCGCGGTGTTTTTGACTGAGGTCGGTATTCAGTTGCACGAACTCATCAAAAATCAGATACTGATCTTCTTTTGAGATACCAATTCCTGTATCTGAAACTTCGATGTGGAGCAGGTAATTTTGAACCGAAGTTTCTTCGCCGGAAATATCGAGAGTGATCTTTCCCTGCTTGGTAAATTTAATTGCATTGGTAATCAGGTTAATGAGAATTTGTTTCAGCCTGATCGGATCGCCCAGAAGCACGAGATTTTTATCCGTAGTATTTCTGAAAATCAATTCAATACCCTTCTGCATTGCAGTCTCTTTATGAAGGATATAAACTTCAGCCAGAATTTCATCCGGCAGAAAATCAATCTGCTCCATTTTTAATTTCTGAGACTCGATTTTCGAGAAATCCAAGGTGTCGTTTACCAGCGCAATCAGATGTTCGGCAGATTGATGCACAACGTTCAAATCGGCATTCATTTCTTTCGAATTCGCTTTCTGAAGCATTTGTGCGGATAGTCCGTAAATCGCGTTTACAGGTGTCCGCATTTCGTGACTCACGGTAGCTACAAACAATTCTTTGGCTTTTGTCAGACTCTCGGCCTCAGCTTTTGCTTTTTTCAAAACTTGCTGATAGGCTCTGCTTTTCCAGAGATTCTGAAAGAACAGGATTAGAATAATAATCAGCAGAATTACAGCGGTAATGGTAAAAATTGCCATTCCGCGGTAGGTTTGCGCTGCCATAGAATCAGCTTCCTTTGTTCTTTCCTCCAAATTTTTTTGTTCGCTGTTTTCAATTCGGGCAATATGCTGGTTCAGAGCTTGTGTTAACCGGATATTCTGCTCAAGCAAAATGGTTTCTTTGGTTTGCAATCGTTTGGTTTGGCTTGAAAACTGCTTTTCAATGACAGCAATTTCCTTTTTGATGACTTCCTTTTCCTTTTTCTTATCCAGGATTATGGGTCGTCGGATCGTAGTATCCTTTTTACTGAATATTCTCTTGAAGAATCCTTTTTTCTCTTCCGGTTTAAACCGGATTGTATCGGGTTGAATAATTGCCGTGTC
>CAILJH010000122.1 GCA_903834475.1 uncultured Prolixibacteraceae bacterium | reverse complement strand
ATCTGCAGGAGAATCAACCAATCCATTATTAACTACCAGTATAATGGTATAACTTGTATTCACATTGACTTCGGGTGCTGTAAATGTTGGTGTGGCAACAGTTGATGAACTTAGAATAATTCCTGATGGTACGGTCCATTTATAAGTTAATGGATTGCTGTTGGGATCTTTTGATGCCGAACCATCCAAAGTAACAATTGTGCCTTCATTAACCGACTGATCTGGTCCTGCATAGGCCAATAGACCTTTATTCGCTTGAAATACCGTTATTACTATCTGATCTGCAGGAGAATCGACTAATCCATCATTAACCACCAGGGTAAAGGTGTAACTTGTAGTTATTGCTACTGCAGGTGCTGTAAATGTTGGTTTTGCAACATTTGCCGAATTCAGGGTAATTCCTGCAGGCACGGTCCATTTGTAAGTCAATGGATTGCTGTCCGGATCTGTTGATGCCGAACCATCCAAAGTAATTGTTTGTCCTTCATATACTGACTGATCAGGACCGGCGTTTGCAACCGGAGTCTTATTAACTTGCTTTACAGTTATAACTACCTGATCGACAGGTGAATTTACCAATCCATCGTTAACAACCATGGTAAGGGTGTAACTCGTATTTACACTCACTTCAGGAGCTGTAAATGTTGGTTTTGCAGCAGTCGTCGAACTCAGGGTAATTCCAGACGGTGTAGTCCATTTGTAGGTCAATGGATTTCCATCCGGATCTGTAGATGCCGAACCATCCAAAGTAACAATCGCACCTTCATTGACTGCCTGGTCGGAACCGGCATTTGCAACAGGAGCAGTGTTTGAAGTCTTTATTGTGATTACAACCTGGTCGGCAGGTGAATCAACCAATCCATCGTTAACCTTCAGGGTAATGGTGTAACTGGTATTTACGGTGACTGCGGGTGCTACAAACGTAGGTTTTGCATCAGTCGCCGAACTAAAGGTAATCCCAGCCGGTGCAGTCCAATGGTAAGTCAGTGGATTTCCATCCGGATCTGTTGATGCGGTACCATCCAATGAAACAGTTGCTCCCTGATTAACAGCCAGATCATGACCGGCATTTGCAACAGGAGCACTATTTGAAGTCTTTATTGTGATGACAACCTGGTCAGCAGGTGAATCAACAGTTCCATCGTTAACAACCAGAAGAATGGTGTAACTGGTATTTATGGTGACTGCAGGAGCTGTAAATGTTGGTTTCGCAGCAGTTGCCGAGCTAAATGTAATCCCTGACGGAGCGGTCCATCTGTAAGTCAGCGGATTTCCATCCGGATCAGTAGATGCGGTACCATCGAGCGAAACAGTTGCTCCCTGGCTCACTGTAAGATCAGGACCGGCATTGGCAACAGGTGCTTTATTTACATTCATAACTGTCACAATAACCTGATCTTTCTGAGAATCCGCCTTTCCGTCATTGACGACCAGATCAAACGTATAGGTTTGATCTGCATTAACTAAAGGAGCGGTGAATGTTGGTTTTGCATCTGTTGCTGAACTAAGTGTTATTCCTGCCGGTGCTGTCCATAAGTAGGTCAGCGCATCATTGTTTGCATCGCTTGATCCTGAACCATCCAGAGTGACCAGGGTATTTTCGTTTACAGTTTGATCAATTCCTGCATTGGCATTTGGAGCTGTGTTCGGACTACTCACAGTCCAATTTACTTTGGAAGTACCAACTCCTTCTTTACCACTGTTATACTTCGCCAATTTGCTCAGGTCAAGAGTTAAACTGTAAATTCCTTTTGCATTTCCAACCTGATCCATTCCCGAAACAACATAGAGTTTGTCGGTAGATTTCAAAATTGTCAAATTCTCGGTTCCCAATGATTGCCCGTCGCGTTCAAATTTCAGGGCATCTTTCAGTAGGATATCGTCGAGTAATTTGTCTGAGAATTCCATCTGGAGCGAGGTTGGTTGAATAGTCACAGGTACTGCAGGTGCATTTTTCCATGTGCCAACCAATCCGGCTTCATCAATAAATAAAGGTATTTCAGTAACTATCTGGTTAGTATAAGAATCAATGCTGTATGCCTGCAAGGTCATGTTTCCCCCATAGCTCAATTTGACAGGTAATGATAACAGACCGGTATTTACGTTTGAAACATCAGCCAAAAGTATTGGACTGACCCGATCGGTCTGATAGATTTGAATTCTCGAATTCGGTTCGTTTACCGTCATTACTGCATTCAGGTTTCGTGTTGCCGTGACCCCATCGGTATCCGAAAATCCCATATCCGGCGTGATGTGCAAATTGGTTACTGCCTTTGGAATGGAGCGGGAAACAATCCAGTTGTACTTCACCGTATCGGTTCGTGAGTTGCCGGCTAAATCGGTAATACCCTTCATTTTTACCTTCAGCTGGTAGCTGCCGTCATAATAGGTCAACATCCTGAATTGGGTAAACAGGTATTCCGAGTCACTTTTAGTTGTGAAATCGAGCTGTGAAAGTGGCTGTCTGATGCCGGCTTTCCATAACTCGAGGTTTGCGACTCCAAATCCTTTCACAGGTTCATCGAACTGAACGGTGAAAGCTGTCCGGTGCTGCGAATCGTAACCGCCATCGGTCGAAGGAATGATCTGACTTACTAATGGCGCAGTCTGGTCAACCTTCCATTGAGTACTTTGAACCAGGATTCCGTTGTTTCCATCGATGGTTTTGATATTTGGCAAATCAACAGTCAGTGTGTATTTTCCATCCTGCGACATCAAATCCTTCAATCCTGAAAGCTGAAACAAGATTCCTTTCGTATCCATCGGCGTTACGGTCACAGTTCCTGAGACCGATTTTCCATCTTTCTTCAGGGTAAACCGTTCAGACGATAAGGTGGACTGATCGATTGGCAGATTGAAGCGAAGCAGTAACAAATCGAAAGGCGGGCCGACCTTGTTGTCGGGTAAGCCAATGAATTCGCTTACTGCCGGAACATTGATGAACTGTGTCCAGGTTGCCTGTTTTCCAACCAGTCCGCTGGTCCCCGTCAGGCTGCTGATCTGGCTGGTCTGAACGGTTAAAACATAGTATCCGTTTTCAAGTGATTTGGTGGTCAGATCAATTTTATAAGTTACCGAGTCAAGTTTAGTGATTGTCACCGTATTATCCATAACATCAGCTCCACCCTGAATTCGAAGGGTCATGTCTTCGTAATTGAAAGTCGATGGATCAATTGGCCGGTTAAATACCACGTTTACAGAAGTGACCGGTGAAGTTGCTGCGGCAGCAGGAACATTATCGAACCGCACTATTGCCGGTGGATTCTGGTCTTTTGCGGTAAACCGGATCGTATATTTTTGAGTGCTGTTTGCTGCGAAAACATCAAGGAAATGTATCATGTTTTCATAGACAGGTTCTTTGCTGTCGGGCATGGTGACAAAAGTCTGCCACACATTATCCAGCGGAATGATCTGGCCATCTTCGCGGGTTACACTGGCAATCTTATAGTTGCCACCACCAGGATCGCTGAATTTGATGTAGTTCCAACCAATCTGTTTGGGAGTAACCAGCAGTTCCAGTTCATGATTTGCTGAGGCAATATTTCCGGAAGTACTTTGGGAAACTGCGGGATAAACATCGAGAACTCCGCCATTGGAGAGGTAAATTACATCAGGAAATTCCAATGCATCCTGAACTTCGTTGACGAGAAAGTCATTGATTCCATCTTCTACTCCTGAATAAACATCTACACTTTTAATCAGTTCGTGCAAAGTAGCTCCGCTGATCAGGCTGAGATCAGGATTTCCACGGCTATCGATATGACTGACTTTGGCATCATACGAAACAAAATGGCCCATCAGATCGCTGGTAAAATACCATTGACCGATTGCTGCCTTTTTAGGTGCGATATTCCCAAAATCGATGTTTGTCAAACCCAGTTGACGCGGTTGTCCGTTGAGGTTCGAACCAATCAGGGCAAAATTAATTGCGAGTCCTTTGGCGTTTTCCACAATTTTTGGCTGGGCGCTTTCGATATGGACACCATTTGCTGTGCCATAGCCATTGTTTTGAATCATCACAGCAAGTTCAGCCGGAACGATTGGTTCAACCTTATCAAGTGTTAACGGATCGTCGCCCAGAATATCGCGCTGCATGAAATAGTGCAGCCATAAATCGGGACTTGGATTCACATCGAGTGTTACCGGGAATAAAGGTTTGGTTACGGTTACCCCGGTAAACGGATCGAGGTAAGAGAATGAACCTCCGAATGAATAGCTTTTAGGAACTGTTGGTGCGGCTCCTTTTTCAGGAATAAAAATAACCGTAGCGCTTCCTTTTTCCTGCGGACCGAGAGATCCTGTACCGTCAATTCCGGTCAGAATACTGAGTGCTTTGGTATCAATCTGGAACAGATTGTTGCTCGGAACTCCGTTTTCGTCGGTGATATCCAGGTTTAATTTGATTTCTTTCATGGCTTCAGAAGTGTGGCCATTAAAAATGGTGAGCGTACCTTCAAAGGCTTCGCGGGTCATAACCACTTTCTGGGTAATATTGATCGTAACAGAGGCACAAACCGAGTTTCGGCTTGTTTCAACTTCAGCTTTCAGGATTTTCTGAGATGCATTGTATAATTCACCAACTGAACCATAGCCTTTTGAAAGGGCATAATTCTGGGTTGAATCAGCTTTTGAAACATAGCTTGCAAGGAGGTTGTTATCAATAATTCCAGGATAATCGGCTGTAGGAGCATATATACCAAGATTAAATGCGACCACTGAATTATTCCACCGGGTAACAATTGCATCAATCTCGTCCGCTGAAATGTCAGTTCCGATCATTTTTTCTTTTATCAAGGCAAGATGCGACTGATCGATTGGTTGATTCTTTACGGAAAGTGAATTCAACAGATTGAGAAAGTCAATAAAGCTTTGCTTCGACTGCCAATCCATACTCCCCACCACTTCACTCATCCAGGCGACCTGCGCATCATTGAGATATTTAAGATATGCCATATCATCAAATGCCTGTTGTATGATTGGGTACTTTGAAATTGTTCCCTGCGTACTGCCAATTATCGAGGCACTTTTCAACGAATGATAAGCAGCTATTCCACAAGTTTTAAGTGCACCAACCAAACCGGCCAAACAATCTACTCCAGGGATATATCCCGCAATACAAAGGATAACATCACCCGCAAACTCTAAAGAAATGCCACCAAACCCTACGAATGTTTTAATGCATCCAGCAGTATTGGCCGCAGTTCCAATAAGAGGAAGGCATCCTGCGAGACCAAGACCCAAATCAATCAAACAGGGGTCGCACCCGGCCGAAAACGAACTGATTCCTGCTCCTGGCAATATGATAGGATTGAACCAATAATGACCAGTCGTCCTATTTGGTACAAGAGGCCAGAACCAGCCATTAAACCAGGGAGTACCGCCTGAAGGACCCGTAGTAGTGACGCTGGACCCCCCGCAAGACCTTCCTGAAAAAGTAAGATTATGTCCGGTTCTGTTCCATTGTTTATTCTTTCCACACTCCCATCCGTAAATAGTAACTTCATAATCGGTACAAGGTCCTGAAGAAGCAATCGTTTGCGTGGTCGTGGCTGATTTTAACCCGGCCCGCCTTTGCATCACAACAGGAACCTGAATGGCCTGCTGCGCCAATAGATCTGTTTTGGTGAAATTCAGTATAAACTCATATTCCGGATCGTTTTGCGGAAGGGTGATATCAACATCTTTGGCCGTAATCAAGCCTTTGTTCGTCAAGGTGATCAAAAATGGATAGGTTTGGTCATTAACGAGTTGCGGCATATCCGTTGGCATGTCAACAACCACAACCGGTACCGGTACATTCGTCTCATATTTCATGACCAGCTGAACATCATAACTGTCCTGAACCGTGGTTGGAACTACTTCCCATGAGTAAGTGATGGCCTGGAAACTCAGAAATACGCTTTGTTCATTAACACGCCCCGGATCAATCGTAATAACGGTCTGGAATCCTTCATGCTTGTCGGCCTCAACACTCATTTTATAAGAGCCTTCAGGCAGACTGTCAACCGAAAAAGTGCCATCGTCTCCGGTAAATCCGTCGGCTAAAATTGCACCGGAAAATGGATGACGAACGACCACATGTGCATTTTTCAGGTGTGGTTTGGCTTCTGTATAGTAGCTGTACTCATCAAGCACATCAACTTTTAAACCACCCTTTTCCTGAGAAACCACTTCAAAAAGGTAGGGAACCTGTACGCCAATGCCATTGACACAGTTTACAGCAATACTCCCGGAAATGGGCGTATTTAGAGGCATATCTGATGTTGGTGAAAGGTTCAGAATCACCGTTGCAGTATCTTTTGGCGCAATATTCGGAATTGTTGCCGAACTCACCAGACTCATCCAGCTTACATCGGGTAAACCGACGGTTACCGTACCGGTTTGTCCGGCTCCGTTGTTGTAAATGTGAAGTTCATATTGCCTTGATTTTCCCTTGGTCATGGTGGTATTGATCGCCACCGGATCGGATTTTAACTGTCCCTGCAAAGCCTGACAATAGTAATAGGCCGGAAAATCGATCGTAACGCCTTCGGCAGATTGAACATGAAAGTTAATATTTTCGTAATTCGTTCCGCTGGTTAGTTCGTTAGCCTTCAGGGTATAGTGGAATTCTAAGGTCTGGTTTGCAGAAAGCAAAGCAATCGTGTCAAACTTTAATTCACAACCTAAAGGAAGTTTATCCGGAAGAATAACTATTTGTTTTAAAGGTGCTTCGCTGGTATTCCGGACTGCGATTTTCCCAAACAGGATCTGGCCAAGTTTTACTTCCCAGATAATGTTCGAAGTCGATGTAAGCTGCAACCCAGGTATGTCAAATGCATCCTGACTGTCGCTCAGGTTTTGTTTCGGGAAACAGGCTCCGATAACGAAATGCCCCGTTTCATTGTGAATTGGCACAAAATCTACGGAATAATTTCCCGAGTTATCAGTTTTTGCTTTCAGTTCCCGCCGTGTTCCGTTTGATAAAATGTACACATCAACATCGACGTTGGGAACTTTTTCGCTATTTTTATTCAAAGCTGAACCATGAATGGTAATGGTTGTATTTGGAAGGTACAGCGTATTGTCGGCAATTGCTGTTGCATTGTATTCCGGAGTAATTGTCAGAGGAACTGCATCCGAAACATTGTTGAAATATACCAACTCCATCAAAGTCTCATTCGGATTAATCTTTGCAAGGATATAGTAATTCCCGGTTTGAGCAGGAACATTGACGGTTTTCATGAAATTGGCCGCTGCTCCTTGCAGAATTGGTGATGTAAACGTAAAATCACCCAAAAGGACATCACTTGCGTCAAGTGTCTTGTCCTGCGAACTGTAGAAATTAATGAGAACTCCTGAAGGTGCAGTAGCAAACCCGCCGTTAAATGCCGAACCGCTGATTTCAATCACATCGTTTGTTGCAGCGGTACTAACATTTAATGCAATATCGGTAATTTGAAGATCAGGTTTGTTCTGGTCGGTCACAAAAACATAACCGAAACCTGAAGTGAAAGTTGCTGCACTGGCCTGAATGGATGCCATCTGGCTTCCGCTCTGGATATGATCATTTTTAGTATCGATCGGAACCTGAACAGACCTTTGTCCGGCCAGAATCTTAGCCGTAGGCTGAATTTTAACCTGAGAAGTGTCGTTATATGAAATGTTTACATCCAGGGCCAAATCCGTTGGGGTGTTTCGTGTAATAGTCAGTGTTCCGGCATTTAATTTTCCTTCCGGAAGTGAAATCGGGTCGATTGAAACCGAAAGTGAAGGGCCGTCGTTATCGGCAATGACCAAATCGGCATTCACCACTCCGCCGTTTTGGGCCGTTGTCCGGCAATTGCACGATGAGATGAGTACAGAACCTGTCAGAGTTACTCTCCGGTATCCATCAACAATGGCGTTGTCAACCACCCCGATGTTGAACCTTTGTTCTAAAGCTCCTTTCGGAAGTACGACGCTGGCCGGAAAGAACAGCTGATCGCTCAGGTTGGCTGTCAGATTCATGGTAATGTTGTCGCTGCCTTTTACCCGCTTGATGACTCCCCAGGTGGCATAAATTCCGCCAGATTCCGAAACCGTATCTGTCAAAATCTGAAGACTGACTTCGGGAATATCGTTGTCAATAATGCTTGCCGTAACCTGGCCAGTCGTCAGTCCGGCAGAATTGGCATAGATTATTGCATCGCTGGTTAATTCAGGAATATTGTCGTCGGTAATGCTCACCGTAGTTTGGCCTGAAGCCTGGTTTGCCGGAATAATCAATGCCGACGGGAAAGTCCATTGCGACGGCTTATTGGTTGAAAAATTTACCGATAAAGGTAAATTAGTTACCAAATCGCGGGTAACGGTCAGCGTGATGGTTTCGCCTTCAGTGGCAGAGCTTTTGCTCAGTTGGGCCTTCAGTCCCGGAATTTCATCATCGAGAATGGTAATCGTTTTCGTTGAATTGGTATAATCAGTTGCACCGGCAGTAATATCTACATTTCTTGGGCCATCGATGATTAGATTGTTTATCGGACTGAGGTTAAATACAACTGAAGACTGGTTGGCCGGAATGGTTACATTGGCCGGAATGGTAACTTGTCCTGCCAGAGAGGCCGACAGGTTAACCAGTAAATCAGCTGAATAATCACCACTGCGGGTAATGATGCACCGAACCGGCGTAGGTGTATTTTCAAGTACCGCGGCGGTCTGAATACTCAAAGTCAGCAAATTTCCAACGGTTACCTGACTCGACGAAGTTGCTTTGTTGTTGGCTTTGTTAGCCGGGTATTCCTGCAATGCAGGGAGCGGAATCAACTCAACTTCAATGTTTGCATCACCCGAGAACTTTGGAAGTTCAGGCAGTTTAATTTTTTTTGTCCGGTTCAAGGAGGTTCCGGCGGCCAGATCCAGGTCGTATTCGAAACTCGGGTCAATCGTAAGTTTCGATCCTGAAACCGGAATCAGCGAAATCCGTTCGATCCAGCCACCAATGGCTGGCACTGAGGCTATGTTCTGAACTTTCCAGCTGATGCTCAGTGAATCACCGGGATTGACGTTTCCACTTCCGGGCTGAATGTCTTTTACCAGAATGTCCGGAAGTGATTTTAAAGCCACATGAGTAACAGAGGCCGTTTTTCCCAGGTTGTTATTTTCCAGAAGTTCGGAAACTGTATTGGCAACATCGGTTTTAACCAGGAAATAATAATCTCCGGCGTATTCGTTGGGAAGCGAAACGCTTACCGATTGAGTATACGAACTGTCAGCTTTTAGTTGTTTGATGTTGGCTGTTGTTGAGAGCAACTTGTCGTCAATGCTCAGCGTCTGGTCGGTCGAAACATACACGGCATCCGACCAGGACACACCCGAAGTGCTTCCGCCACCAATGTTGGTGACATTGAAACTGACGTTAAAAATACTGCCCGATTCGATATTTGCCGGAGCCAGAACATTGCTTACGGTCAAGTCGGGAAGAAGCATGATCCGGAATGTCTGAACGGCACTTTCAACCGAAGAACATTCGTTAAAGGTACCGATTTTCCAGCGGTAAAGCTGTCCGTATTTTAAATTGGAGAGCCGGAAAGTTGTAGCGGAAATATTTGGATTTGTAGGTGCAACGGGCATTGTTGTGCCGTCTTCCCAAACGAACAGGTTATATGATGCAGTATTTGGCGAAGGTTGCCAGAATAAATCCACCGTCGTGTTCTGATTTTCTTTTCCGTTTTCAGGTATCAGGCCGGTAACACTGGTAAGAGGTTTACAAAAAGCGGTCAGGATTACCGGATTGGCAAAGTCAGGAACCAAATCGAATACAAACTCAATCTTCTGTTTGATGTCGTATATTTTATCGGCGGAAATGTCGTAATATTTAAAGCTGATTGAATCTCCGTTGGGTTTATCGTTGAAAACAAGGACTTTATACTCTTTATTCCCAGTGGCTGGAAAAATAACAGGAGTCATCTGGGCACCCCTGACTTCACCATTGACAGATGCAACCAAGGCACCGCCGGTCAAATAGGTTTCACCTATTTTTACCCTGATAATCATTTCGGTGCTTAACTCGAACCGATTGGCCAGACTTACATTACTCGGTATGGCAGGCAATGTGATCGCGGCATTTACGACCATCGGCAACCAAATGAGCAAGGCCAGAGCTATTTTACGAATAACTTTTGTTTCGATTCGCAGAAGGCTCCAACTACTTCTTTTGGATTCGTCCTGAATTTCGGGAGAAAGTAGTTGACTATTTTTATCGATTGATTCTTTCATAATCGGTCGGATTTTTCTCATTGTTAAATCACTTTTCCAACAGCTTAATAGATTTATATTGATCTTTCCCATGGATTTGCTAAATTGAATATGAGCCAATTTTAATTCGTTGACTTAATTAGTTTCCTGATTGCCATACCATTCGATGTTTCAATTTTCAGCATATACATTCCTATAGCCAGATTTTTGGTATTGACGAGCAAGGTATATTCAGAAATATTGGATAAAAGTTGGATGCAATTGCCTGACGGTCCGAAAAGTGTGACGGATTGAATTTTTGCTTCCGAAATAATATGAAGTTCGTCGGTCACAGGATTTGGATATACCTGAACTGAAAGATCGGACTCAGTTACCGGGATTTCGGTAGAACTTTCCAGATGAAGCGGGTATGGATTCATTGCCTGCCCGTAAACTTCATCGCTGCTGAAAACCAACTTATCAGAAAGAAGAGTTTCAGTATTATTAGCGATGGATTTTATACTGAATCTTAATTTTTCCTGGTTCGAATTCGAGAACATGGTTAACAGGAAAACATAGCGATTCAAATTCGGAACAAAACGGGCTTCGGTAACACCCCTTGCTTCGTTTTGCGAATAAGCGAGAAGCAGATCTCCCTCATGAATTAAATCTTCACTGTTCTGATTAACGATTTCCCCAATCAGGTTGGCCGAGTATTCAAATGCTGCCGGATTAATCCGGTAGTTTAGGTATAATTCGTTTCGGCTGAAAAGCGATTGCTGGGCCGATTTTAAATGGGCACCGCTGGCTTTGTATTTTAAATTGCTGTTCGAAACTGTTTTCATCATATAGCCGGTCAGCACTTTCAGTGAATCGAGATCGCCAATCCAACCAGTTCCGGGATAATAAATGGCTGCAGCCTCTTTGCTTTTGAGAAGCGTTTCACCTGCAGGAAGTGAAGTTGGATCGAATGCTCCGCCAATTGCAGCATTGCCTTTCAGGATATAACCAATGCGGTTCCATCCAGCTGAAACTGGAATCGTAACTAATGTCGGATTGATTTCTTTTCCAGAAACAGTGAAAACCTGCGAAGTCGATTTTTTGAGCTTGAGCATTTCGTATTGCGGAACATTGTCCAGATCTCCAAACCAGCCTGAAGCCGTGTAATAAACTGCCGAAGTTGTTGCCGATTTTACATAGTCAAGGTTCGCTAATGTTAGGTTTCCGAAAACACTTCCTACGCTGAGATCAGAAGGAATTGCACTTAATGAAATCCAGTTCCAGCCCGAAGCAATCGCTCTTTTCAGAGTGACATCCGGAACCAATACCCTGACAGAATATGTCTTTTGGGTTGTTCCATCTTCTGCCGTAACGGTATAAGAAACCGGCGATGTGAAATTCCAGGTGGACCCGCTTGCCGGTACAATGGAAGCATTGGGAGATAACCCGAAAGTCGGGGCCAATACCCGTATGTCTGATCCATAAGCCATGTAAAGATTAACCTGAAGCTGCGCCTGATCAACTTTTACCGAATCGGCACCTGTCACCTGAGCGTTCAGAATCTGTGCCTGTTTGCTGAGAGCGATGATGTTTTTTACATTAATTACCACTTCATCGGCAGCGGAGTTCACTTTACCGTCGTTTACTGTCAGGCTGAAAGTAAACGATTGGTCTGCTGCAACGTCTGGTGCGGTAAATGTAGGTTTTGGATCTGTTGCCGAACTCAGAGTTATTCCTGAAGGTGCGGTCCATAAATAAGTCAGCGCATCGTTGTCAGGGTCTGTTGAGCCTGATCCATCCAAAGTGACAAGCGTGATTTCATTGATCGTCTGGTCTGCTCCGGCATTTGCAATTGGTGCTCTATTGGAACTGTTAACACTCCACTGAACCTTAGCTGTTGAAGCTCCCTCTTTTCCGCTATTGTACTTTTTTAGTTTACTCAGATCGAGACTTAAGCTGTAAGTTCCTGTTGCAATTCCAGCCAGATCCATACCTGAAACCAAATACAGTTTATCGGTTGATTTTAAAATCGTCAGATTGTCCGTTCCCAAAGATTGACCGTCGCGTTCGAACTTCAGGTTTACTTTCAGTTTGGTATCGTCGAGTAATTTATCTGAGAACTCCAATTGCAGGGAAGTGGGTTGAGCAGTGAGAGTTGCAATAGGTGCATTTTTCCATGCGCCAACCAATGCCGCTTCATCAATATATACTGGTATTTCAGTAATTGCCTGGTTGGAATAAGAATCGATGCAATACACCTGCAAAGTGATATTTCCACCATAGGTGAAATTGACCGGCAATTTGAGCAACCCTGTTTTTACATTTGAAGAGTCGGCCAAAAGGATTGGATTGACATGATCGGTCTGATAGATTTGAATCCGGGTATTGGGTTCATTCACCATCATGGAAGCGAATAAAGTCCGGGTTGCGGTGATGTTGTCGGTATCCGAGAATCCCATATCCGGAGTAATGTGCAAATTGGTCACTGCTTTTGGAATGGTGCGGTAAACGATCCAGTTGTATTTCACCGTGTCGGTGCTCGAGTTTCCGGCCAAATCGGTGATATCCTTCATTTTTACCTTCAATTGGTAGCTTCCTTCGGAATAGGTGAGCATTCTGAATTGCGTAAACAGGTATTCTGAGTCACTTTTCGTTGTGAAATCCAGTTGCGAAAGCGGTTGTTTTGTTCCGTCTTTCCATAACTCCAGGTTTGCGACTCCAAAACCTTTAACAGGTTCACTGAACAGAACTGTGAACGCAGTCCGGTGTTGAGCATCGTACCCGCCATCAGTCGAAGGTACAATCCGACTAATGAATGGTGCAATCTGATCAATTTTCCAGTCAATGCTTTGAGGCAACATTCCGTTGACCCCGTCGAGCGATTTGATATTCGGCAAGTCAATGGTGAGCTTATATTTTCCATCATGCGACAGAAATGCCTGCAATCCGGAAAGCTGGAACAATTTGCCATCCGTATCCATTGGCGTAATGGTGACTGTTCCTGAAACCGGTTTTCCGTCTTTCTTCCAGGTAAACCGATCGGGCAATAAAGAGGACTTGTCGATCGGGAGATTGAACCGAAGCATCATATTATCGAACGGAGCGCCAACATTATTGGTTGGTAAACCGATGAATTCACTTACCGCAGGAATGTCGAGGAACTGTGTCCAGGTTGCCTGTTTGCCTGTCAACCCTTTCGTACCGCTCATATTACTGATCTGGTCGGTCTGGACAGTTAAAACATAATATCCATTTCCAAGTGACTTGGTGGTCAAATCAACCTTATAAGTTGTTGGATCAAGTTGGGTGACAGTTACGGTATTATCCATGACATCAGCTCCTCCCTGAATCCTCAGAACCATGTCCTGATAATTGAAAGTGGCCGGATCAATCGGATTCTCGAATACCACATTGACAGAGGTAACCGGTGAAGTAACAGCCGCAGCCGGAACGTTTTCAAAATGAGCAATCTGAGGATAACTCTGATCTTTTGGAGTAAACCGGATGAGGTATTTTTGAGGTGTATCTGCTGTAAACACATCCAGAAAATGCATCATGTTTTCATACACCGGTTCTCTACTATCAGGTAGAGTGACGAATGTCTGCCATACATTATCGAGTGGAATAACCTGGCCGTCATCTTCACGGGTTACACTGACAATTTTGTACTGACCATTTCCCGGATCGCTGAATTTGATGTAATTCCAGCCAATCTGCTTGGGAGTAACCTGCAGTTCAATCTCATGATTTCCTGAAGCGATTGAGCCCGTGGAACTTTGAGAAACTGCCGGATAAACATCCAGTGTTCCGCCGTTGGATAGGTAAATTACATCTGGAAACTCCAGGGCATCCTGAACTTCGTTGACAAGAAAGTCGTTGATTCCATCTTCAACACCTGAATAAACCCGGACACCTTTGATCAGTTCGTGCAAGGTTACTCCGCTGATCAGGCTGAGATTCGGATTGCCGCGGCTATCCAGATGGGTCAGCTTGGTTTCGTAGGATACGAAATGGCCGAGCAGATCACTTGTAAACCACCATTGCCCGATGGTTGCTTTTTTAGGTGCAATATTTCCAAAATCGATGTTTGTTAAACCTAACTGACGGGGCTGTCCGTTCAGGTTTGAACCTATCAGCGCAAAATTAATGGCCAGTCCTTTTTCGTTTTCTACAATTTTTGGCTGAGCACTTTCGATGCGAACGTTTTTAGCGGTACCAAATCCATTATTCTGAACCATCACATCAAATTCTGCCGGCACGATTGGCTCAATAGCTGGAGTCAATGGATCATCACCGAGAATATCGCGTGACATAAAATAGTGCAGCCATAAATCCGGACTTGGATTGACATCAAGCGTTACAGGGAACAACGGCTTCGTAACCGTTACGTTGGTAAACGGATCGAGGTAAGAGAATGAACCACCAAAAGAATAACTTTTTGGAACTGTTGGAGCGGCTCCTTTTTCAGGAATAAACAATACTGTGGCACTTCCTTTTTGATCCGGACCAAGACTTCCTGTGCCATCAACTCCTGTCAGAATACTGAGTGCTTTGGTATCAATCTGGAACAGATCGTTGCTCAAAACTCCGAATTCGTCTTTTATTTCGAGGTTGAGCTTGATTTCCTTCATGTCCGTGGTCTTGTTGCCATTGAATATGGTCAAGGTGCCTTCAAAAGCTTCACGGGTCATGACTACTTTTTGGGTAATGTTAATGGTGACCGAAGCACAAACTGAGTTTCGTCCGGCTTCAATTTGATCCTTTATGATTTTCAAAGACGCATTATACAATTCTCCTACAGAACCATATCCTTTTGAAACCGCATAATGCTGGGCCGAATCAGATTTTTGCACGTAACCAGCCAAAATCGAATTATCTATAATTCCCGGATGCTCTGGTGTCGGGGAAAATATGCCTAATGCAAAAGCAGTCATTGAACTGTTCCAGCGAGTTATAAAAGCATCTATTTCATCACCGGTAATATCCGAACCTACCATCTTATCCTTGATCAGTGCAGCATTCTGCGCATCGATCATTTTATTGGTACCGAGAATAGAACCCAATTGTGTAATAAAATCGGAAAAACTTTGTTTCGTTTGCCAATCCAATCCTCCCATCATTTCGCTCATCCAACTGATCTGTGCTTCTTTTTTGTATTCAAAATAGGCCATATCATTCCAGGCTTGCTGTATAATTGGTGACACTGAATTCGTCCCCTGTACACCGGTAATCAGCGATGCACTTTTTACAAAAATCGGTGGATCTTTAATACACGATTTAAGTGCACCTAAAAGTCCAATCGGGCAGCCAGCAGCCGAATAACCTGCAAGACATATATAAGAATCAACAACAAACTCGAAATTGAATCCGGAATATCCTGCAAATGTTTTAATACAACTAACTGTATTAAATGCCGCTCCAACAGGACCGGGAATACAGGCGCCAAGAGCAAGTCCCAAATCTATAAGGCAGTTGTCGCATCCAATGGTAGGAGCTTCAACGTAGGGTATATTGTTGCTCGGATCGTAATACGGAGTTCCGGTGCCGCCTCTTGAAGGATCACCGCCAAGTCCGCCCCAACCTCCAACGCCAATCAGACCATTCCCGTTTCCAAGACAAACTCTGCCAGAGAATGTAATTCCATGCGAAGTCGAATGCCACTGTTTGTCTGCACCACATTCAAAACCGTAAATCGTGAAGGCATAGTCGGTACAAGGACCGCCTGAAGTTGTTGATTGTGCAATCGTAGCTGATTTGGTTGAAGATCTTAATCTCATGACCACCGGAACCTGAATAGCCTGTTGTGCCAAAAGATTCATTTTAGTAAAATTGGTCACAAATTCATATTCCGGATCGTTCTGAGGTAAATTAAGTTGCACATCCTGTGCCGTGATCAATCCTTTATTGGTCAGGGTAACCACAAACGGAAATGTCTGGTCGTTGTAGAGTTGCGGCATATCGGTTGGCATCTCCATGATCACTACCGGAGCCGGAACATTGGTCTCAAATTTCATGACTAACTGAACCTCATAACTGTCCTGAATCTGAGTTGGTACAACTTCCCAGGTGTAAGTAATGGCCTGGAAACTCAGGAAAACACTTTGTTCGTTCACCCGTCCCGGATCAATAATCAGGGTGGTTTGGAATCCTTCATGTTTATCGGCTTCCACATTCATTTTGTAAGAGCCTTCCGGAAGTTTATCCACAGAGAAAATTCCATCATCACCAGTAAACCCATCGGCCAGAATTGCGCCTGAGAAAGGATGACGGACCACCACATGGGCATTTTTCAGGTGTGGTTTGGCATCGGTGAAATAGGTGTATTCATCAATGACATCAACTTTCAATCCGCCGGTTTCTTCGGATACCGCCTCGATGCGATATGGAACCGAAGTTCCGTTGCCATTCACGCAATTTACACCTATGTTTCCTGAAATTGGTGTATTGAGCGGTGTATCTGAATTCGGTGTCAGGTTGATAATAACCGTGGCGGTGTCCTTCGGGGCAATATTGGTAAGGGTTGCAGGGCTCACGAGAGTCATCCAGCTTACATTCGGTAAATTAATGGTTACAGTTCCTGATTGGCCGGCTCCGTTATTGTATATGTGAAGCTCATAAAGTCTTGATTTTCCTTTGGTCATGGTGGTATTGATACTTACCGGATCGGATTTCAACTGCGCCTGAAGTGCCTGACAATAGTAGAAAGCCGGGAAATCTAAGGTGATTCCTTCGCTTGATTTGACCTGGAAATTTATTTTTTCATAATCCTTTCCACTGGTTATTTCAAGTGCCTTCAGAGTAAAACTAAATTCTTTGCTCTGGTTTCCTGAAAGAACGGCAATGGTATCAAATTTGAGTTCACAGCCCAACGGAAGTTTATCCGGTGTAATGACGAGTTTATTTAACGGTGCTTCGCTGGTGTTTTTAATAGCGATTTTCCCGCTTATAGTCTGTCCCTGTTTCATGTCCCAAATGATATTCGAAGTAGATTCCTTCAGTAATCCTGGAATATCGAATTTGTCCTGTTCAGCACTCAGGTTCTGTTTGGGAAAACAGGCACCAATTGAATAATGACCAGATTCATTGGGAATTGGAACAAAATCAATGGTATAATCGCCACTGCTGTTTGTTTTTGCTTTCAATTCTCTCCGTGTTCCATTATTTAAAATGTACACATCCACATCGGAGTTCGGAACTTTTTCGCTTTTGTTATTGACGGCCGACCCATGAAGTGAAATCGTGGTGTTTGGCTGGTACAGATTATTATCGGCAATTACTGTTGCATTGTATTCCGGGGTAATCGTCAAGGCGACGGCATCCGAAACATTGTTGAAATAAACCAGTTCAGAAAGCGTTTCGGTCGGATTGATTTTTGCCAGAATATAGTAATTCCCGGTTTGACCCGGAGCATTAACCGTTTTCATAAAATTAGCCACAGCTCCCTGAAGGATTGGTGATGGAAGAGTTAAATCTCCCAAAAGGATATCGCTGGCATCAAGAGTTTTGTCGTTCGAACTGTAAAAATTAATGACAACTCCGGAAGGTGCGGTAGCGAACCCGCCATTAAAGGCCGAGCCGGTAATTTCAATCCCGTCGTTCGTTGCTGCAGTGTTTACATTTAATGCAATATCGGTGATTTGAAGATCAGGTTTGTTTTGGTCGGTAACAAAAACATAACCGAAACCTGTGGTGAAAGTTGGTGCACTGGCCTGAATGGATGCCATTTGGGTTCCGACCAGGACGTGATCATTTTTAGTGTTTATTGGGACCTGAACAGACCGTTGTCCGGCCAGTATAGTAGCCGTTGGCTGAATTTTAACCTGAGAAGTGTCGTTATACGAAATGTTTACATCCAGAGCCAAAGCGGTTGGAGTATTTCGTGTGATAGTCAGAGTCCCGGCGTTCAGTTTTCCTTCCGGAAGTGAAATCGGGTCGACCGAAACCGATAAAGAAGGTCCGTCATTGTCGGCAATGACCAAATCTGCATTCACCACTCCGCCGTTTTGCGCGGTTGTCCGACAATTGCACGATGAAATGAACACAGAACCAGTCAGAGTCACTCGTCGGTAACCATCCACAATCGCATTGTCAACCACTCCGATATTGAACTTCTGCTCCAAAACTCCTTTCGGAAGTACAACGCTGGCCGGAAAGAACAGCTGGTCACTCAGGTTGGCCGTTAAATTCACGGTAATGATGTCGCTTCCTTTTACCCGCTTGACGACTCCCCATGTAGCATAAATTCCGGCTGATTCAGAAATGGTATCAGTCAGAATCTGAAAACTGACTTCAGGAATATCGTTGTCAATAATACTTGCTGTGACCTGGCCTGTAGTCAATCCGGCAGAACTGGCGTAGATTGTTGCATCGCTGGTTAATTCCGGAATGTTATCGTCGGTAATGCTCACCGTTATATCGGCTGAAGCCTGGTTTGCCGGAATTATGAGACCTGATGAGAAAGTCCACTGCGAAGATTTGTTGGTTGATATATTTACCGGTAAAGGCGAACTGGTAACCAGATCTCGGGTAACGGTCAGAGTGATCGTTTCTCCTTCGGTGGCAGAGCTTTTGCTCAGTTGGGCCTTCAGTCCGGGAATTTCATCATCGAGAATGGTGATTGTTTTCGTTGAATTGGTATAATCAGTTGCACTGGCCGAAATGTCTACATTTCTTGGGCCGTCGATGATTAGATTGTTGATGGTACTGAGGTTAAATACAACTGAAGACTGGTTGGCCGGAATGGTGACAGTTGGCGGAATAGTTACCTGCCCGGCAAGTGATGCCGACAAAGAGACTACCAGATCAGCCGAATAATCGCCGCTGCGGGTAATAATGCACCGAATCGGTGATGCTGTATTTTCAAGTGCCGAAGCGGTCTGGATATCCAATTTGAGCAAATTTCCAACAGTAAGCCGGTTGGCTGATGTTGATTTGTTGTTGGCTTTGCTGGCCGGGTATTCCTGCAATGCAGGGAGCGGAATCAACTCAACTTCAACATTTGCATCACCCGAGAACTTAAGCAGATCGGGGAGTTTAATTTTTTTTGTCCGGTTCAATGTGGCTCCGGCGGCCAGATCCAGGTCGTATTCGAAACTTGGGTCAATCGTGAGTTTTAATCCTGAAACCGGAATCAGCGAAATCTTTTCGATCCAGCCACCAATGGCTGGCACTCCGGCAATGTTCTGAACTTTCCAGCTGACAGTCAGTGAATCACCTGGATTAACGGTTGTGCTTCCAAACTGAATGTCTTTAACCAGAATGTCAGGAAGCGATTTTTGTGCAACATGGGTTGTAACAGCAGTCTTTCCTAAATTATTATCTTCTGAAAGTTCAACGACCGAATTGTAAATATCAGTCTTTACCAGAAAATAAAAATCTCCGGTGACGTCAATTGGAAAGGAAACAGAAACCGACTGACTGTATGTACTGTCGGCTTCGAGCTGTTTGAGATTTGTTTTGGTTGTCAGTAATCTGTCGTCGTTGCTGATGGTCTGATCGGTCGATGCATAAATGGCATCCCACCATTGAGCACCGGCAGTATTGCCACCCCCAGCGTTTTTTATTTTAAAATTAATCGTAAAATTATTAGCCGATTCGATGTTTGCAGGAGCCGTAACCAGGTTAACGGTCAGGTCGGGTAATTGCCTGACTTTAAAGGTTTGCACGGCACTCTCAACCGAAGAACAATCGTTAACCGATCCGATTTTCCAGCGGTACAGTTGCCCGTATTTTAAATTGTACAGTCGGAAAGTTGTACCGGAAATATTGGTATTCGTGGGTGTCACTGGCATCGTTGTACCGTCTTCCCAAACGAAAAGATTGTAGTAGGAGGTATTGGCCGAAGGTTGCCAGAACAAATCCAAAGTAGAGTTCTGGTTTTCTTTTGCATTTTCGGGAATCAGTCCGGTAACAATTGTAATTGGCTTACAATATGCAGTAAGGATTGCCGGATTGGAATAGTCGGGAATCAGATTGGGAATAAACTCAATTTTCTGTTTGATGTCGTATATTTTCTCGCTGAAAATGTCGTAATACTTGAAGCTGATTGAATCACCACTGGATTTATCGTTGAAAACCAGAATCTTATAAACGTTAATTCCGGTAGCAGGAAAATTTACCGAAGCGGTTTGTGCGCCGCGTATTTCGCCGTTGATGGATGCGATCAGGGCTCCGCTGGGTAAATACGTTTCGCCGATTTTTACCCTGAAAACCAATTCCGTACTCAGTTCAAACCGTTTGGCCAGACTGCCATTGCTTGGTATGGCAGGCAGCGAAAAGGCTGCGCTGGCAGCAATTGGCAACCAAAGTAACAATGCCAGTACTGCCGTCCGGATGATGCCGAGATTCAATTTCCATCTTCTGAATTCGTCCTGAATTCCGGAGGAAGGTAGTTGACTATTTTTAGGTATGAAATTTTTCATATTCTCTTGGGTTTATCTCTTTAGTAATTCCTTTTCAAACAGCTAATTGGCCGATTTAATTAGTTTCTGTATGAATGTGCCACGGGATGTTTCAACTTTCAGGAGGTATATTCCTGAACTCAGATTTTTGGTGCTTAAACGCAAAGTATATTCCGACGTATTTGAAATAGTAATCAGGCAATTTCCGGATAATCCGGACAATCTGGCCGAAAGGATTTTCTCATCAGACCGGATCTGAAGTTCGTCATTAACCGGATTTGGAAATACAGTTATTGATCCTTCGGTTCCGGCTGCGGATATTCCGGTTGAACTGTCCAGGTGAAGCTGGTATGGATTCATGGCCTGTCCGAATACTTCGTCGGCACTGAAAACCACTTTGTCAGTGATCGTCTTCTCCAGTCCATCAGAAAGTGTTTTGACTTTAAAACTCAGCTTTTCCTGATTCGAATTCGAAAACATCGTTAACAGGAATACATAGCGGTTTAAATCCGGAACAAAGCGGGCTTCGGTAACACCTCTTGGCGCGTTTTGCGAATAAGCGATCAGCAAGTCACCCTCATGAATTAAATTCTCACCGTTCTGATTTACCAGTTCTCCAATCAGGCTGGCCGAATTTTCGTATGCCGGCGGATTAATCTCATAGTTTTTATATAATTCGTTCCGGCTGAAAAGTGATTGCTGAGCAGATTTTAGTTTTGCACTGCCTGACTGATATTTCAGATCGGAATTCGAAACGGTTTTCATCATGTATCCGGTCAGAACGCGGAGTGAGTCGAGGTCGCCGGTCCATCCCGATAAAGGATAGAATACCGACGAAGCTTCTTTGCTTTTCAGCAAAAGATCACCTGTTGGCAGCGAAGTCTGATCGAAAGCCCCGCCAATTGCTGCGTTGCCTTTCAGGATATATCCGATCCGGTTCCAGCCTGTCGTAACAGGTATAGTTGTCAAAGCCGGATTAATTTCTTTTCCTGACAAAGTGAAAATCTGCGTGGTGGCTTTTTTAAGCATCAGCATTTCGTATTGCGGCAAACTGATCAAATCGCCGAACCAGCCGGAAGGCGCATAATAGGTTGCCGATGCTGTTGCTGACTTGACATAGTCCAGACTGGCCATTGAAAGGCAACTCAAAACAGGTCCGACATTTAAATCTGCCGGAATTGTAGTTAAGGAAATCCAGTTCCATCCGGCGGCCAAAGTTCTTTTCAGAGTTACGGTGGGTGTAAATACTTTGACTGAATAAGTTTTGGTCACTGTTACATCTTCCGAAGTCACCGTATAACTGACTGGTGAAGTGAAGTTCCGGATTGATCCTCCAGCCGGGTTAATAGTAGCTTTGGGAGAAATCTGGAAAGTTGGCGCCAGTGTCCGGGGATCAGCACCGTATGGAATGTAAAGGAATACCTGCGATAAAACCTGATCTACTTTCGATGAATCAATACCTGTGCCCGATGCCTTTATAATCTGAGCTTCAGAACTCAATATGTTCAGGTTTTTAACTGTAACCGATACTTTGTCGGTATCCGAATTGATGTGACCGTCGTTGACAACCAGCGAAAGAACCAGAACCGAATCGCGATGAACCAGTGGTGCCGTAAAAGTTGGTTTACTCACTGTCGGCGACGAAAGATGAACATTGGCCGGAACAACCCATTTAAAAGTTAATGGTTCTCCATCGCCATCCGATGATAAGGATCCGTCGAGTTGAACCAAAACACCTTCGTTGACGGTTTGGTCACCACCCGCAAAAGCCACCGGCTTTTTATTCAGGTTCACATCAGTAATTTTTACAGTATCCGGAAGTGAACCAATTACGCCATCATTTACTTCAAGTTTAAATCGGTACACCTTGTTGGAATTGACCTGAGGGGCAATAAATGAAGGCGATACACTGAGCGGATCAAACAGGATAATTCCATCCAACGAGGTCCATTTGTAGGAGATCACATCCTGATCGGGATCGAATGAGAGACTGCCGTCCAATGAAACGGAACTTCCTTCATTATAATTTTTATCTGGTCCGGCATTGGCTACCGGCCGTTTGTTAATTTGCAGAACATTAACAGTAATGGTTGAAGGATCGGAGTCGGATGTACCGTCGTTTACAACCAGCGTAAAGGTGTAATTGGTATTCACTTTCACTTCAGGGGCTATAAATGTTGGCATTTTCAGGGTGCTATCGTTCAGGTGAATTCCTTTAGGTGCCCTCCACGAGAAGGTGAGCGGATTTCCATCGTTGTCGTATGATTGTGATCCATCGAGCTGAACTGTTTCTCCCTCGGCCACGCTCTTGTTTAATCCAGCCATAGCGATTGGCCGGTAACTCAATTGTGCCACGCGCGTAATATTTCCATTTAAAAGAGTTGAGTACAGCGTTGACTCATTGGCCGACATGGAGTTCAGGGTAATCGTGGTCTGCTGCCCGATGGCCATTGTATTTTTCAGGTTAAATTTCAGGTAGCACACTATTCCTGAAGGTATTCCGGTACTGGTGGCACCAACAATGTGCACCGAATTTCCGGTCTGAGCAAAATCAGTTAACATTCCGGAGTTAACCGGATCGATTCCTACAAAATCAAGATCCGTTCCCTGAAATGAAATCGTGCCGTCGAAATCGAAAATCGATTTTCCGGATGGAAGTTGTGAGGTGGATAACGGAACCCGGCAAATTTTATCAAGAACTCCGTCGGAATTGGTGATGGAGAACTGGTTGTCGTAAATGAGAAAATTGCTGCTGGTTTGTGTCGCTCCGTGCGAGTCGGTTGCTGTGACCTGTACTTTTCCGCCTGATAAACCTTTCAGGTTTCCCTGAATGTCGACCGAAGCCAGTTTCGTGTCAGAAACTTTATACGTCATTGGCGGTGCTCCGTTTGTCACGGTTATTTTTTGTGTTTCACCCCACATCAGCGTTCCGCTGTTTGGCGAAATATTTAAGGTTGGCAAATAATACACTTCAACGAAATCATTGGTTGAAAAAGCTCTCAGAGACTCGTTGAACTGCATGTTCTGAAGCGTAAAGTAATGATTTCCGCTATTGACAGCCTTGAATCCCAGGTAGCAAAAAATTCCGCTTCCGGTAATTCCGGTGGTAGAAGCAAACGAAACCCTAACCAGATTGGAAACCGCATTATTTTGTATGGAAATATCAAAATCTCCGGTTTTTGCACTTGACTTAATTCCCTCGATGTTCCCGTTAAAAGAGAGTTCGAAATATCCGGAGTAAACTTTCGTTCCGGGTGCGATTTCAATTTTTACCGGCAAATAGAAAGTGTCTTTTGGCCAGGCCGTACTATGCATGATGCTCATCTTGACCGCACGCACGTCAATATTTCCGGTCATGGTCGATACATAACCATCCTTATCCGTTACAATTGCTTTGGTGTAGCCCGGACCTTTTGCTTTAATTTTGGTCGCGCTGCTAATCACAGCGACAGCAGTATCTGCAACATTGTAAATGTACGGGGCGGTACCTCCGTTCACATACAATTGGGCCTCATCTCCCACATATAGTTGGATATCGTCAGGATAAATGTCAGGATAGGAACGTGAATTAGCCTGAATATAGGCATAATTCATTGTCATTGCAGGTGATCCTTCGTTAAGAAAACTTACTCCTGAAATATTCTGAATGTAGGTTCCTCCCCCAATCAGCGCTTTAAATTTCAGGTAAAACAATTTCCCTTTTCCTGAAAGTGCTGAAGAACCTGCCCCGGCAACCAGTATGGTGCCTTTTGTCCGGTTGCTTAAAGTTGGAATTCCCCAGTCTTTCATGATTGATGCAACAGAATCGATCCCCTGAAATTCAAGGTAGTCGGCATTATACGACAAACCAAAGCGGAAGGCATAAATTCCTTTTCCCGTTAAAAGCGTATCCGCTTTAACTGCAATTGTAAATGTGCTTTTTTCCAGGATCGTTGTCCCTTCAATACTGAATCCCACGTTCGATTGAGCCATTGCTGCGCCAGGGACGAGCAGCATACAGCACCAGGTCAAAATGCAGGAGGAAAATATATATCTGATCAGTTTATTCATCTGTAAAAATTTATTTTAGTGTCTGGCGTTTTTCCAGTAATGCACCAGTGCCTGTGTTTGATTTTCTTGGTTTCAACCCTAAGCACGAATGCGGTTTCATCTAAAATGACAGCTTACTTTAGCAGTAGCTTTTTGGAATAACTGAAGTCATCAGTATGCAAGTTCAGGATATAAATTCCTTTGGTGTGATTTTCGAAATCAGTATAATTCAGGTCAAAATATTGCCTTCCGGAACTGAGATTTTTAACTGTCGTTTGATAAACTGTCCGGCCTAATAAATCAGCTACCTGAAACGACAGATTCTGATTGCTTTTCGAAAGTTCAAACCGGGTATGGATTCCATCCTGATCGGTATAAACCGTTGGCGCTGAAAGCTGCGACTGAGCGTTCAGTCCGGTAACGGTCGTTTTGCTGCTTATGGTTGCCGGAGCAGCGATGTCCATCAGGAAATCGTCGTTTGCCATGGCTGAAGTCAGGTTAAACTGCGATTCGGTTATGGCAGAGTCTACAAATTCGAATTCAAGAATCATGGGTTGACTGATCAGATTCAAATCATACGCTGAAGCCATGGAAAGGACAATTTCGCCTTTCTGAGCATTAAACCCGGCTTCGATGCTAAGGCCTGCCGGCAATTTATCTTTATTGATGCGAAGGAATTTGACATGTTCAGGATTGATAGAAAACTTCATGTCCATCGCTTTGATTCCCTGTGCTGTTGAAACGGTGAGTGGAATTTCAAAGGTCTTTTTGGATGGTTCGCTAATCAGATCAGGAAAAGAAATGGTAGCCAAATCGTTAATCGAAGCCGATTTCACGCCCAATTGGTCGAACATGCTGATCAGGCCAACACTATACTGCAAAATCAGAGAAGCATCGTATGAAGAAATGATTCCGTTTCCACTCACATCGGCGACAGTCAGCTGTTTAGCAGACAGTGTGATATTGCTCGCAGCGTACTGCAAAACCAGTGAAGCATCGTATGGTTTCACTTCACCATTCATGCTTACATCACCTAAAACCGGTTTGGCTAATTGGGTTGCCCATGGAATGAATGTTACATAGTCAGATACACGTTCGCCTAAACCACCCGGATTCGAAGAATGTTTTGGCCCGGTATTGCTGTTCCACCAGCAATTTATTGCGGTAACCGTGTTTGTTGAGGTTTGATTGTATACGCCAAATCCGTAGGTTGGATCCGTTCCGACAAAGTCGCAGTTGGTAATTTTAGGCAACGAAGTATTTCGGGAAATAATTCCGTAGTAATTACTTTCAAAAAGGCAATTCTTGAGTGTGGGTGAAGCATTATCAACGGTTACTGCTCCGGTTCTGTATTGATCGTATGGAGCGTAATAAGGATAATAGTAGTAATCAGATGCATCTTTTAGTATGCAATTTTCGAGCGAACAATTTTCATCAAGTGATTCGTTGTAAAAATAGATGCCTTTCCACCAGTTATTGGTTGGTTGGTTTGCATCTCCGTCAGCATAAGTATCACCCCCGTAAAAGTCGTCGCGGTCGGCGGTGAAAACAATAGTGCTGTCGGTTGTACTTCCTCCCTTGGCAATCAAGCCATTTTGGATATGTAAAAAGCCATTTTGCATGAATTTACAGACTACTCCCGGTTTGATTGTCAATTTAGCACCCGTTCCAACGGTATAGTTCATAAATACATACGGAATATTTGTTTTGCCTGCAAAATCATGTTTCGCGAGTGTTACGTCCGAAGTGAGAGTTTCGTCCGTAATCCGAATGGCTCTTCCAGTTGTTCCTGAAATCACATTGTTGGTTGTTTCAGCCGGATAAGTGATCAAAGAGGTTGTGAATGGAAAGGAAATGTTGTTGAACGTACAATTGTTAATAGATGGTGCACTCGAGCCGGAAAGTTGAATACCTGAAAAAGGAAGGTTTTCGAAAGTTGTATTTAATATTTTAGGTGATGCATTGGTAAGCTGGATTGGGATTGTGGGCGAGTACCTGAATATCGTATGATCGATGGTACTCAGATCATTGGATTCGTCGTAGAAAACAAAAACGCTTCCGGAATTATTCAAACCGCTTGCCCCGTTTTGCTGCAGGTCACTTGGGATGCCATAGGCATCGTCCTCCTGCGTTGTGAATACTACTGGTTTGTCTGCTGTTCCCTGAACGCTTATTTTTCCGTGAATGTACCATATTCCAGGCCCTTTGAAGGTTGTTCCGGCAGGAATTGTCAGCTGACCGGTAATGGTCATTCCCTCTTCTACAATGTAAGTTATGTTATCGTAACCTGCAAAACTGCGGGAAGGAACGGTTCCACTAATGTCCTGACCTCGTATAAGCAATCCAACTCTTGGTAAATTGGCAATTTTGTTTCCTGTAAAGGTTGGTTGTGAAAACATGTCCATGTAAACAGGGGCATTACCTAAATTATAAAACTCGCTATTTGTAATTACCGGATTTGCATTGCCGAAAATACCCAATGCGCAGTTACTGGTAAAGTTCACTTTGACTGAGTCGATCGCCACGTGGCAATCGGTAATTCGTATTGCACTTTTCTTAAAGTAATCATCTGGATAACTGATGTAATAGGTGGAACCGGAATACCTTAACTCACAATTTTTAAGAATATTATCGGTATCGCTTGCGGTTCCTGTGTAATTAATTCCGTACCAATTGCCTGAAGCAGGTACTGTAGCAGTTCCATTATTATTGGTGTCACCTCCTGCAGAATCGTCTTTTAGAGAAGTGAAGATGATCTTATTATTTGCTTTTCCAACAGCTTTTATTGCTCCGTTTACAAGAAATCCTCCATAATAATCCTGAAATTTTACTACTACTCCCGGATCGATAGTAATCACATTCGACGCAGGGATGGTTATCAGATTTTCAACAATGTATGCTACGTTCGTAAATCCGGCAAAATCCATCGGTTTAAGTGTTGGCGAATCGGTTCCAAAGCCTGCGATCAGAATCCCAACATTTCCAACATTCGAGATGGTATTTCCCAACATGACCGGACTTCCCTGATTAACAAACCGGGCTAATGGATAGTAGTTGATATTCAGGAAGGAGTTATTTAAAAGCTGGGCATTGTCACTAAAGTATATTCCCCTGTATGAGTTTTTGATTTCACATTTACTTACGATGTTCCCGTTTGTAACATAAACGGACCAATTGTCGGAGTTATAGCCGCCAAAGTTTATTTTCCAATTTTCAATTTTGGATGTTTTTTTACCATAAATGGCAATCCGGCCAGAGCTGCTATTTCCCGGAACGGCATTCCCATCGTTTTGCGAATCCAGTGGATTTCCATAAGTATCATCAGCGATGCTGGTAAATATGATAGGTTCCAGGTCAGTTCCAATTCCAGTTAAAGTTCCGTTTGCTGTAATCATTGAAGAGTTATCGCGGCATTTAATAACCACTCCCGGATCGATTACCAAGGTGGCCGTATCGAGAACCGTTGTGTTTCCATAAAGGCAATAGCTTATGTTATTAAGATTTTTGAAGGATTGTTTTTTTAGTTGGGCATCATCAATTACCGAAGATGCCGGTATTTTTAAAGCCCTGATTTCCTTTGTGTTGAATTTGATCGAATCACTGGTGAAAACTACACTGGCGTCCATTGCAACACTGACGTTAAAACACTCACCGTACTGAAGTGTAGAACCTTCAAAATTACAATTGGTAAACGTTGGTTTGCTTAATCCTGTAACAATCAGGTTCCGGGCATTTGAAGTAAACTTGCAATTTTCGAATGTTGGCGAAGCAGAGTTAATTTCCATAGCAACGTAAGGCTCATAATCATACTTAGCGTTCTTGAAAACACAGTTCTTAAAAATACAGGCGGTATCAATGGCATTGGCAGTTATGTTTATTCCCAGCCAATAGGAAGCGCCCGGATGCATATCGAAAATGATCGGATTTAATGCGGTTCCCGGGGCTTTAATTTTTCCACTGATCGTAAATTCGCAATTCATGAATTTAAGCTGGGCTCCCGGAGAAATATTCAGGGTTCCGGTTTCGGTAACCAGCAAATAATTACAATAATAAGGAATACCCAGATTAGGCATGTCAAAAACGCCCGGAATATTGTTAAAAGCCATATAGACATAGTCATTGGCATTGCCTGTAAACTGGTTATTCCCTCCACTTGCAATTTTCCCCGGACCGTAGATATAAATCGGGTAGTTGACATTTTTAATGACCGAGTTGGTGACGTTTAGCGTTCCCAGATTAGAGACCTGAACTCCATGCCCGCTAAAATTATTCAGGGTAGTTTTTTTCAGGGTGAGCTGACCGTGACGGGCGTATAAATTGCTGGCGAACTCAACGTTGCAACTGTCCAGAGTTACGCTCCCAATGCTTGCAGAATATTCATACGAAACATAAATTCCATCCCAGAAACCTTTTGTTTTGGTAGTGTTGGCTGTGAAATTAACGCCCTTGGCATTCAGTGTTCCGAATGCCTGCAAATAGACGCCCGAATTGAACCTGACTTCGACCCCTTTTTCAATGGTAACGGTAACTCCATCGTTAATATTGATCGAATTGGTTATCACGTAAGGGCTGTTCGCTAACGTCAGTGTTGTATTTACTGCGAAACTGGTACTGATGTTGGTTTGTGCAAACGATCCAATGGCCAATTGAAATGCACACAAGCTTAAAAGGATAAATTTTTTCATATTGGTATATTTAATTTATGATTGGGGGTTACCCCAGCTTTGTTATTTGCTCTCTCTAAAACGCAGTCACTTCCAGAAAAATACGGTGGTGTATTTTAGATAGTGAAGTTCCGATATATTCTAAAAGAAGGCAATCCCAAAATAGTGTTAGGAGGGGAGGATGAAGAAAAAGGAAAGTTGAAATTTTATCGGCCCATTACTTTATTGATGGCCTCGGTGCGGCTTTGCACCTGGAGTTTTTCGTAGATATTTCGTGCATGCGAACGCACAGTCTCCATTCCAATATTGAATTCGGAGGCAATTTCTTTATAACGCAGGCCTTTTGACAAGGATTTAAGAATTTCTTTTTCGCGCTGAGTGAGGATTTCAGATTCATCAATCGAATCTTTTTGCTGAAAGGAGGCGATCACTTTCCGTGCAATTTGTCCGCTCATTGGGGATCCACCGTGGTAGACTTCGGTAATTGAATCCAGAATTTTTGTTGGGGGTGTTTTTTTTAATAAATATCCACAGGCACCTGCTTTGAGTGATTCGAAAATTGATTCATCATCTTCGTAAACAGTGCTCATAATGAATTGTGTTTTACAGCCTTGTGACTTAAGCGCCCGAACAACTTCGATACCATTGATCCCAGGTAGGTTGATGTCCATTAATGCAACATCCGGGCAAATAGCAGGAAGTTTTTCCAGCGCTTCTTCGCCGTTTCCAAAGGTTTGGGCACAAACGAATCCATCGCTGCCATCAATCAGCATTTGCAGGCCTTCCCTTATTTCCTTGATATCTTCTATAATTACTACCTTAATCATCCGGCTTGATAAAACTCTGTTTAAACCTTTAAAAGTAAATCATCTTTCTTTGTTTCCAAGTAACAAAAAAGGGTTAAGTATAAAATATAATTTCGGTCATCGTTCCCTTTCCCGGATCAGAAGTAATAAAATATTTTCCACCGGCCTGCTCAATCCGGTTTTGTATATTATCAAGTCCATTGGCAAATATCCGAACCGAATTCATGTCAAAACCTTTTCCATCATCAACAATACTTATCTTGAATTCACTTGATGTTTCATGGATGGAAACTATCACGTTATTGCACTCGGCGTGCTTAGCTATGTTATTCATGCTTTCCTTCACCGATAAAAAGATATTGCGGCGTTGTTCTTCACCCAAACGGGTAGAGGAAAAATCTTCAGGATAGTTAAAATTAACTTGCACAGGAAGTAGTTCAAAATATTTCAGGCCATATTCCCTGATGTATGACGAAAGGCTTTCAGTTGTGTCGTTTTTTGGATTGAGCAACCAGATGATATCCTGAAGGTTATCAACCAGTTCTCTGGAAGAAACAGCGATTTTATCAAGCAAATCCTTGGCTTCATCAGGTTCAGACAATCTTTTTTTTGCAACTTCACTAAGAATAGCAATCATTGTAAGTCCACTTCCAAGGTCATCATGCATATCGCGGCTAATGCGGTTGCGTTCTTTTTCAACGGCCTGTTTCCGCTCCAGAAGTTCCCTTTGCTTTTCGAGTCTTCTCCTGACATAACTTCTTGATATAAAATGGATCAGGCCAAAAAACATAAGTGTTGCCAATAACTCAAACCACAAACTTCGCCACCAGGGAAAATGAATAGTTATGGGTAAAGAATATATCTTTTCAGATTCGACCCCGTCAGCATTAAAAGCTTTTACTTTGAGCATATAACGACCTGGGGGAATTCTGGAATACCTTAGCTTTGTTTTATTGCCTGCGTTAACCCATGTTTTATCATAACCTTGAAGCATGTAGCTCAGAGTATTGGCAGGAGCATTGGCATACTGAATTACCGTAAACTGCAACCCAAGTGTATTCTGGTGATATTCAAGTTGAAGTTCTTTTATATCAGTTAAATTGAAAGGTGTTTTAAAAATTGTATCGTTAATTTGCAAACCCGTAAGAATAAGCTGCGGAGGATATGAATTGTCATTAAAGTCGGCCGGAAAAAAAGAATTCAGTCCGTTCACTCCCCCGAAAAGAATTTCTCCTTTGGCGGTTTTACAATAGGAATACGTATTGAATTCATTGCTTTGCTGCCCATCGCCAGCCGAAAATATTTTAATTGTTTTATCGCGGAGATCCAACCGGTTGATGCCAGCGTTTGTGCTCAGCCACAAGTGATCTTCGTCTTTCAGGATACTGTAGATGTATTGATTACTCAGACCTTGTTTGGTGGTAATCAATTGCTCCATCTGAACTTTGTATTTATTGAATCTGATCAGACCAATTGTGCTGCCGATCCAGATTGTGCTGTCGGCCGATTCGCTGAAGCATTTGATGGTTGCTTCCATCGGCAGATCCCGGATCAGATTCAATGAATTTCCGGAAAGATTATAAACGGAGAATCCTTTGAATGCCCTTGAAATATATAAATGATTCAACTGATCGCAGTAGGTAGTCAAATACACATCTTCCGCATTTTCTATCCCTTTTATTGCGCTGAATTGGTAATTGCCATTATTTTTTTTGATAATGAACAGTCCTGAGTTCGTTGAAGCAAGCATGGAGCCATTGGGCAAACGGCTGATAAAGTTGTACTGATTGGAGGTAGAACCGTATCCGGCATTATTCACCGGAAGTTTGATGATTTTTTTCGTTATCGGATCAATCACAAACAAACCTTCAAAAGTTGATGCCCATACACGATTGTCCTGATCTAAAAATAAATGTTCAATCGACTGGGGTATCCCATCATGAATGGACTTTTTTATCTTTTTGTTTTCGTCCAAAATTAAAATACCACTCGCTTGTGTACCGCACCAAAATTCATTTTTCACCTGGATGATAGATCGGATAAAATTGTCAGTTCCGGCCAGAATTGCTTCCTCTTTGGTTATGTGTTGATTAAACCGGAACCTTTTGAGACTGGTATAATCCACTCCTTTTCCCCAGACCGATACCCACAACTCTCCCTTTTCATCCGAAGTAATGTATTTAATCTGGTTTCCGGCAAGGGAATAACCGCTATACACTGAGTTTATATACTGATTTTTTATTTTTCGTGCCAAAGTATCTAAACTGAACAAACCCTGCTTTAATGTTCCAATCCAGAGTGTTCCTTTCTGATCGAGGTGCATCGATGAAACACTTTTTATCTCCTTGTCTGCAAGTTGGCAAATGCAATCTTTCTTTTGATTCATTTGTACATGGTAAACACCATTTTCGGTACCTAACCAGATTTTTTTGTCTGTAACTGGCAGTAACGAGGTGATTTGTTTTGCCGGAATAGTCAAAGGTATAGATTCCCATAGGGCCTTTTCACCAATAAATTCTCCCTGCCACAATACGGGTAAGTTATTTTTGACAGCAAAGATTTTTTGCAAAGGCTGATAGAGCTTTTCAGGCAATGGTTTTACAATTAAATTTCCAGGCAAAGGAAAATGTTTGAGAAATTTAAATGTTTTGCTGGCAGGATTAAACACGATAATATCAGAAACCGACTGAAGCCAGATGTTATTGGCGTCATCAATATAGAAAGGGGAATAAAACTGCTCGTCATTACTGCGGTCTTTGATTCTGAAGTTTTGAAATACATCAAGTTGTCGGTTGTAAAAATTCAGGCCCGCATTACTTCCGAACCACAAATTTGAATTTTGATCTTCCAGGATATTTAAGAAAAGAGTTCCTTTTAAACCGCTTGTTTCATTGATCGAAGAACGAAAACTGACGCAACTCATACCGTCAAACCGGTTGAGTCCATCATATGAACTGATCCAAACAAATCCTTTTGAATCTTTGAAAATGCAGTTGTTTACTCCCTGCGACAACCCATTGTTTACCGAGAGATGATTGAAATAAAGCTGCTGAGCCCATGCGTTGCCCAATGAGTACAGGAGAACATATAGAAAAAGTGATAACCGTTTGTTCATCGCAGTAAATATATGTAACCTTTTGAATATTTCAGAGAATTTTCATTTTCAGTTTTGTTTAACCAGATATCATTCTGTTGATTGGATTAGAAATCGTTGAGATGTCTTAGTTTTTTTAGCCTTGAAATTCATTCTTTTATTCCTGAAATTGTGCAGTTGATAATACCGGAGACTACTTTTTTCTTGAAGTAATAAGATTGTCTGGGATGCAATAAGTTCTTTATTTTTTAGAACTTTAGAGTTCTAAATTAAAACCTGACTTTTATGAATAAAATGGTATTCCTTTTAGCCACCTTACTGGTGTCTGTAATTGTATCAGCACAGGCCACTGATTTCTCCGGAAACTGGAAGTTGAACAGCTCAAAAAGCAAATTGAACGCTCAGTTCAGCATGGCACCCAAAGACATGATTGCTGTTCAGTCCGGCAATGATCTTAACGTGGAAAGACATTCCAGTTTTCAGGGCACCGATTTTACAATCAAGGATAAATTTACTTTGGATGGAAACGAATGCATTAATCCCGGATGGCAGGATACTCAGAAGAAGTCGATTGCAATTTGGTCCGACGATAAAAATTCTTTAAAAATTACCACGAAGTTTCCGATGGGTGATAACGGGGAAATGGTAATCGTTGAGGTGTATAAGATGGAAACCGTTAATCTGGTTGTCGAAACAAGTGCTTCATCATCTTTTGGTGAAGTTGCAGAAACGCTTGTTTTCGACAAAGAATAATATCCTTTACGAATATCAGCTTACTTTCCTGACTTGGATTTCTTTCCGTCAAGATTTGTCATTTATAGTCATTTGATTGTCATTCATTGCTTTTTTACTACTTAATGACCATCAAATGACCACTTAATGACAAAATGTTTTTGGTTAGTCAGCATATCGTATACTCGTTTATCCTTTCAATGAGCATCAACCACTGCAATAGTGGTCATGTTTACGATTTCGCGTACAGAACATTCTGTCGGAACAACATGGATCGGTTTTTTCATTCCCATCAGAATTGGACCGACGACTTCTGCTCCGCCGATTTCGTACATCATTTTGAATGCAATATTTCCGGCTGTTAGGTTGGGGAATATAATCGTATTGACATCCCTGTTTTCTAATAAAGTGAATGGAAATTTTTGACTCCGCAGTTCTTTATTGAGTGCAAAATTCATCTGAATTTCACCATCCACAATGAGTTCCGGGTGGTTTTTGTGCAAATACGCTACGGCCTGTCTCACTCTTTCCAGCGTATTGGTATGTTCCGACAATTTCACAGAACCAAAGTTGGAGTAGGATACCAATGCAATGACTGGTTCGATATTGAATTTCCGGACTTCCTCTGCAGTCAGCAAAGTTGTTTCGATCAGGGTCTGAACGTCGGGATCAAGGTTTACTGTGGTATCGGCAAAGAAAAGTGGACCTTTCTTTGTCATCACAATATTCATGCTTGAAATATGATTCAGGTTTGGTTTTGGTCCGATCAATTTCAAGGCCGGACTGATTACATCCTGGTAATGGGTTGTAACTCCTGAAATCATTCCATCGGCTAATCCGGCATCAACCATCATGATTCCATAATAGTTGCGGTTGAAAGTCATTTCATAAGCTTCTGCCATGGTTACGCCTTTGCGTTGACGTTTGTCGTAGATCAAATTGGCAAAGGCCTTTCGTGTTTTATTGTTCTCATTCGAATGTGGATCGATAATTTGAATCTCAGATAAATCAAAATGGTTATCTTTAATGAGTTGTTTGATTTCCTCAACATTTCCCAGTAAAATCGGTATTGCAATTCCTTCGTGTAAAACTTCGTTGGCAGCCCGTAATACCTTCAGGTTATCGCCTTCAGCAAATACAATTCTCTTCGGATTCTGTTTGGCCTTAATTACTATGCCATGAAACAACTGATTGTCGAGGCCAAGACGCTGGCTGAGTTCAAGCTTGTATGCATTCCAATCTTCAATTGGTTTGCGCGCAACTCCGCTGTCCATAGCTGCTTTGGCAACAGCAGGGGCAACGGTTGTAAGCAATCTTGGGTCGAGAGGCTTTGGAATGATGTAATCTTTTCCAAAAACAAGATTCTTTACATTATATGCTTTGCTCACGCTTTCAGGAACAACTTCTTTTGCAAGTCCGGCAAGGGCATAAACAGCAGCCAGTTTCATTTCTTCATTGATACAGGTGGCACGCACATCCAGTGCGCCACGGAAAATATACGGGAATCCCAGCACATTGTTGACCTGGTTCGGATAATCCGAACGTCCGGTTGCCATGATCAAATCTTTTCGTGCCGACATGGCATCATCGTATGGTATTTCAGGATCAGGATTGGCCATCGCAAATACGATCGGATTTTTTGCCATGGATTGCACCATTTCTTTGGAAACAATATTGGCTTGTGATAAACCGAGGAAAATATCAGCCCCAACCATCGCTTCCGGCAATGTTCTGATATCAAGATCGGTGGCAAATTCAACTTTGTATTTATTCAGATCGGTTCGGTCTTTTCGAAGTACACCTTTTGAATCGACCATAACAATGTTTTCAGGATTTGCACCCAGCGAAATAATCAGTTTGGTGCAGGCGATGGCTGAAGCTCCAGCACCATTAACAACGAGTCTGGCTTCGTTCAGTTTCTTGCCCGACAGTTCAAGCGAATTAATTATTCCGGCTGAAGAAATAATGGCAGTTCCATGCTGATCATCGTGCATCAGTGGAATCTGCAATTCACGCTTTAAACGTTCTTCGATTTCGAAACATTCCGGCGCCTTAATATCTTCGAGATTTATTCCACCAAATGTAACAGCGATGTTTTTAACCGTTTGCACAAACTGATCGATGTCTTTGGTATCTACTTCGATATCGAAAACATCGATGTCGGCAAAAATTTTAAAAAGAAAGCCTTTGCCTTCCATAACCGGCTTCCCGGCACCGGCGCCTATGTCGCCCAATCCGAGCACTGCCGTTCCGTTTGAAATGACAGCCACAAGGTTCCCTTTTGAAGTATATTTATAAATATCGTCAAAATTTTTGTTGATTTCAAGGCAAGGATATGCAACTCCGGGTGAATAAGCTAATGAAAGATCGCGTTGGGTTGTGTGTGGCTTTGTAGTTACCACTTCCAGTTTTCCGGGACGGCCCTCAGTATGATAAAGCAGGGCGTCTTCTTTGGTTATTGTTGCCATGACAGTTAGTTTTTTTAGTTGTAAAAAGACTAATAAAGTAAGGGCTAAATCGGCGATTGTAATATGATAAGATTCATGAAAAAGAACGAAAAAATAAGATTTTTATCCTGAAATCTCGTTTTAATATGGCACCAGATCCTTGAAGAAAATTCGTTGGTTTGATTACTTTAGCCAAATATTTCCGGAATTTTGAATGGAGACGAAATACATCGATATTGAACAGCTTGGAAAGGTTTCATTTACAATAAACGAACGATCGGGGAGGATTCGTTTAAGCGTAAAACCGGACGGTGAAATTGTGGTATCCATGCCACCATCGGCACCATACCGCGATGCCATCCGGTTTGTAGAATCGAAGGCGGACTGGATACTGAAACAACAGGCTAAAATTCGTAAAGGGCTAACTTTATTCGCTCCTGAAAGCTGTTTTAAAACCAGGTTTCACCAGTTGGCAATCACCAAAGGAAATACCGATAAGGTTTACAACCGGGTCGGAAACGGGATCATTCAAATTTTTATTCCTGAGCGGGTGAATCATGAACAACCCAAAGTTCAGGAGTTTATAAAAAACACACTGGTTGACGTTATGCGCTGGGAAGCAAAGGCTTACCTGCCAAAACGACTAAAGGAATTAGCCGATAAACATGGATTCAAATTTGAAAATGTCAGTATAAAAAATGCCTCGACCCGATGGGGAAGCTGTTCGTCGGTCAACAACATCAATTTAAACCTTCACCTGATGCGGGTTCCCGAACACCTGATCGATTATGTGCTGGTGCATGAGTTGGTTCATACTGTTGTAAAAAATCACGGCGAAAAGTTCTGGATGTTACTGGAACAATGTTATCCGAATGCCCGAAAAGCCGATAAGGAAATGAATAATTACCGGACACAAACATTTTGAAATACTTGGATTTTGCAAATTTGCCAAAAGACATGAATAGGTCATATAATTGTCATTAGGTGGTCATTAAGTTGTTTGAAGCGAAATCAAACAACAGAATGACGATGCATGACAACCAATGACTGACATGAAAGGCACAATAGGTCAATAAATGAACAATCATTTAAAACAAAACCCGAATGAACTGGAATCAAATCATTTCGACCACCCGACTGGGACAGGAAGAACTTGCAACAAACGATATTAAACATAGCCGGACCCAGTTTCAGCGCGATTACGACCGGATTATTTTTTCATCTCCTTTCCGGAGAATGCAAAATAAGACCCAGGTATTTCCGCTTCCAGGAAGTGTTTTTGTACACAATCGTTTGACTCACAGCCTGGAAGTTGCCAGCGTAGGCCGTTCTTTGGGCAGCATGTTTATCGAAAGGGCAGAAAGTGAAAATCTGATGGTTGAGAATCCACTGTTTCAGGAAATTGGCTCTGTAATCTCTGCAGCCTGTTTGGCTCACGACATGGGAAATCCGCCTTTTGGTCATTCCGGAGAAGATGCCATCGCGCAGTTCTTCAAAAAAAGCAATGAACCTCGGCTCCGGAATGAACTTAATGAAGCTCAGTGGAGGGATTTTACCCAGTTCGACGGAAATGCGAATGCATTCAGGTTACTGAGCCACAGGTTCAACGGACGACGCGATGGCGGTTTTGCCTTGACCTATACCACGCTGGCATCCATCGTGAAATATCCATATGAATCTCTGTTGACTGAAAAACCTAAATTCGGGTTTTTTCAATCTGAAAAGTCAATTTTTGCAAACATTGCCAATGAACTTGGACTGCTTCAAACGAATGAAAATCCGGTCAAATATGTTCGGCATCCTCTGGTATTTCTGGTTGAGGCCGCCGACGATATCTGCTACCAGTTAATGGATTTGGAAGATGCACATAAACTGAAAATCCACAACTTCGAACAGACACGTTTCCTGTTGATGAATTTTTTTGACGCACAGACGGAAACGACACAGATTGACCGCATCAATGATACACTGAACATGGTTTCGGATCCAAATGAGCAGATTGCCTATTTGCGTGCCAGTGTGATCGGGAAATTGGTAAAACAATGCGTAAATGTTTTCTGGGAAAAGCAAGACGATATCTTTTCGGGAAATTTCCAGAAAGCTTTGATTGATCATGTTCATCCAATTTCACTGGAGGCAATAAAAAGGATTAAAGAAGTGAGTTGGCAAAATATTTACAACGATCGGTCGGTGGTTGAAATTGAGATTTCAGGCTACCAGATTATCGGAACATTGCTTGAGGTTTTTATTGAAGCAATTCTGAATCCAAAGGAAGGATTTTCACAAAAAATAACCCAGCTTATGCCTGACCAGTATGGCGGGAAACATGAATCAACTTATGAAAAAGTGCAGTCAGTTGTCGATTTTGTTTCAGGAATGACAGACTTGTATGCACTTGATTTGTACCGTAAAATT